>JBICIE010000032.1:0-5958 GCA_043101635.1 Phycisphaerales bacterium JB039 | reverse complement strand
CCTGCAAGGAGGCGCCGATGCGACACCCCCGGACTCGGCGCCCCCCAACACGCGCAGCCCGAAGGGCTGCTCGAAGCTCAATCCCACACATACCGCTCATCGAACGCAACCCCGTACTTCCGCAGCAGCGCTCGGACCTCGTCCTTGAAATCGACCCGCGCGTGATGCTCCTTCTGCCTCGCGATGTACCCCCGAACATCCTCAAGCCCGGACGCCCCGATGGAGAACGCAAAGTACCCGTCCTGCCAATGAAACTCCCGGATCGTCTCGCGCATAAGCTTCGACGAATCCCGCTTCACCTGCATCATCAGATCCGCCAGCGCCACCGTCTTCGCCAGGCTCACGAGCAGATGCACATGATCCGCCGTCCCGCCGATCGTCAGCAGCGGCGACTTCATGCGCCGGCAGATGCCCCGATATACGGATACACCACCGGTTCCATCTCCGGCGCGATGATCGCCCGCCGCTCCTTCGTCGAGAACGTGATGTGGAGGAGATTGCACGTGAGCGTCGAGGCCATGGCCGCAATGTAGCGTTCGGGCAGCCCTTCAGGCTGCGCTTCTTCTAATGCCCCCGGTTCCGGGGGTGTCGCGTCGCCGCCGCCCTGCGGGCGCCGCCACCGCTCCACGCCCCGGCTACTCTCGTTCGAGGCCTTCGGCCTGAGGAAGCAATCGGTGCGCGCACTCGCCGACGCCGAAGGGAGCCCCCGCCGCATCCACCTGCTCACGACCGAGCGAGATCGCCCTATCCGCGCGGCCGCCTTCGTCCAGTCGATCCCCGGCCACGGCACGTGCACCGGTCTGCACAGGTCCGGGATCGAATCGCTCGAGATCAGCGCCCAGTGCGGACATCCCAGCCGCGCCAGCTCCGGATCCGAGATGTGCGCATGCGCCCCGATCCGCGTATCGCTCGCCCGCAGCGCCAGCCGCCACGGACTGATCGGCCGCCGATGCACCGACCCCGCCGCCCGCCGCGCCCGCCGCAACGCCTCCTCAGGATCCCCCCGCATCCGCTCCAGCACCTGCGCAAAGGCAATGTCGAGCGCCGCATCCAGCTCGCTCATGGGCGAGTGTGGCCCGGCTCGGGGCCCGGGTCGAGTGCGCCAGCGCGCATGTCACGCAAACTGCGCGCAGGCGTGGCCAATGTGCACGAATGTGCGCGCATGTGGCGAAGGCGGGAGCCGCCCACTGCATGGGCTCTGAACCCGAAGGATCTCAGGCCGAAGGCCTTGATCGACAGTAGCCGGGGGTGGAGTGCAGCCCGAAGGGCAAGCGACACCCCCGGACATCGGCGCCTGACTCGCGCAGCCTGAAGGGCTGCTCGAAGCTCGCTTCCGCTCACCGCCTCAAACGCTGTTGCGCAATCGGATGGAGACGCGCGAAGCCCACGCTCCTACAGATACAATCCCCGTTTGCGAAACTGCCTGTGCAGCGCGGCGGCCGGCGTCGCGGGACTGATCGTGCCATACACGTACTCGAGCGCATGCAGCGGCGAGCCCGTGAGCGCCAAAAAGGCACCGCCGCTGTCGAACCGGTGCACGATCGGTTGCAGGAACTCGGCGCCCGGCCACCGTCCTTCGAACTCAGCAAGAGATGACCCGTCAGGATCAAGCTTCTGAGCCAGACGCGGCCCAAGATACTGTCCCCAGTACAGCCCGCGTACATGGTTCTTCCGGTCCTCATCTGCTCCGTACCACAGGTCGTGCTCCAGCACCCGGCGCCATGTGAACGGCCCCATCCACGCGCCCAGGTAGTACGTTCCGAAGCCGATCTCCCGCGGCCGATCGATGTCAAAGAGCGCGTACCAGGCGCCGTTGGCGTCGAAGTACGCTGCGACCGCCAGCGGCAGCGCATACGACGCGGCGTTGCCGCCATGTGCCTTGCGCCATGCCCGAAGGGCGGTGGGGTCGAGCCAGTCCTTCGGGTCGCAGATGTCGTAGCTCCGCAGCGCGAGGTCGTTGATGCTGATCCTCATTGCGGGTCCAAGGTCGTGGCGGACCATCCCGCTGCGCTCCTGGATGTTCGTCCAGTAGCCCGGATCGACATCGATGCTCCACGCAATCTCGACATCGCGCTGGTCCAGCCGGAAGCCCGGCATCGGGCACTCTGCCAGCACGCGCTCTGGATCATCCGGCGCGGTCCGAAAGCGCTCCAGCTCGGCCGGTGTCAGCCGGTACTTCGCCTCCTTGCCCGGGCCGGGCCACTCGATCAGCCGCCCGGCAGCAGGTGGTTTCGGAAGGTGCGATTTGACCAGACGGATCGCTTCCAGTGCAAGCGTTCGCGTACAGAACGCATCATCAAAGTGCGCCACCATCGCGAGGAACGGGGCCGTCAGTGGGTGCCGCTTCTTCGCCATGCCCGCGAGTGTACCAGGCGCGGGATATGTGGCGCCCGTGCCCGCGACGGTCCTCTGATCTTCCCGCCGCCGCTTACCCCGCCAGGCGCTTCAGCGCCTCGGCGTACTTCTCCAGCGTCTTCTCGACGATCTCATCGGGGAGTTCGGGGCCGGGGGGGGTCTTGTCCCACTTGCCGGCGTCCGTGAGGGTCTGGAGATACTCGCGCACGAACTGCTTGTCGAAGCTCGGCTGGCTGTGGCCGGGCTCGTAGCTGTCGGCCGGCCAGAAGCGGCTGCTGTCGGGCGTCAGCGCCTCATCGATCAGAATGGGCTCGCCGCCGCCGACGGGCTGGCCGAACTCGAACTTGGTGTCGGCGATGATGATGCCGCGCTGGCGGGCGTAGTCGGCCGCGCCGGAGTAGATGGCCATGGTCCGGTCGCGCAGGTCGGTGGCCAGGGGGCCGCCGATGATCTCGCAGGCCTGCTCGAAGCTGATGGGCTCATCGTGGGCCGGGGGCTCGGCCTTGGTGGAGGGGGTGAAGATCGGCTCGGGGAGTTTGTCGCACTGGCGGAGGCCCCGCGGCAGGGTGATGCCGCTGACTGCGCCTGACTTCTGGTAGTCTTTCCAGCCCGAGCCCTCCAGGTAGCCGCGGACGATGAACTCGACCGGGACGACGCGGCAGCGCTGCCCGATCATGATCCGACCTTCCAGGTGCTCCGGCCCCACCGTGGCCTTGCCCTCGAAAGCCGCGGCCGGCACATCGGAAACATCGGTGGAGAGCAGATGCGTCTTCGTGAGCCCCTGAGCCTCCATCCACCGCAGCCAGAACGTGCTGATCGCCGTCAGCAGCCGCCCCTTCCCCGGCAATGCCGTCGGCAAAACGACATCGAAGGCGGACAGGCGGTCGGTGGCGATGATGAGGAGCCTGTCATCGCCGAGGGCGTAGACGTCGCGTACCTTGCCGCGGCGGACGAGGGGGAGGTTGAGGGCGGCGTCGGCTGGGAGGGGCTCGGCGGAGAGATGTGTCGCGGGATCAGGCATGATGGCGGTATCGTACCTGCCGATGGGCGGATCGCGGCTGTCGCTGTCGATTCGCGTGAAGCGCCAACAATGCCACTCGGGCCCTGCTGCGGGCCTCCAGCCAGAAAGTCGCCGGCCGCGTGAGCCTGAGTTTCGCCATCTTCGACGAGGAGGGTCGTCCGGCCACGAGCTGGCCCCTGGGCCATGCGTTTCTGAGCGGCCCGGACGGGTCGCCATCGCCATCGGAGCTGCAGGTGGCGGACGGGCGGATCGTGTGCGGGCGTCCGTCTGGGGAGGCGGCGGCGCTGACGGTGCAGTTTCCGGTGGGGTCGGGGGGCGACCTGCTGTCGCTGAGCACGACGCTGCTGCCGGTGCGCGCAGAGCCGTACCTGCTGAGCCTGGAGATCGCGCGGGAGCGGATCATGCTGGGGCTCAACGCGATGGAGCGGTGGGGGCTGTTCGGCCTGCCGGCGGAAGATCCGGCGATGGACGCGTTCACGAGGGCGCGAGATGCGTTTTTCACGGCGCTGGTGCGTCAGCGCGCCGGCGGGCTGCCTTCGGCGGAGGCGGACCGGTTGGCGCGGGAGTCGATCGACCTGTGCGTGCAGGCGGGCGAGCAGCTGGCGCTGCGGGAGGCGGCGCAGCAGTGGGCGGGGCGGATCAGCGGGGAGCGGTATCGGGAGGCGACGCGTCGGGCCGAGCGGGCGCTGGGGATCGAGCTGCCGTCGGCGACGGTGGCAATCAAGGCGCCGGATTCGCTGGGGGTGACGCTGCCGGGGACAGCGCGGCTGGGGTGCGCGGTGAACCCGGCGATCATGACCGAGCCGATGCAGAAGGCGATCGCGGCGACGTGCGACTTCATCACGGTGCCGATGCGGTGGGCGCATCTGGAGCCGCGGGAGGGGGAGTACTCGTTTCGCAACACGGACCGGTGGATCGAGTGGGCGGTGCGCAAGGCGAAGCTGCCGATCTGCGCCGGGCCATTGATCGACTTTGCCGACGGGGCGACGCCGGAGTGGCTGAGCATCTGGGAAAACGACTACGAGACGCTGCGCGACCTGATCTACGAGCACGTCAAGCAGATCGTGACGCGGTACCGGCGGACGGTGACGTGGTGGACGGTGGTCAGCGGGCTGCCGCTGAGCCGCGGGTTCCGGCTGCGGTACGAGCAGATCATGGACCTGACGCGGGTGTGCGTGCTGGCGACGCGGAAGCTGCATCCGAAGGGGAAGGTTCAGGTGGAGGTGGCCCAGCCGTTCGGGGAGTACGCCGCGGCCCGCGATGGCGTGATGGGGCCTTTGCTGTATGCTGATGTCGTGAGCCAGAGCGGGATTCAGCTTGACGCGATTGCGCTGCGCATCGAGATGGGCCAGCCGGCGCCGGGGGGGGCGGCCCGCGATCTGATGATGCTGTCAGAGCTGCTGGACCGGTATGCGGAGCTTGACAAGCCGCTGAGCGTGAGCGTGCTGGGCGCCCCGAGCGAGGCTGCGCCGGCCGATGGCGCCGATCCGGGCCGGTGGCGCGGGGGGTGGACGGCCGAGACGCAGGCGCAGTGGCTGGAGGGCGCCGCGGCGATCGCGATGGCCAAGCCGTACATCCACAGCGTGTCGTGGCAGGAGCTTGCCGACAGCCCCAGGCCGATGTCGATGCCGGGCGGTGGGCTGATGACTCCGGACGGGCTGTTCAAGCCGGCGCTGAAGAAGTTCGCGGAGCTGCGCCAGGCGGCGCGGCAGGGCTCGACGCCGGCAGGGCTGGCGGGGGCGGCGAAGTGACGGCGGAGCAGCGCCCGCCGACGGAGACGCTCGGGTGGCGGGCGGCGGGGCTGCTGATTGCGATCGCAGGCGCGGGGACGCTCGGGTGGAGCGCGTGGCAAGGCTCGCGGCCGGTCGACGGGTTGCAGCGCGGCGAGGCGGAGTGGCTGGTCCCCGCGGCGCCGGCGCCGGTCGCGCCGGCAGCGCGGGCGCCGGAGCGGGGCACGCCGGCCGCGCCGCCAGCGGCGGCAGAGCAGGCCCCGGTCGCGGTGTCGGCGGGTCCGGACGCCGGAAGCGAGGCCGCCCAGCCCTCGCCGCCGGAGCCGGGAACGCTGCGCATCGACATCAACGTCGCGACGGCGGCACAGCTCGAGCTGCTACCGGGGATCGGGCCGACGCTGGCGCAGCGGATCGTCGATGACCGCGCGGTCAACGGGCGGTTCACGACGCCGGAGGATCTCCAGCGTGTGCGCGGGATCGGGCCCAAGACGCTGGAGGCGGTGCGGGAGCTGATCGTGTGCGGGGGCGGCTGAGGGGGAGCGATTGAGGGATGCCGCGGCGCCGCTTGGTCCGGGTGGCCGTCGAGCGATCTGCGACCGGTAGTTATCGGTCCTTTGGGCTCAGAATAGCGCGGATTCCGGGAATGGGAAATGTGAGAGGGGACTTCTCAAAGGCGGGATGTTTCGGGTATCGTCTTGCCTTGGCGGGCGGGGACTCGCCACCCGAGGGAGTTGTTCGAACCGAGTAGGAACCGAGAAGGAGGATCCGCATGACTCGTCTTGTCGTAGCCGCGGCCACGCTGGTGGCCGGCGCCGGTGTCGCCCTGGTCCAGTCCGACTGTCTGCCCATCGG
>JBICIE010000031.1:0-11905 GCA_043101635.1 Phycisphaerales bacterium JB039 | reverse complement strand
GTGCTGGAACTCACGCCCGGTGACCACGGCCGCCACTTCATCGTCGAACGCCTGATCGCCCTCGGCGGGCGCATCGACGCGATCAACCCGCGCCGCGTCCGCCTCGAGGACGCTTTCATGACGCTCACGAAAGGCGCAGTCCAGTGACGCAGGCCGTCGAGGGACAGGCGAGCGACGCCGCGGCGGGGCGCCGGAGCGGGACCGCCGTGCGCCCCGGTGTTGTCGCGACGTCGCTGCATTTGCTCACCGCCGCGCCGGCTGCGGTCCCGAACCTCTTTCTTGGCCCGATCTTTCAGCGCGAGGTCGTCGGCGCCGGGCGCCGGCGCGGGCCGTACGCGCTGCGCTTCCTGTACGCCGTCATCCTGCTCATCGTGGCGTCGGTCGCCTTCAGCGCCTCGTGGTCCAGCGTCGCGGCCCGCTCCTCCGGCGTGGCCCTGGCCCAGAGCCTGCAGCAGATCGCCCCGCAGATCACCTTTGCCCTCGGCTGGTGCATGTTCATCACCATGGCCGTGGTCGCCCCCGCCCTGACGGGCGGCGCCATCGCCGATGAGAAGCGGGCCCGCACTCTGCCGACGCTCATGACCACGCCGCTGAGCAGCGTTGCCATCATCGTCGGCAAGCTGTCGGCCCGCACCGCGCAGCTCATGATCCTCGGGCTGCTCGCGGCGCCGCTGCTGCTGGCCGTGCGCCTGTACGGCGGCGTGCCCGCCGAGACGGTGCTGGCGATCACCGCCATCTCGCTCTCCACTGCGCTGCTCGGCGCAGCCCTCGGGCTCATGTACTCCATCTGGCACAAGCGCGGGCCCGGCGCGATGCTGTTTGCCATCGTGACCATGGGCCTGATCATGTTCGGGCCGATGCTGACCTGGGGCGCGCTGACCGGCTTCAGAGCGGCGGGTCCGCCCGGCGGGGAGCTCATGGCGACCTGCGCGCCGCTCTGCCTCGGCGCGCTGCAGCAGCCGGCGCTCGGCGCCAGCGCCTTCGGCCTGCCGCTCTGGCTGGCCAACACCATCTTCAACAGCGCTGCAGCGCTGCTCGTCATCTGGTTCAGCGCCATCGAGCTGCGGCGTGTCATGATCGCCGAGGCCTCCGGCGAGCCGGTCATGACGCCGAAGGCGGCTCGGCGCGTGGCGCGCCGGTATCTGGCCTTTCACCAGCGCCTGCCGCAGGTGTCCTGGCCGATCCGCGTGCTCGCCTGGGCTCTGATCTTCACCGCCGGTGGGGCGCTGGGCGCATATGTCGGCGACATCGGCGGCCTGCTGCTGGTGTGGATCGGTCTGAGCGCTCTGGTCGTTGCGTTCGACGTGATGCGCCGGATCGCCCGGCGCGGCGTGGAGCGGCTGCGAGCTGAGGGCTCGCTGCCGGAACGCGGCGCCGCCCGGCGCAGCCGCGAGGTCGGCGAAGCGCCGGTCCTGTGGCGCGAGCTGCGCCAGAGTTCGCTGGGCACGCGCCAGCGCACCATCCTCGCCATCGCGATCGCCATCGCCGTTCCCGCCCTGCTCTGGATCCGCTGGGGGCCTGCCGAGCAGGGCGTGCACGCCTCCATAGCCATCATCTGCCTGCTGGCGGCCATGCTCCAGGGCGCGCTGCTAACCACCAGCGCCGTCGGCGCCGAGCGCGAGGCCGGCTCGTGGGACACGCTGTTGACGACCCCGCTGGCGCCGAGAGACATCCTGCTGGGCAAGTTCCTCGGCACGCTGCGTCGCCAGTGGCTGCTGCTGAGCGTGATCGTCGCCGATCTTGGGCTGGCTGCCCTGGGGCGCTGGATCCCGCCTGTGCTCGTGCTGCAAGCGGTGATCATCTTCGCAGGGCCGGTCATTCTCCTCAGCGCCAGCGGGCTGCTGATGAGCATGCTCCTGCGGCGCACCACCCTGGCGGCGATCTGGAACCTCGGGTTCGCTCTGAGCGTCTGGATCGGCTCGTGGCTCGCGATCGGCCTCTTCGCGTGGGTCACGTCGCCGGCAAACGACCTGGCCGAGGGGCTGGTGCATCTGAACTTGATCAACTCGCCGCCGGCCATGATGGGCTTCGCCGTCGATGGCGCGCTCAACGACTGGCGCAACGACTACTACATCGGCGACTGGGAAGTGACTGCCGGCGGCTTCACCATCGCCGCGATCGTCGGCAGCGGCCTGCAGATCGGCGCCGGGCTGTTGATGATCGCCTTCGCGGTCCGGCAGTTCAATCGCCTGACCGGACGTCCATCCTGACCCGCGGGGCAACCACGATTATAGCGCACGCGCCGGCGCCGCGAAGTTGCGCGCGCGCGCCGGTCGCGCGCTGCGGCGCCACGCGCGCTATCGGCGCGCTCCGCCGCCGCCCCGGTGGAGTACACTCCCGGACATCTCCAGGGGCCCGGACCTGCCGCGCGACACTGGCCTCGCCCCGATGCGTGAAGGGAGCACATCATGGATGCCGCCGCGGATCGTTCGGGCTCGTCAGTTGGCGCTCGAATGGGCGTGCTGCTCGGCGCCATCATCGTGCAACTCATCCTCGGCACCGTCTACGGCTACAGCATCTTCTGGCAGCCGCTGACCGCGGAGATCTTCCCGCCGGTTGTCACCGAGGTTGAGCTGGCCGGGGCGCCGGCGCCGGAAGGGGCGCTGGTCGTGGCCGACGCCGCCGAGCGCCAGTTGCGCATCGCCGAGCAGCAGGGCTACCTGAAGTACGCCTTCAGCATCTGCATCCTCTCCTTCGCGGTCGTGATGGTGCTCGCCGGACGCATCCAGGATGTCACCGGGCCGCGCCTGCCTGCCTTCATCGGCGCCGCCCTCATGGGGCTCGGCTTCCTTGTCGCCGGACTCATGAACAACCCGGTGGTCTTCCTGCTGGGCCACGCCGCGTTTGTCGGGGCGGTGACGATCGTGCTGCTGATGATCGCCCGCGTCATTCTCAGCAGCCCGCGCATCGACCGCGCGGCGATGGAAACGCCCGTGCAACTCGGCGTCACCGCCGCGGCGATCGTCGCCGGTGTCGTGCTGGCCCAGCGCTACGTCGGGCAGCAGGGCGAACTCGACAAGCTGTTCGTGCTCTGGGGCACCATCGGCTTCCTCGCCGGCGCCGGCATCGGCTTCGCCTACGTCTGCCCGATCGCGGCCCTGGTCAAGTGGTTCCCGCAGCACAAGGGGCTGGTCTCCGGGCTCGCCGTGGCCGGCTTCGGCTTCGGCGCCTACCTGTTCAAGGGGCGCACCATCGGGGCTCTCGGCTTCATCGAGCAGCACGGCGTCACCGACTTCTTCTTCGTGCACGCGCTGGTCTGCTTCGTCGGCGTCTCGATCGGCGCCATGCTGCTGCGCAACCCGCCGGCGCAGAACCCGGCGTCCCGCCCCGGCGCCGGCGCGCCGCCGGCCGAGTCGGCCTGGCAGAGCACGCTGCGCAACCCGTCGTTCTACGTCCTCTGGACCATGTTCTTCTCCGGCGCCATGGCCGGGCTGATGGTGATCGGCATCGTCAAGGTCTTCGCGGGCGAACAACTGCTGGGCGCCGCCCGCGAGGTCAACCCCGACCTTTCCGAGATGGAGACCGCCGACCTGCTGCTCAAGGGCGCCGCGGCCGTCGGCTGGCTGGCCATCTTCAACGCCGTCGGGCGCATCGCCTGGGGGTTCGTCTCCGACCGCATCGGGCGCACCAGCGCCTTCGTCGCCATGTTCACGCTGCAGGCGATCATGATGTTCCTGCTGGCGTCGATGCGCACGGAACTGAGCCTCGCCGTGGCCGCCTCGATCGTCGGGTTCAACTTCGGCGGCAACTTCGCGCTGTTCCCCTCCGCCACGGCGGACCTGTTCGGATCGAAGAACCTCGGCGTCAACTACGGCTTCGTCTTCACCAGCTACGGCATCGCCGGCGTCGTCGGCATCGCGGCGGGCAACGCCGCCAAGACGGCGACCGGCTCGTACGGGCTGGCCTTCACGGTCGCCGGAGCGCTTTGCCTGCTCTCGGCGGGCCTCGCCATCGGGCTGGCCATCAGCCAGCGGCGCGCTGCGGAGCGCATCGCTCAGCCGGCCTGATCGCCGGCGTTCAGCGCCATGATCTCGCCGAGGGCCTTGCGCTGCAGGTCGGGCACGGTGGCGCCTTCGGCCGGGTAGCCCACCGGCAGCAGCAGGAACGGCCGCTCGTGCGCCGGGCGATGGAGCACCTGCGCGAGGAATCCCATCGGGCTGGGCGTGTGGGTGAGCGTGACCAGCCCGGCGTGGTGGATCGCCGCGATCAGCATCCCCGCGGCGATGCCCACCGACTCGTTGGCGTAGTACACCTGCCCGCCGGCGTCCGTCTTCATAAGCTTGAAGACCACGATCAGCCATGGGGCGATCTCGAGGAACTCCTTCTCCGGTCCGGTCTGGAGGGGCGCCAGGTCGGCCAGCCACTCGGCGTTGGCGCGGCGGGTGTAGAACTCGCGCTCCTCGGCCTCGGCGGCCTCGCGGATCCGGCGCTTCAAGGCCGGGTCACTGACCGCCACGAAGCGCCACGGCTGTTTGTGCGCCCCGGAGGGCGCAGTTCCTGCCGCCAGGATCAACTGCTCGATCACTTCCTGCGCGACCGGGCGCTCGGAGAACATCCGCACGCTGCGCCGCCGGCGCATCACGTCGTAGAAGGCGCGGGCCGCCTCCAGGGCAGGGCGCTGCGGATCCCAGGGCTGGTAGGGCTTGTGGGGCAGATCGGGCGGAAGCTCGCTCATGGGCGGAGCATACCGCAGGCTCCAGCGGCCCGCAGCGCGGCGCCGATATCTGGCCTGATGCGGCGCGCGCTGATCACGCCTGTTCTCTCCTGCGCGGGGGCCCTTGCGCCTCCGCTGGCGGCACAGACGATCGACTTCGCCCCGCAGCCCGCCGGCGAGGCCGGCCCGGCGTCCCGCACGGCGGGTCTGCGGCCGGGCGCGGCCCGGCGCATCGTGCAGCGGTTTGACTTCGAGATCGCTGACCCCTTCGTGCCGGAGTTGCCGGCCTCGTGGTTCCGGGCCCAGCACGATCCGCCCGGGCGTCTGCGTCCGGGCTTTCCGCTCGACAACCTGGCCTGCCTCGACTTCGACGGACCCGCCGCGGCGGGGCGCGGCTCGGTCCGGCTGCCCACCGGCGGGGGGAGCGTGAGCCTGCGCATGGACCCGGGCGCGGCGCCGGCGCTGAGCGGAGCCGATTACCTGATCGAGGCCCAGGCGCGTACCGAGGGGCTCACGCATGCGCGCGCGTTTCTGGTCGCGCGGCTGCTGGATGAGGCGGGCGAGCCCATCGAGGGCGCCGAGTCGCGGTCGGCGCCGCTGCGTGCGGCCGAATGGACGCCCGTGAGCGTGCTGCTGAAAGGCGACGAGCCGCGGGCCGCGTTCCTGCAGGTCGATCTGGAGTTGCTCCAGCCGGAGCAGTTCCAGGCGCCGACGCTGGGGGCCCACCAGATCTGGCCGCAGGACTTCTCCGGGTCGGCCAGCTTCGACGAGATCATCATCTCGCAGTTTCCCCGGATCGAGATCAGCACCACGGCGCCGGCGAACATCGTGCTGGCCAGCGAGAAGCCGACGCTGGAAGTGCTGGTGCGGGACCTGACGGGCGAGCGCATCAGCGCGCGCGTCCTGGTGCAGGATATCGAAGGGGCGATCGTCGACCAGCGGGAGCAGGCGCTGCCGGCGGGGCGCAGCGGGCTGAGCTGGGCGCCGGGGCTCGAGCGGCTGGGCTGGTATCGTGCGACGCTGGAGGTGCTCAGCGCCGGGCAGGTCGTGGGAGCGGCGCACGTCGACTTCATCTGGGTTCCCGATCCGTCGCGCCAGACGGCCAGCAGCGGGCGGGCGGGGCGGCTGCGTCCGGGGGCGCCGGCGTTCGACGGGGCCCAGGGCTCGCCGGACCGGGCCCGCTTCGGGATCATCGCGACGGAATTGCCGCCGGAGCTTCGGGGCGAGTTTGCCGAGCTGGTGCGCCGGGCCGGCGTCGGCGCGGTCAGCGTGCCGGCGTGGACCGATTCGCTGACGGCCGAGAGCGTGGAGCGCTTCCTCAGCGCGATCGGGCCGGTGATCGAGGCGCTGGCGCTGGAGTGGCAGGACATCACGCTGGCGCTGAATCGGCTGCCGCGGGAGGTGGCCGAAGCGGCGCGGGTCGAAGCCAGCGACCCGCTGGAGGCGCTGGGGCGCAGCAGCGCGACCTGGCACGCGCTGCTGCTGCCGCTGCTGGAGCGGTACGGGCAGGTGGTCACGCGCTGGCAGATCGGCGGCGCCGGGGCGCGGTCGCTGTACTTCTCCAGCGACCTGCCCACGAGCCTCGGGCTGGCCCGCGACGCCATTGGCGAAGTCGTGCCAGAGCCGGCGATCATCGCCCCGTGGCCGGCGGACCAGGACATGGCGCTGCTGGCGCCGGGGGCGGACAGCCTCGGGGGCGTGATCGTCTCGATGCCGTCGCACTGGCCGCAGCAGGCGGTGACCGAGCTTGCCGCGGACTGGAAGGCGCTGCGCGCCGAGGTCGACGGGCAGCGCGAGCTGACGCTGGCGCTGCGCAGCGAGATGGTCGACGAGTTCGGCCGGGCCCACGGCACAGGCGCGATGGTGCGCCGGATGCTGACGTTCTGGAACGCGCTGGCCGAGGTTGACGCCGATGGGGCGGCGCCGGACGATCCGCTCGCGCGCGCGGCGCTGGTGGATCCGTGGCAGTGGGTCGGCGCGCGGCGCCAGCAGGTGATGCCGGCGCCGGAACTTGCGGCCTGGCGCTGCCTGGTCGACCGGCTGGCGGACCGGCGGATCGTGGGGCGGTATCCACTGGGGCCGCACGTGCGGTGCCTGATCCTGGCGCCCACGGCCAACGCGCCGCCGTCGCGCGGCGGGGCGCTGGCGATCTGGCGCGAGGGGGCGTCGGAAGTGAGCGCAGTCGAACTGCATCTCGGGGCGGGCGAGCCGCGCCTGGTGGATGTGTTCGGCAATGAGGAGCCGATCGGCGCCGGCGATGGAGCTTCGCCGCACGAGATCCGGCTGGGGTCCATGCCGGTCTTCATCGAGGGGGTCGATGTCAACCTCGTGCAGTTCCTGGCGTCGCTGCGGATCGAGCCGGCGTTCCTGACGACGACATCGCTGGAGCACACGGTTGAGTTGACGGCTGCCAATCCGTGGCCAGTGGGGCTGGCGGGGCGGCTGTTCGTGCGCGCGCCGGGCGGGGTCCTGCCGGATGGATCGCGCGATCGGTCGTGGCGGATCACGCCGCGCAGTGCGCAGTTCGACATCCCTCCCGGGGCCGAGGTGCGCATCCCGCTGACGCTGGCGTTCGGCGGGGCCGAGCCATCCGGCGCCAAGGCGCTGGAACTGGAACTGGACATCACGGCCGAGACATCCTTCCGGCAGATCCGCGCCAGCGTGCCCTTCGAGGTCGGGCTGCGCGACTTTGCGCTGGACCTGTCGTGGCGGCTGGGATCGGGCGAGGGCGACATCATCGTCGAGGCGCAGATCACCAATACGACGGATCGGCCGGTGTCGCTGGATGTGGCGTGCTTCGGGCGCGGCTATGCGCGGCAGTCGGCGACGGTGGCGGCGCTGCCGCCGGGGGGCGCGATCAGCCGGCAGTTCGTCTTCCAGCAGGGGCTGGGGAAGCTCCGCGGCGAGCAGGTGGTGGTGACGCTGACCGACATGCAGACGGGGGGGCGTCTGAACGGGGCGCTGGGGTTCTGAGCGGTGGGTAATGGGGAATGGGCAGTAGGCAATGGACTACGGATCGCATGATGTGCGCGCGCAGCGACGCCACGTTGCTGCCGGCTGCCCATTGCCTATTCCCCATTCCCTTGCCTACAGCTTCTCGCCGCAGAACTTGCAGTAGGCAGCGTCCGCGGCGTGGCCCTCGCGCTGGCAGGAGGGGCAGTGCTGGGTGGTCACCTCGCGCTTCCGCATCGCGGTGACGGTCTCGCTGATGACGATGCCGGTGGGCACGGCGATGATGGAGTAGCCGATGATCATGATGGCCGAGGCGAGGATCTGGCCGCCGATGGTCTGCGGCGTGATGTCGCCGAAGCCGACGGTGGTCATGGTCACGATGGCCCAGTAGACGCTGCGCGGGATGCTGCTGAACTGGCTGTCCGGACCGCCCTCGATCAGGTACATCATCGAGCCCATGATGAGCACGAGCACGACGACGGCGAGCATGAAGACGATGACCTTCGGGAAGCTGGCGCGCAGGGCGGCCATGAGCGTGCCGGCCGAGTCGAGATAGCGCACCAGCTTGAAGACGCGGAAGATGCGCAGCAGGCGCAGGGCCCGGATCACCACCAGCGACTGGGCCCCGATCCCGAACAGCGTCAGGTAGGTCGGGACCACCGCGAGCAGATCGACGACGCCGAAGAAGCTGGTGGCGTAGCGCACCGGCCGGCGGACGCAGGTGAGGCGCAGGATGTACTCGATGGTGAAGAGGATGGTGAAGACCCACTCGGCGGCCCGCAGCTCGGGCCCCATGGCCTGGCGGATGGGCTCGACGGTCTCCAGCGTGACCGCCAGCACGCTCAGGACGATGGCGACCAGCAGGGCGATGTCGAAGGCTTTGCCGAGGGTCGTGTCGGCTTCGAAGATGACTTCGTGGAGCTTGTAACGCCAGGCGGGCACCGGGGAGTCATCGGTCCCGGGGCGGGTGGGGCTTGACGGCGGCGGCGCGGGCGCACAGAACAACCCCGCCGGGCGGGGTCTGGATCCCGGGGCGCCCCCTGCCGCGCCCCGGACATGGCCCAGTCGCCCAGGAAGCGGCGGCTGGGGGGTTGTCCTGCTATGCAAAAGAAGCGACAATGGGCCGCGTCGCGCATCACGGGTCCCGATTTTTTTGGAGTTTCTGTGCCCCTCGGCCCCCCGGCATCCCATCCCGAGACACCGCCCGAGCAGTGGTATCAGTCGCTGCGGGCGATTGCCAGCCAGTGCTTGCGTCAGGAGCGGCCGGGGAGCGACCTGCAGACCACGGCGATCGTGCATGACGCCTATGTGCGGCTGGCCGGCGCCGGGGCCGGCCAGCCCCAGACGCCGGAGGAGTTCGGAGCGCTGGCGGCGAAGGTGATCCGCAACGTGCTGGTGGACCAGGCCCGCGCTCGCAAGGCGCTGAAGCGAGGTGGCGGCGTGGGCCATGTGCCGCTGGATACCACGCTGCTGGAGGTTCAGGCGGCGCAGATCGACGTGCTGGAACTGGATGATGCGCTGCGCCGGCTGGCGGAGCTTGATGAGCGGCAGGCGCGGGTGGTGGAACTGCGATTCTTCGGGGGGCTGACGATGGAGCAGATCGCATTGCTGCTGGGCGTGGGGCGCGCGACGGTCGATCGCGACTGGCGCTGGGCCCGGGCGTGGCTGGGCAGGGACCTGGGGCAGCGGGGGGCGCCATGAGGGAATCGCGGTATCAGCGCATCGTGGAGTTGTGCGACGCGGTTGCGGATCTGCCGGCGGCGCTGCGGGCCGAGCGGCTGGCGGCTCTGGCGGACGGGAGCGAGCGGCTGGAGGTGGAGTCGCTGCTGGCGCACGACGGGCCGGGGGCGCTGGATCGTCCGCTGGCGCGGGCGCTCGGCGCGGGACAGCCCGAGGCGACGATCGATCAGCGCGACGTGCCGGAGCGGATCGGGCAGTACCGGATCAAGGGGGTGCTGGGCGAGGGCGCCAGCGGGCTGGTGCTGCGGGCCGAGCAGGCCCATCCGCAGCGGGAGGTCGCGATCAAGCTGCTGCGCCTGGTGGGGCCGTCAATGGCGGCGCGGGACCGCTTCCGGCGCGAGGCCGAGGCGCTGGCGCGGCTGGATCATCCGGGCGTGTGCCGCATCTACGACGCGGGGACGGCGCCGATCGGCGGGGCGCGGCACAGCTACCTGGTGATGGAACTGGTGAAGGGAGCGCCGCTGGTGGAGGCGGCGGCGCCGCTGGAGGTGCGGGCCCGGCTGCAACTGATGATCGAGGTGTGCGAGGCGGTGGAGCACGCGCACCGGCGCGGGGTGATCCACCGGGACCTGAAGCCGTCGAACATCCTGGTGTCGCTGGATGGGGAGGTGGCGCGGGCCCGGATCTGCGACTTCGGGGTGGCGCGCCTGCTGCGCCAGGATGATGGGTGCACGATCACGGGGCAGGCGATCGGGACGCTGGCGTACATGAGTCCGGAACAGCTTGCCGGCGATCCGGAAGCGATCGACACGCGCAGCGACGTGTACTCGCTGGGGGTGGTGCTGTACGAACTGCTGAGCGGGCAGCGCCCGATCGATACCGGCTCGAGTTCGATCTTCGAGGCGATCCGGGCGGTGCGGGAGCGGGCGCCGGCGCCGATCGAGCGGCACGATGGTCGGTTTCGCGGGGATCTGTCGCTCATCGTGGCGACGGCCCTGCGCAAGGACCCCGAGGAGCGGTACGGCTCGGCGGGGGCCCTGGCGGAGGACCTGCGCCGCTACCTGGCGCGGCAGCCGATCCTGGCGCGCAAACCGAGCGTGCTGTACTGCATGTCGCGGCTGGCCAGCCGGCGGCGCGGGGCGGTGGCGGCGGCCGCGGCGGGCCTGTGCGCGGTGGCGGGCGGCGCGGCGTTCGGCGTGGCCGGAATGGTTCGGGCCCATGATGAGGCGCAGCGGGCGGAGGCGTTTCATGATGAGGCGGCGCTTGCGGCCGCGACGGTGATCGACGAACTGGCGCGGGCCTCATCGCGGCTGGGCTCGCGCCAGATCCGGGCGGAGATGTTGCCCGCGCTGGGGGCGCACATCGAGCGGCTGCTGGAGACCGATCCGGAGAGTCCGGCGCTGCTGAGGGCCTATGCGGCGACGCTGCTGGCGCTGTCGGATCTGGAGCACGAGGTCGGCCGGCTGGAGGCGTCGCTGGAGCTGCGCCAGCAGGCCCTGGCGCTGCGGGAGGGGCTGGCGGCGATGGCGCCGGGGGATCCGGAGATCGCGGCGGACCTCTCGATTGCGCTGGTGAAGGTCGGCGATGTCATCAAGATCGCCGGCTCGGCGGAACTGAGACAGGAGTACTACGAGCGGGCCCTGGCGATCGATGAGCGACTGGTGGCGGCGCACCCGACCGAGCGGCGCTTCCTGGACAACCTGGCGTGGAGCTACGAGCGGCTGGGGGTCTTGGCGGTGGGGGCGGGGGATCTGGAGACTGCCACGCTCCTGCACGAAAAGCGGCTGGAGATCGTGCGGCGGCTGCTGGAGCTCTTTCCCGGCGATCGGCTGGCCCGGCTTGGCGAGGTCGAGGGGCTGCGGCTGCTCGGGGCGCTGCGCCTGCAGCGGGGGGACGGGGCCGGGCTCGAGCAGCTTGCCGCGGCGTACCGGCTGGCGGGCGAACTGGAGCGGGACTATCCGCAGGAGCGCAACATCGCCATGGGACGGGCGGTGGCGGCGAAGCACTACGCCGAGGCGCTGGTGCGCGCCGGGCAGCCGGAGGCGGCCCGCCCGCCGCTGCGGGAGGCGGAGCGGTCGCTGCAGCGGGTCCTGGAGGCCGGCCCGGATGATGACCGTGCCGCGGGCGTGCTGGTGACGTGCTATGCGCAACTGGCGGCGGCGGACGAGCAGCGCGGCGACATGACGGGCGCCTTCGCCCATGCCCGCCGGGCGGTGGCGTACGCCGAGGATCGCTGGCCGGACGGGGGCAGCGGCTTTGTGCGGGAGGCGACGCTGGTGGCGCTGCGGATGGCGGCGCGCACGGGCGCAACGATCGACGCGGAGCGGGCGTCGGCGTACCTGGCGCGGGCGCGGGCGCTCGAGGCTCGGCAGTAGGTTCGCAGCGCAGGCGATGCGCTTACGGGCAGCCGGCGGCGAACTCGTTCTGGAAGGCGAGGAAGTCGAAGAAGGTCAGCGCGCCGTCGCCATCGAAATCGGCTTTGAGGTCGCCGTCGGCGAACAGGTTCTGGAACTCGAGGAAGTCGAAGAAGGTCAGCGCGCCGTCGCCATCCAGATCGACGCGGCATGCGCTGTCCAGCCCGAGCTTGAAGTTGTCGAAGCCGCCGAGGAACGAGCCGCT
>JBICIE010000030.1:0-12959 GCA_043101635.1 Phycisphaerales bacterium JB039 | reverse complement strand
CCCTGGGTGATCGGCAGGGGCCGCTCGCCGGCGACATCCGCCCGGGCGGCGCCGGCGCCGGGCAGGCCATCCTCACCGGCGGTGATGCCGCCGGCCTGGGTCGCCCGGGGCGAGGCCCCGGGGCCGGCCTGGGATCCGCCGGCGACGCGGGCCTGCCCGGCGCCGGCGCCGCCCGGGCGGAGGTCGCCGGCGAGCGGCCCCTGCCGATCACCCAGGGCGATCACGTGGCGGGTTCCGGAGCGGGTGATGATCACGCGGTCCGGGTAGATCTCCTCGACGCGGAAGTCCGGCCCGCTCTCGCCCGGGCCGAGCAGCAACTGCTCGGCGTCCATCCCGATGACGGCGACTGCGCCATCGCCGGCGCCGATGGCGCCGATCATCCGCAGGCTGGGGGGCGGGGTCTGGGGCGTCTGAGCCTGGGTCTGCTCGGGATCGCCGGTCTCGTCGGGGAAGTCATGCTCGTAGGCGCTCTGGAGCATCTCGGCGATCATGGAGGGATAGACATCGGGATCGCCGGCGGGCGGGGCGGGGAGCGGGGGGATGCTGACCGGGCGGGCCTGGACCGCGGCAGGATCGGCGCCGGAGCTGATGGCCAGGGCGCCGGTTGCGAGCAGGCAGATGGCGCCGGCGGACAGCCCCACCGCGCGGATGGCGCCGGCTCGTTTTCGTGACATCGGGTGGGACATCTTGGCAAACCTCCAGGGGCGCATCGGCGCCGGGATTGATCCTACTCCATTTCGACCCGCTCCCAGAGCAGGAACGGGCCAAGAGGAGAGAAGCTCATGACGGAGCCGTCGCGGGCGGCGCTCTGACGGCGCGGAATGACGACCTGGGCCCTGTATCGGCCAGTGTCCAGCCCGCTGCGGATTCGGATGTCCAGTTCCCAGAGCTCCGGCTCGGCGGTGAGCAGGCGCAGCACGGCCGTGCGGTCCGCCGGCGCCACCCCGGCGGACTGGAGCGTCTGGTTGCGCAGGGACGAGTCGGTGACGGGACCTTCGGCGACGGCCTCGCGGATCTCGGCGGCGATCTCGGCGGCCCGCTGCGGGCCGAGGGCGGCCTCCACCGCCGCCTCGACCGCCTCGGGCGGGGCCGTGGCGACGCTGATGCGGGCCGGCCCGACCAGCCGGGTCATGCGCTCCAGGTCGGTCGGGCCGACGCGGCTGGCGAAGCCCTCGTACAACGCCAGCGCCTGCTCCAGCTCTTCCTGGGGCAGGGCGTCGAAGCCGGCGAGGACGGCGCCCTGGGCGTCGCGCATGGCGATCGACACAGTGCGTCCCTCCGGCAGAAGGATGTCCAGGGCGTGGCCATCGGGGCCGAGGCGATCGGCCACCGAGTCGCCGCGGACGGTCCGCAGCCACCCGCTGATGACCTCGCGCAGGCCGCGCTCGATGTGACGCTGCCGGGTCTGCTCGACCTGGCGGACCACCGAACGGCGCACCGCCGCGTGGCGCTGCAGGATCACGGCGACAGCCATGGAGGACACCATGGTCAGCAGGGTGACCAGCACCAGGGCGTAGCCGCGCCGGCGGGCCGAGTTGGCGCGGGCGCGGCTCATCGGTCCTCGGCTCCGGGGCGGGTGACGGTCGTTCCCTCGATGGACTGGGTGCTGGCGCCGGTGGTGGCGCTGGTTGCCGACGAGGCCTCGCCCTCGCCATCTTCTTGTGCGCCCGGCTCCCCGGCGGCGGCGGGGTCGTCGCCGATGGTCCAGGCGACTTCGAAGATCCAGTTGACGGTGAGCATCTCGGGCGTGGTCAGCTCGAGTTCGGCGTAGGCGGGCAGGTCCGGGACGGTGATGGCGCGGAACTCGTCGCGCCACTCGCGCCCCTTGAAGACGCGCCAGCGGGCCCAGATGACCTCGTTGACGAGCTTGACCGCGCCCTCCGCAAGCGCGACATCGACGGCCGGTGGCGTCTCGGGAAGCGCCTCTTCGGGGTCGACCGGGTCCTGGCGCGCCAGCGGGCGCCACCAGAGGGAGTAGATCTGCTCGCCGAAGGCGGTGACCGCGTCTTCCCGGCGCAGCTCGAAGGCGCCGCGGACGGAGTTGTCGGCGCCGATCTCGGGGCCGGTCTCGACCGGCAGGAGTCCCTGCTCCTGGAGCCGCATGGTGCGCCGGTAGTCGTCGGCGCTCTGGGTGGCCGGCGGGCCGCTGAGGGCAAGTTCGAGGCGCTGGGCGGGCGTCGGCTCGCCGGCGCCCCAGCCCTGCTCGAGGCGCACGCGCCGGGTCATCAGTTCGCCCTCGAAGGCCGGGTCGGCCTGGAGGTGGATGCGCAGGGGCTGGAGCGGCTCCTCGGACTCGGCCTCCGGGTCCTCGTCGCCGGGGTCCGCGCCGGCGGCGGCCTCGGTGGCGGCGCGGCCGCCGGTGATCCCCTCGGCGCCATCGGCCATGACGACCGAATCCCAGGCCCGCTGCACGGCGCGCTGGAGGACGGCGAGCTGGGTCGAGCGGTCGAAGCGGGCCGCGGTGCGCCGGTCAGCGCGGTTGATGGCGCCGAAGACGCCGAACGTCGCGATGATGATCATCGTCCCGAGGAACGAGGCGATGGCGAGTTCCAGCAGCGTGAAGGCGCGGCGTCTCATCGGCGCGACCTCTGGCCCGGCTCGGGGCGCTGCTCTTCGCCGGTCTCAGGCTCCGGGCCCCCGAGGATGCGCTCCAGCAGCGTGCCCCCCTCCATGGCGCCCTGGAGCGAGTCGGGATTGCGGAACGTCGGGTTCATGTCCAGCATGCGCCGGACGGAGAACTGGGGGACGCCGGGGACGGGGTCGTAGCCGCCGCCGGACTCCTCGCTGAGCCACACCAGGACGGTCAGTTCCTTGAGGTTGCTCAGGGAGACACCGCCGCCGCTGGTGGGGCCACCCTGGGCCTCGGCGTCGGCGTCGGCCCGCAGCTCGATGGCCTGGGCGTCGGCCCGCCAGCGATAGCGGTAGGGGCCGTAGTCCATCGGCTTGCCCTGCTGGGCCAGCGTGGCGTCCGGATCGTCGAGATACATCACGACCACGCGGCTGGCCACCTCGGCAGCGCCGAGCAACTGCTCCTGGCGCGACTGGGAGCCGATCGCGAAGTTGATGGCGCTGAAGACGCTCGCGGTGACGAGGGCCAGCATCGCGGTGGCGAGCATGACCTCGAGGAAGGTCATGGCGCGCCGGGCGCGGGCTGGGCGGCGGCGGTTCATCCGGTCTGCTCGTCGTCGATCGTCCAGATGCTCATGTCGTCCGGCGTGCCGGGCTGGCCATCGTCGCCGACGCTGATGAGATCAAAAGGCCTGCCGCCGGCGCCGGGGACGATGTAGATGAAGTCGCGCCGCCAGCCGTCCTTCGGCGCCTTCTCGAGGTACTCGGGGACGAGCTGGTTCAGGTTCCCCGGGTACTGGTTATTGAACGCCTTGGACTCGTTGAGGCTCTGCTGCACCGTGAGCATCGTGTTCTTGGTGACGGTGGTCTTGGCGCGGAAGATGCGGGGGAGCAGCGCCACGGAGGCCGCCGTCATGAGGATCGCCATGATGGCGATCGCCAGCGTCAGCTCCAGCATCGAGAAGGCGCGCCGGGATGTCTTGCGTGTCATCTTCATCTCTTTCATCTGCCCCGGACGGCGGGCGGGCCGCCATACACACAGGGAGTCGATCGGGGTCACATTCCGTCAACAGTCAGGGTGAGCATCGGGATCATGATGGCCATCACGATGGAGCCGATGATGGCGAACATCAGCACGATCAGCAGGGGTTCGAGCATGGCCAGCAGGCGCTGGGCCCGGGTGTCGACCTCGTCGGCCATATCGGTCGCGAGGCTGTCGAAGGCCCGCTCCATGTCGCCGCTGCGCTCCGCGGCGATCAGCAGCCGGCGGGTGGCCAGCGGCAGCGTCTGGACGCCCTCGATCAGCCGGGCCAGCACGCCCCCGGCGACCAGCTTGCGCTGCAGGGCGGCAAGCTCGCGGCGCATCTTGGGGTGGCTGACGACGCGGTAGGCGACGCCGAGCGCGTCGGCGATGGTCACGCCGCTGCGCGTCATGGCGGCCATGACGCTGAAGAAGCGGGCCGATTCCTGGGCCAGGATCAGGTCGCGCATCCCGGGCAGGCGCCGGGCCACGGCCCAGATCGCGCCGCCGATGGCGCTGCGCAGCAGGACGATCAGGAACAGCAGCCCGAGCACGGCCGCCAGCACGAGCAGCCAGTTGTCCTGGATGAACAGCCCGGTGGCGACCAGCGCCCTGGTCACCAGCGGGATATCGGCGCCGGCCTGCTCCAGCGCCTCGCCGATCCGCGGCACGATGAAGACGATCATGCCCGTGGTCACCAGGGCGCAGATGCTCAGCACGATGGCGGGATAGGCCAGCAGCGTGGCCGCCTTGGAGCCGACCTGAAGCTGGCGCCGGGCGGTCCGGGCAAGCTGCTGGCAGGCGCCGCCGAGATCGCCGGTGCGCTCGGCGCCGCGGTACACGGCGACGGTGACCTGGTCGAAGGCGCGGGTCTGGGCGCAGGCGTCGGCGAACGAGGCGCCACCCGCCACCATCTCCCGCATCCGCAGCACCAGGGCCCTGGCGTCCGGACGGACGGCGGAGGCGGTGACCTCGAGGGCCTCGACCAGCGGCACGCCGCGGCTGACGAGCTGGCCGAGGGTGTCGTTCAGGGTGGCCTGGTCCCGCAGGCGGAGTTCTCCGGAACGGGCGGCCCAGCCGGGAAGCTTCCAGGCCCGCAGCAGCAGCAGGCGGTCTCGCCCGAGGCCCGCCGCAAGGGCCCGCTCGCTGGCGGCGGTGCGCACGCCGAGGCTCCGCCCGCCGGCCGGCTTGGCCGCGAGGTACAGGAAGGAAGCGTGGGCGCCTGAGGAACGGGTCATGAGTCGGGATTCTATCGGTTCGGCGGGGCGATCCGGGCCTGCCGTTGATCGAGTTGACGGGCCATCGAACAATACCTCAGGGCCGGCGGAGGGCCGGAATTCTCCTGAATCTGGAGGCCATCATGTTGTCTACCACCGCACCCGGCGCCGCCGCAGACGCGGCCCGATCGCAGACGCCCGCCACCATGCGGGCATTGGTGAAGGCTCGCCCCGCCGAGGGCCTCGACTTCGACGGCGAGCGTCCCGTTCCCGAGTGCGGCCCGCGGGATGTGCGGATCCGCGTCCGGAAAGCGGGGATCTGCGGCACCGACCGCCACATCTGGGAGTGGGACGACTGGGCCGCCAGTCGCATTCCGGTGGGAATTGTCACCGGCCACGAGTTCGTCGGGACCATCGAGAGCGTGGGGCCTGCGGTGACGCGGTATAAGGCCGGCCAGCGCGTCAGCGCCGAGGGCCACATCACCAAGGGCGTGGACTACAACAGCCGCACCGGCAACGCGCACATCGCCAGCGACACGCGCATCCTCGGCGTCGATCGCGACGGCTGCTTTGCGGACTATGTCGTCGTGCCGGAAGAGAACGTGTGGCCGCTGCACGAGTCGATCCCGGACAAGGTCGCGGCGGTGCTCGATCCCCTGGGCAACGCGGTGCACACGGTGATGGCGGCCGGCGTGAGCGCGCGCAGCGTGCTGATCAGCGGCGTGGGCATCATCGGGCTGATGGCGGTGACGGTGGCCAAGGCGGCCGGGGCTGGGCGCATCTTTGCGACCGATATCAACCCGCCGCGCCTGGATCTGGCCAGGCGGCTGGGCGCCACCGACGCGTTCGATGTGCGCGAGGGCGACGGGTGGATCAAGGAGGTCCGCAAGGCCTGCCGCGGCGAGGGCGTCGATGTGCTGCTGGAGATGTCCGGGGCGGCATCCGCCTTTGATCAGGGCTTCCGGGCCCTGCGCAACGGCGGGACGGCGGCGCTGCTCGGCCTGCCGGCCAAGCCGATGACATTCGACTTCAACACCAACATCGTCTTCAAGGGCTGCACGGTGCTGGGGATCAACGGGCGGCGCATGTTCGAGACGTGGTACCAGATGGAAGAGTTGCTGCTGTCGGGCAAGCTTGAGCTTGATGAGATCATCACGCACGAGTTCCCGCTGGAGCAGTATCGCAAGGCCTTCGACACGATGCGGTCGGGTGAGGGGATCAAGGTGGTGCTGGATATGGGGGTGAAGTAGGCACGGAGGCGCGAAGGCGCCAAGGCGCCAGGGGCAAGGAGGGCGTTGATGAAGTGTCCGGCGTGTGGGTCCGTGGACCTGGTGATGAGCGAGCGGCAGGGGATCGAGATCGATTACTGCCCGCAGTGCCGCGGCGTGTGGCTGGACCGGGGCGAACTGGACAAGATCATCGAGCGCACGCAGCGGGAGTTCGGCGCCGAGACGGCCCCGGCGAGCGGGCTGCAGCGCGGGCCGGATGACAGCGACATCTACCCGGCCCAGGGCCACGGGCAGCCGCATTACAAGAAGCGGAAGCACTGGCTGCTGGAGCTGCTGGACTGAAAGCGACGAAGCGGAGCGTATTCAGCGTTGATCACGCCGCAGCGCGCAGCGTCTGGATGACCCAGTCCGGTGTCTCAGCCCGGAAGCGGCGGATGTGCCTTGCGCGGGTGAAGTAGTACAGCGACGCCAGGCCGCAGCCGAGCGCGCCGCCGAGGGCGACGCCGGCGTAGATGAGCAGCATGATCGAGGTCGTCAGGGCGCCGATCTCGGCGGCGAGTTCGGGGTCGAGCTCGGCAAGCTCGCTGCTCGCCGGCGACTGGAGCGACGCCAGCGCGCCCCACGCGGCGTAGCCGATCAGCAGGGCGCCGAAGAAGAGTTGGTTGCAGCCGAGCACGATGGCCCCGCGCGGGTCGTAGCGGCGCACGCGCCCGGCGCCCATGAACTCGCCGCAGGTGACGAGCACCATGCCGCAGCCGATGGCCAGGGCCTGCCAGTCGGGCGTTCCCAGCGTCCATGCGCCGAGGGCCCAGGCGAGCGTCATCGCGGCGAACATGGCGGTGACCCAGCCGCTGACGCGGGCGACGCCGATGGCCCGGGCGATCTTGCGCCGGCGGATCTTCGCCGTGCGCAGGGCGGCGAGCTGGGCCTCGGTGAGGGCGGCAGGTTCCGGCGGGGCGGCCACGGGAGATGCTATCGGCGTGTGGGCGGCGGGCGCTGAGGCGCGATCACGAGGGTCACGGGCAGCCGGCCATGAAGCGGTTCTGGAAGCAGAGCAGGTCCATCACGTCCAGTTCGCCGGAACCGTCGCAGTCGGCGGTGGGATCGGCGAGCGCGAAGAAGTTCTGGAAGCAGAGGAAGTCGAAGAAGTCGAGCGCCCCATCCCCGTTGCAGTCGGCAGCGCAGTCGTCGGCGAGGCGGGCGATCCAGGCGTCGAGTCCCCCAGCGCTGGGCGCGCCGAAATCGCCTCGCACCCTGCCGGCGGCGTACACCCGGCCATCACCATCGGCGGCGATGGCGTCGGCCAGATCGGCGCCGAGTCCACCGAACTGCCGCAGCCAGAGCCGCTGGCCGGAGGCGCTGTGCGCTGCGGCCCAGGCGTCGCCGGTGTAGCCGCCGCTTCCGGCCAGCCGCCCGCGGGTCCAGCCGGCGATGATCGCGCTGCCACCGGGCGCCGACGAGATCGCGGCGGCGACTTCATCCGTGCCCGACTGCAGGATGTCCGTCCAGCGCTGCGCGCCAGCGCCATCGAAGCGCGTGATCCACGCGTCGGCCTTGTCCCCGGTCGAGCCCGCCGGACAGGAGAGCGGGTACTTGTAGGTATAGCCCGTTGCGAATACCCCGCCAGCGTGATCCGGCGCCAGGCCAAGGAGGTGATCCTCGCACCCGATCGTGCTGAAGGAGGTGAACCACTGTCGAACGCCATCGGCATCGAAGCGGGCCAGCCAGGCGATGCCATCGTACCCCCCGACGAACACGCCACCAGCGCCATCCGGCGCAACTGCGTTGGCCTCGCTTTCCCGAAGCTGGGTGATCCAGAGCCGCTGGCCAGCGCTGTCGTAGCGCCCGACCCATGCGTCGCGGCCGCGCGGGGAGAGCCCGCCGATCTTGCCGTAGGTCCAGCCGGCGACGAAGGCGCCGCCGGCGCCATCGGGCGCAACTGCGCGCGCGGCGTCGGCCTCCACCGTGCCGATCTGCTCGATCCACACGACAGCGCCGAGGCTGTCGCAGCGGGCCAGCCAAGCGTCGCCGCCGCCGAGTTGGGGCCCGCCGAGTTCGCCCAGCGTGCCGCCGCTGAGGTACAGGCCGCCAGCGCCATCGGACGCCATGCCGTGCGCCTCATCATCCGCAGCGCTGCCGAACTGCGTGATCCAGATCTGGTTGCCCCCGTCGTCGTAGCGGGCCAGCCAGATGTCCGTGCCGCCGGCGCTCGGCCCGCCGAGCGCCCCTGCGGTGGTACCGGCGACGACCACGCCGCCAGCGCCATCGGCAATCATCGCCGCGGCGATGTCATCGCCGGGGGTTCCAAGCTGGCGGACCCAGAGCTGCGCCGGCGCTGCGGCAGCGGGCAGCGCCACCGCGAGGACGACCGCGAACCGCGTGGAGCGTCGCATCGCGCCCTCCTTTCGGGGAGTTGGGGCAAGTGCAGGATACCCGGGCGGCGGGGTGGCGTGCAAGGGGCTTGCGGTGATGCAGGCGGCCGCAGCGCGGGGGAGCGAACGCCCGGTTCGCAATCTGCACGGGGGCGGCGGGGGCGGCGGCGGCACCTACAATCGGCCCCTGCGGGGGGTGGGGGCGTGTGGGCCGCCCGAGGTTGGGCTCGGGGGCTTCACTGGCGGCGGCCTTTTGTGCCCCCGAGCTTGCGCTCGGGGCTCTTTTGGAGTTTCCATGTCCTGGCAGCCCAAGACCGATCGGCACATCCTCTGCAAGCGCATCCCCACGCCGCCGTACGGCGCGTTCAAGGACCGCCACATCGTCGGCTACGACGAGTACATCAAGACTGGCGGGTATGAGGGGCTGCGCAAGGCCCTGACCATGGACCCGGCGGCGGTCACCAACGAGGTCAAGGACAGCCAGCTTCGCGGGCGCGGCGGGGCGGGGTTCCCGTGCGGGCTCAAGTGGACCTTCCTGCCGAAGATCGAGGAGGGCAAGACGGGGATCAAGGATCGCGGGCCGCGGTACCTGGCGGTGAACGCGGATGAGTCCGAGCCGGGGACCTTCAAGGACCGGCTGCTGATGGACTACGACCCGCACCTGCTGCTGGAGGGGATCGCGATCTGCTGCTGGGCCTGCCGGCTGGACACCGCGTACATCTTCATCCGCGGCGAGTACCACCACCAGGCCCACGTGCTGGAAGCGGCGCTGAAAGAGGCGTACGAGCACAACATCTTCGGGCCCAAGGGGCTGCTGACGGAGGCGGCCAAGGCCGGCGGCGAGACCTTCGAGGTCAACTGCTACGTGCACCGCGGCGCCGGCGCCTACATCTGCGGCGAGGAGACGGGGCTGCTGGAGGCGCTGGAGGGCAAGCGCGGCTGGCCGCGGATCAAGCCGCCGTTCCCGGCGCTCAAGGGCCTGTTCGGGCGGCCGACGATCATCAACAACGTCGAAACGCTGTCGCACCTGCCGTTCATCATCGAGGAGGGCGCTGCGGCGTTCTGCAAGCAGGGCGCAGAGAGCACGATCGGCGGGCCGCCGAGCTACGGGACCAAGCTGATGGGTGTATCCGGCCATGTCGAGCGGCCGGGGTGCTATGAGTTCGACCTGGGCATCCCGCTGCGCACCCTGGTCGAGCAGTACTGCGGCGGGATGCGGGGCGGCAAGAAGTACAAGGCGGCCATCCCCGGCGGCGTCAGTATGGGCATTCTCGGGACGGACCAGTACGAGGCGGAGCTCGACTTCGACATCGGACGCAAGCACAACGTGCTGGGGCTGGGCACGGCGTGCCCCACGGTGTTCGACGAGGACACGGACATGGTCGCCGTGGCGCGCAATATCGCGCGGTTCTTCAAGCACGAGAGCTGCGGGCAGTGCACACCCTGCCGCGAGGGCAGCGGGTGGCTGTATCAACTGATGCTGCGCATCGAGGCCGGCGACGCCTACACCAAGGACCTGGACCTGGCCCTGGAGATCGGCACCAGCATGGGCTCGATGCCGGGCACGACCATCTGCGGGCTGGCCGATGGCAACAACTGGGCCCTGCGGACGATCATGAACAAGTTCCGCGATGAGTTCGAGGCGCGGGTGAAGCCGAGCTTTGTGCCGGTGAAGGTGACGGTGGGCGCAGGGGCGAAGGGGTAGGCGGTGCTCCGGAGGCTGCTCCAATCGGTCGTCAAGCGCAAGCCCGCCAGCAACGGCCGCAGGCAGCGAGACGATCTTCACAGAGCCCTTGATGCGATGCGTAAGGGTCGGCAGGCCCTCGGGCGGCGTTTCGACGACAGCACGCGGCTGATTCGCGACCAGCGGGAAGCGCGCTGAAGCTCGCTTCGACGTACGATTGCGTCTATGGCCGACCCCCCCGCAGAACCCGTGCGGCGGAGCCCGCCTGTGGTCGGGGCGGCGCTGCTGCACGCGGGGGCGGTCGCGGGGTGTATCGCAGCGTGGATCTACGGGCTGTGGCCGATCAGCGTGCTGCTGTGGGGGCTGATCGCGTGGCTGGATCACGCGGCCCTGACGCGCCTGCATGAGGCGGCGCACGGGACGCTTGCCAGGCCGCGGTGGGTCAACGAGGCGCTGGGGATGGTCATCGGCACGGCGTCGCTGACGCCGCTGGCGGTGTACCGGCACGTGCATCACCGCCATCACGCGCACCTGGCGGATCCGGATGATCCGGAGTTCTGGCCGTACAACCTGCCGCGGGCGCCGCGGGCGGTGCGCCTGCTGTACGCGTGGCTGGAGCTGACGATCGGGTGGATCTTCACGCCGCTGCTGTATTCGGTGCGCACCGCGGCGGACTGGCAACAGCTGAAGCCGAGGCGCCGGCGCGGGCTGCTGCTGGAGTGGGCGCTGATGGTGGGCTTCTGGAGCGCGCTCGTATGGCTCGTGATCGCGCAGGGGTGGTGGGCGCTGTTCGTCGTCGGGCATCTGGTTCCGGCGTGGCTGGCGGGCACGATGCAGACGATCCGCAAGTTCACCGAGCACCTGGGGCTGGGCGGCGAGACGATCCTGGCGATGACGCGGACGGTGGTGTACCGCGGGGCGCTGGGCAAGGCGGCGTCCGCCAGCCAGTTGCACGTCGAGCACCACGGGGCCCATCACCGGCGGGCCCGGATCCCGTGGCATGAGCTGCCCCAGCGGACACAGCAGGTGTACCAGATGGGGTCGGAAGGGCCGCTGTTTGCGACGCACTGGGCGGCGATCCGCGACATGCTGCCGCACCTGCTGGATCCGAAGGTCGGGCCGCAGTGGCCGGAGCTGCGCCGGAACTGAACTCCCCCGGTCCCCACCGCCGCATCCGGCGCCGGCGGCTGTCGAAATGAGGCTCATGGAGCAGCCCATCTTCCTCACCGGCGCCAGCGGCTACATCGGGGGCCGCCTTGCGCCGCGACTGCTCCGGCGCGGCTACCGGGTGCGGTGCCTGGCCCGCTCGCCCGAGAAGCTCGCCGATCGCCCGTGGGCCGCCAATAACCGGGTCGAGATCGCCGCGGGCGATGTGCTCGAGACCGAGGCGCTGGCGGAGTCGATGCGGGGCTGCCGCATCGCGTTCTACCTGATCCACTCGATGGGCGCCGCCGGCGGTGAGTTCGCCGACAAGGACCTGGCGTGCGCGCGCAGCTTTGCCGAGGCGGCGAGGCGGGCGGGCGTGGAACGCATCATCTATCTCGGCGGGCTGGGGGAAATGGGGCCGGACCTGAGCGAGCACCTGCGGTCGCGCCGGGAGGTCGAGGAAGCGCTGGCGTCGACCGGCGTCGCGGTGACGACGCTGCGCGCGGCGATGATCATCGGCAGCGGCTCGGCGTCGCTGGAGATCCTGCGCTACCTCGTTGAGCGGCTGCCGGTGATGATCACGCCGCGCTGGGTCAGCACCGAGTGCCAGCCGATCGCCGTGGACAACGTGCTGGAGTACCTGATCCGCTGCGTCGAGACGCCCCAGACCGTCGGGCGCGACATCGACATCGGCGGGCCGGATGTGCTGACCTATCGCGCGCTGATGCGGATCATGGCCGAGGAGCGCCGGCTGCCGCGCCGGCTCATCATCCCGGTCCCGGTGCTGACGCCGACGCTCAGCAGCCTGTGGCTGGGGCTGATCACGCCGGTACCGACGCGCGTGGGTCGGCCGCTGGCGGAGGGATTGCGCAATCGCGTGGTGTGCAGGGATGACACCGCGCAGCGGCTCATGCCGCAGGAACTGCTGTCGACGCGCGAGGCGATCCGGCTGTCGCTGGCGCAGCTCGATCAGCATGATGTCGAGACGATCTGGTCGGCGGCGGGCGTGATCCCGGGCGACCCGGACTGGGCCGGCGGGGCGGTGTTCACCGATGCGCGCACGATCGAGATTGATGCCGGGCCGGAGGCGGTGTACCGGGCCATCTGCCGCATCGGCGGCGGGCACGGGTGGTACGCGGCGGACTGGCTGTGGCGGATCCGCGGCTGGATGGACCAGCTCGCGGGCGGGCCGGGGCTGCGCCGGGGCCGGCGCGATCCGGAGAACGTCAGCTACGGCGAAGCGCTGGACTTCTGGCGGGTCGTCGGCATCGAGCCCGGGCGCAGGCTGGAACTGCGGGCGGAGATGCGCCTGCCGGGCGTGGCGAAGCTGGAGTTCCTGATCGAGCCGGGCGAAGAGGCGGAGTCGCGCCTGGTGATGACGGCCCGGTTTCAGCCGAAGGGGCTGGTTGGGATCGTGTACTGGTACGCGGTGCTGCCGCTGCACGGGGTCGTCTTCGGCGGGATGCTGCGCGGCATCCGGCGCCAGGCCGAGCGCGGACGGGAAGAACCGGCGCCGGCGCCGGGTTAGAGGCGTTGCCGGGGCCGATGCAGGGCCCAACGATGGGCGTCGACGTTCTGAAGTGATACCATCCGCACAAAATTTTCGGGCGCTGGCTGGCGCTTGTTCGGATCCGTGCCAGACTGAAGCAACTGGCAGGAGGCCGAGCATGAATGTCATGGAACGACAGGCGGGTGACCGGGCGCGTCTGGTCGGGTTGATCG
>JBICIE010000029.1:0-14676 GCA_043101635.1 Phycisphaerales bacterium JB039 | reverse complement strand
CGGCTGCCGCTGCGCTGCCGGGCTCTGCCGGGGCGGACGCGGGTCGTCAGCCTGGTCCGCTGCGACGAGTCGCCTGTGGGCGGCGTGACGGTCTGGTCGAAGCGGCTGGCCAGAGCCCTCGCCGAGCGCAACAGCCGCTTCGACATGCGGACGCTCCTGGTCGTCACGCATCCGGATTCGCTTCCCGAGCGCTCCATCGACGACGACGGCCTGACGCAGACCTGCGTGCTCGATCCGATGGCCGATCGGTGGGCGGCGCTGGAGACGCTGCGGGCATCGATCGCGCGCCTCCAGCCGGAGATCATCTGCCCGAATTACGCCGACATCTGCTACGCCGCGGCGACGCTGCATCGGTGCGCCGGAGCGCGCATCGTGCCGATCGCCCACACCGATCACGAGTCGTATCGCGACCTGATGGCCTTCTATGACCACTGGGAGGCCGCGGCCGGGGTGTCCGACGCGTGCATGCAGTGGCTCGAGCCGCTGGCCGGCGATCGACCGACGCGGAAGATCGTCTACGGCGTGCCCGTCGCCGGCGCCCCGCGCACGCCGGCGCCGGACGGCCCGCTGCGCCTGGCGTACATCGGGCGCATGGTCGAGCCGCAGAAGCGCATCAGCGATCTGCTGGCGGTGATTGACGGTCTGGAGCGGCGGGCCATCAGCTACGAGTTGCACATGGTCGGCGACGGTGTCGATCTGCCCGCCTGGCGCCGCCGCCTGGCAGAGCGCACCTTGCGCAGCGGGCGTGTGCGCCTGCACGGTCGCTGCAGCCCGGATGAAGTCCAGCGCCTGCTCGCCGACATCGACATCAGCCTGCTCGTCAGCGACTACGAGGGCGCCAGCATCACGATGCTGGAGGCGATGGGCGCCGGCGTGGTTCCCGTCGTCACGCGCGTGGGCAGCGGAGTCGGCGAGTGGGTGACCGACGGCGAGACCGGGATGGTCGTGGACATTGGCGACACCGAGGCCATCGCCGATCGCCTTGGGCAGCTTGCCGGTGATCGGGCGCTGCTCGGCCGGCTGGGCCGGGCGGCGTGGGAGCGCGCCCGCAGCGCCATCAGCGTCGATCGCATGGCGACGCAGTACGAGGAACTCTTCGGCGCTGCCATGGCGCAGGGGCGCGACACGCGTCCGACAGACACCGGTCTGCGCTTCATCGAGCACTGGACCTGGCGGAAGAACTGGTGCGACGAGCCGGAGGCGGCCCGGCGCTGGATCCGCGGGCGCCTGGGCGCCGCGGGCTTTGCGCGGGTCGTGGAGGGACGACGGGTCGAATCGGTCACGCCCGGCAGCGCGGTGATCCTGTCTGACGACGATCCGCGGGCCGAGTCGCTGCGGGCCCGCGGGGTCGGCGTCGCATGCGCGCCGAGTCTGCACGAGTGCGAGCCGGCGGCCCGGCTGCGCCGGGCGGTGCGGGCCGCGGCAGCCGATGGCGCTGAACGCATCGCGATCTATGGCCTCGGGCTGCACACACGCCGCTGCGCCGGGCTGTTCCTGGAGGGGCTGCCGATCGCGGGGATCATCGACGATGACCCGCCGACCTGGGGCAGCGCCTACGGCGTGCCGGTCGTCACCGCAGCGCGCGCGCCGCATGACCTTCGCCCCGATGTGGTCATCCTCTCCAGCGACCGGTTTGAGCGGCAGATGTGGGATCGATCAGCGCCGCTTCGCGCTGCCGGCGTCCCGGTGATCGCGCTGTACGGAAGCTACGACGACGCAGCCGTTGAACGAACTGCAGTGGCGTAGCGCCGTCACGCCAGCTCGCATTGCGCCATCCTCACCATATCCGCCACCAGGACATCCGTCGTCCACCGCTCGCGGACGCGCCGCGCGACAGCCTCGCCCGCGGCTCGGCGCCACCCCGGCCGCTCGATCGCCCGGCGCAGGCGGGCCTCGAACTGCTCGCGCGTCACGAAGCCGGTCTGCGACAGATCGCCGAGCAGGTCGCAGGCGATCGGTCCGCACTCCCGGGGCGCGTCGCCCGTCATCACCGCCTCGTGCTGTGCCCGCTCCAGGCTGAAGCGCGGACGCACGGCATACCCGAGTCGCTGCAACTGGGCTGCCGCGCCGAGGTACTCCGGGTGATCAGCGATCATCGCCGCCATGCGCTCGCCATGCGGCGCCATCGCGCCGCGCCGGGCAACCTGTGCGCTGGCCCGCGAGACCTCGGCCTCGACGAGTTCGCGGTGCAGGCGCACCAGGGGCAGGCCGCCGGAGAGCGCACACTCCATCACCCGCTGGTGGACTGCGGTGTTGATCGAGGCGTGCAGGTGGGCGGTCGCCGCCTGGTAACAGGCCCGAAGCTCCTCACCGTGGGCGACCTCGGGGCGCGCACACTCGGCGAACCGCGCGTTCTCCCAGCCTCGTCCGTACAGGCGCAGGCGCCAGCGCTCGCGGGCGCACAGGTCCGCCGCCCACTCGACCAGTTCGTGCCGGAAGAGGCGGTCGGCCATCGGCAGCGCGTACTGGCGCAGCAGCAGGGCCTCGGCGCGCGGGCGCTGGGCCGGCTCAAGCGCGCCTTCGACCACCTCTGCGATGGCGCTGCGCAGTTCGTGATGCACGATCAGCTCGCGTCCGCTGCGCGCGATGCGTTCGATCCGCGGGCGCAGCGCTTCGCAGATCCGAGCCATGCGCGGGTCCGCGTTGGCCTGGCCCACCAGCCGCGCGTGCAGCGCGCCGGGCTCCTCGCCGTGATGGCTGACCAGCGCCAGTTCGCAGGCGAACCGCTCGCGCAGCTCCGGCGCGACCGGGTCATCATGGAACTTCTCCTGGTCCACCACGACCGGCGCGTGCAGGGCGCGCTGGCGCGGATACCCGAACCGGTCGAACAGTTCGGGCAGCAGATGTCCGGCGAGGAAGTCGAACTCGCCCTGCTGCGCCCCCACCTTCGGGTCCAGCAGGTGCGCCATGGCATCCTGGATCCACGTCACCGCGGGCAGATTCCGCGGCAGGGCCTGGCCCAGATTGGCGCGGGTGTAGTTGATCAGCACGACGAGATCGGGCTTGAACTCGGCGACCGCGCGCAGATACGACACCAGTGACAGGTGCGTGAACTCGTCCGGTTCGATCAGCAGTCGCGCCTGGTATCCCGCCCGTTCGAAGCTTTGCAGCAGCGAGCGCGAGGCGTGGCGCACGAACGTCGAGTACCGGCACGCAGGCAGCAGCACGCGAAGGGGCCGGCCACCGGCGCTCGCCTCGGCGTATCGCCGGGCCCACCATGGCCGGTCCCGGCGGGCGTAGATCGTCTCCACCTCTGCCAGCAGCCGCCGCGCCTCATCCTGCTGGCGAGCCTCGGCGGCGTCGATGACGCTCCCCGGCGCCGGCTGCGCCCGCCGGCGCACGGTCGGCAGCGTGATCGAGTGGCTCCGGATGCGCGCCCCGAGCCGGCCCTCCAGCACATGCGCGAATCGGCGGGTGGCGTCCTCGCCGCAGAAGATCTCGATGCGCCCCTCGCGCAGGGCCTCGCGCAGGTCGACCAGCGCCAGGCCGTCGAGCAGTTCGAGCGGGTCGGCCTGGACGAGGCTGACGCGGACGCGGTGACCGTTCGGCCGGGCCGGCGCCTCGGCCAGGGCCGCCAGCAGCCACGGCGGATCGGCGCCCTCGAGCGTGATCGGCAGCGGCTCGACCGCGGCGAGCTTCGCGGCGAGCGCTGCGGCCGCCTGCTTCTGCTCCTTGAGGCCCTGCCACAGCCAGGGGCGCCGCTCATCACGCGCGCGCCGCACGACATTGCCATCGGCCGCGATGTACCACTGCTGCGCGCTCAGGCGCGCCTGCCAGGACTCAAGTGCCGCTGCCGCGGGGGCGTCGGGCGCCACCGAGGCTTCCAGGTTGGCCCGGCAAGTCGCAATCAGGCGATCCGGTGGAAGCGAGTCGTCGGGCGCCTGACGGATCAGTTCCCGCAGGCGGCGCGGCTCGGGGCGCTGCTGCCAGTGATCGGGCAATCCGGCCAGCGCTGCGCCGGCAAGCGTGACCAGCCCCAGCCGCGCGAGGGCCTCGGCGAGCGCGAGGCGGACCTCGTGATCGTCCGGGTTCGCCTCCAGATGGGCTGCGGCGGGGCCGGCCAGCGCCCATGGGGCGGCGCCCGGCGCCTCACGCAGAATCTCGGCTCGGCAGAGAGGCCCTCGTCCGCTTCTGGCCACCGTCGAAGTCATGCTGACTGTATCGGCCGGCGAAGACGGGCTACCGGAACATCGAGTCGCGCGCCAGATCCTCCGCCGGCGCCGGATTCAGCACGAAATCCGCAGCCGTCTGTGGATCGCGCAGGGCCTGGTGCTCGCCTTTCGGGTGCTCGGCAGCGCCATCGTCGCGGCCGTTGGCCCCGGCGCTGTACAGCAGGTACGGCCGGCCGGCGGGGTCATCGATCAGCGGCGTGTAGAGGAAGGGCTCGCCCGTCATCGGGTCGATGATGCTGGCGCCCGGGTCGGCGGCCGCGAGTTCCGCCAGGGTCCGCGGGGCGGCGCCCGTCCGCAGCCGGTACATCTCGAGTCGCAGCATCAGGCGCGTGCCGGCGAGTTCGGTATCGAGGGCGTCGCGGCCCTCCAGCGACGAGCCGATCGCGGGAATCAGGATGCGCAGCAGGATCTGCCGGCGCGGCAGGCTCATGATGTAGGCGTCGGTGTCGAAGCCCGGGCGCGGGCGCGCATGGCGGGCAAGTTGCGACTCGGCGATCACCGGGTCGAAGTAGGCGTCGAGCTGGGCCACCGTCTCCCTGCGGCTGGGGAACAGCGCCGAGGCCACGTTGATGATCGACGCGTCGGCAAGACCCGACGGCACGGGGCTGCCGGCGCCCCAGGAGGCGATGTCATCGAGCCTCGAGAGGATGAGCCGGCCATCGCCGTCGCCATCGTCGGTGTAGAGGCGCTGGATGGCGTCCATCTGGCAGCAGCGCTCGCCCTCAAGCGCCACGGCGAGGGGGCCGAGGGCGTGGCGCTGCAGGGCGGCATCCAGGCGCGCGAGCGTCTCAATGTCCTCCAGCGGGTCGCGCACCAGCCCGCGCCGGATCTCCTTGGCCACCAACGCGTGGATCGCGATGCCGACGAGATGGTCGATGAGCGTGGTCTGCGCGCCCACGATGCGTCCCAGGGCCAGGGCCTCCTCTGCCGCGCTGGCGATCTCGCCGGTCTCGCCGGCGTCCCAGGCGAGGCGCATCCGCGCCATCTGGGTCCGGGCGACGAGGCGCGAGTCGCCCAGATAAGGCAGCAGCGTGAGGAAGACCGGCCCCTCGGCGGGCGGGCGGACGGCCTTGTCGACCTGCAGCAGGCGGGCGGTGTGCTCGAAGATGCCCTCATCCCGGATCTGGCGCATGGCCTCGAGCGCCAGTGCGTGATCCTCCGCCCACGACTCGCCATACGCCTCCGGCGAGGTGTAGATGACGTCCATGGGCGGCTTGCCGGCGTCGCTGAGCGTGGCGGTCGCGGCGTCGAGCGCCCCGCCGAAGGTCTGCCACTGATCGGGGCCCGGCGGCTGGGCCGCGGCGGAGAGTTCGTACATCTTCTGGTGGTAGTCGACCAGCGGTCCGGGGCGCGCGGTGACAGCGCGGAGGATGACCCAGCCGACGAGCAGCGCGATCGCGAGTGTCAGCCCCAGGACGATGTTGCGGGTCCGCAGGAGGGGTTTGTCGGCCATACATGAGTCTTAGGACGGCGGCGGCGCCGGGTTGCACGTTGCCGGGTACACTCGGCCATGTTCCGGGCCCGATCTGCCGCCATGACTGTGATCGCCGCCATTGCCGCGCTCGCCGCGGCCCAGCCGGCCGATGGTCCGGGGGCCGGCGCGGGCGCCGGCGACCGCGAGGCCAAAGTGCTGCTGATCGGCGTCGACGGGCTGCGGCCGGATGCGATGGTGGCCGCCAGAACGCCGAATCTCGACCGCCTCATGGCCGAAGGCTGCTGGACACTGCGAGCCCACACGGGCAGCGTGACGGTCTCAGGGCCGGGCTGGTCCAGCCTGCTGTGCGGCGTGTGGATGGACAAGCACGGCGTGGCGGACAACAACTTCATGCGCCCGCGATACAACGAGTATCCGCACTTCTTTCAGCGCCTGCGCGAGGCTCGGCCGGATATCGAGCTTGCGCACTTTGCCGACTGGCTGCCGATCGATGAGAAGATCCTCGGCCCTTTTGAGGCCGATCATCGCTTCGCGGTGGACTACACGGAGGATGGCGATGTCCGCAGCGTGGCAGCAGCGACGGGTGTGCTGCGGGCCGCCGATCCGGATGTGACGTTCTTCTACTTCGCCGATGTCGACGTCGCGGGCCACGCCCACGGGTTCAGCCCGGCGGCGCCGGCCTACCTCGCCGAGATAGAGCAGGTGGACGGGCAGATCGGCGCGCTGCTGGACGCGATCCGCGGGCGCGACGGGTACGAGCAGGAGGACTGGCTGATCATCGTGAGCACCGATCACGGCGGCACGATCGACGGGGCCCACGGGCGCGACGAGCCGCTGCACCGCGAGATCCCGATGATCATCAGCGGGCCGGGCGCCGCGCGGGGGGAGCTGATCGCGAGCGTCAACCAGGTGGACATCCCCGCGACGGTCTGCGCGCACCTGGGCATCGAGCAGGATCCGGCGTGGCAGTGGGACGGCCGGCCTGTCGGCCTCGCCGGCGCGCCGGTGTTTGCCGCGGATCGCCTCTTCAACGGGGATGCGGAGTGGACGCTGGGATACACGAGCACGGACTGGAACGCCGGCGCGGCCGGCTGGACGGACCTGGGCGCCATGACGCTGATGCAGTACGGCGCCGAGGGAGGCTTCCCGGGGCCCGATTCGCCGGGCCCCGAGGACCGCGGCAGGACGTTCTTCTGCGGGGGCAAGGGCAAGTACAGCGAGATCACGCAGATGATCGACCTGCGGCCGTTCGCTGAGACCATCGACGAGGGGCGCTCGCAGTACTTCCTGGACGGGTGGCTGGGCGGCTACGCCGAGCAGCGGGATCTGGCGTGGGTCGAGGCGGTGATCCTCGATGAACGTGGCGGGGAACTGCAGCGGGCGCAGATCGGGCCCGTGACGGTGGAGGATCGCCGGGAGGCATTCGGCGATCGGGCCGCCGAAGCAGAGACTGCCGATCACCTCACCGGCCTGCTGCGCCGCCACCATCTCGGGCTGCTGCCCAAGGGCGCCCGCGCGGTGCGCCTGCGGCTGGTGGCTGAAGGCGCCACCGGCGACAACGACGGCTACGCGGACAACATCCGCTTTCAGACGCGCACCGTGTGGTGATCACGAGCGACAGGGCCCGCAGGCGGCTGCGCCCGGGCGCCTTGCGTGCCGTCGGCTTTTCTGTACAATGACCCCGAGACCCGTGGAGACGCCCATGCGAGCCATCACCACCGTCGCCTGCCTGACCCTGACCGCTCCCGCCCTCGCCGAGCCCGTCACCGGGCGGGTGGTGGACGCCGCGGGCAGACCGGTCGCCGGGGCGGAGGTCGCCACGTTCTGGAGCTTCACGCCGGATGGGGCCGCGGCGTACAACAGCGCGACCACCGGCGACACCGGGGCGTTCAATCTGGATGTCAGTTTCTACAACCGCCCCACCGCCATCATGGCCCTGAGCGCCGACCGCGCAACTGGCGGGCTGATCGTCGTGGATCCGGCCGACGCCGCAGCGCAGCAGACCATCACGCTCGGCCCGCTGGTGGAGGTCGCCGGCGACTTCTACTGCCCCGAGTTCGAGGCGAAGCCGACGTGGACCAACGTGTACATGAGCGTGATGCCGGGGCGGATGCGCATCGCCAGCAGCATGTCGGAGGAGGCCGAGTTCACGTTCAGCCTTCCGCCGGGCGAGTACGAGTTCTGGGGCTACGGGCGCGATGTGCAGAACCTGCGCAAGACCGTCACACTCAGCGCCGATGAGCCGGCGATCGATATGGGCACGGTGGACCTGGAGGCCACCATCATCGCGCGCCATTACGGCAAGGCGCCGCCGGCGATCAACGTGACCGAGGCCCGCGGCGCCGATGCGGATGTGAAGCTGGCCGACTACCGGAACCAGTGGCTGCTGGTGGAGTTCTGGGGCTACTGGTGAGGCCCCTGCACCGGCGGCAGTTTGCCGCGCCTGATGGAACTGGCCGAGAAGTACAAGTCGCTGGAGGACCGCTTCGAGATCCTCGCGTTCCACGATGCCAGCGCCAAGACGCTGGAGGAACTGGATGAGAAGCTGGAGCCGATCATCCGGGACCGCTGGGGCGGCAAGGAGCTGCCCTTCCCGATCCTGATGGACGCCACCGGCGCGACGATCAAGGGCTGGGGGATCAGCGCCTTCCCGACCGTCGTCCTGATCGACCCTGACGGCAATCTCGTCCGGGGGGGCGGGGAGAAGATGCTCGAGGAGATCCTCGCGAAGATGGCGGCCGAGCAGGCGGAGCAGCCCGGCCCGGGCAACCCGTAAGCGGGCCGCCCGATGCGCTGGCGCCCGGCAGCGCCGGGGCGCGGGGGCGCGCGGGGCGCAGCGCTCTGCGCGCAGCGCTTGGAAGAGCAAAACCCGCGCTTCGGAGGCTGCGCGCAGCGCTGCGGGGACCAAAACCCTCGCTTCGGACGCTGCGCGCAGCGCTGCAGGGACCAGAACCCCCGCTTCGGACGCTGCGCGCAGCGCTGCGGGGACCGGCGCCCGCGCTTCGGCAGTTGCGCCCGGGGCCGGGCAGGGCCACGAACCCCGGGGCCGGCCCGGGCCCGGCAGCGCGCCCGGTCAGATCCACCGCAGCGCGCGGAACAGCGCGAGTTCCACCGCCGCGAGCGCAACCAGCGCCAGGCACACCACCGCGAAGCCCGCCGGCGAGTTGGCCATGGGCACGCCGCCGACGTTGATACCGAGCAGCCCGGTGATGATCCCCATCGGCAGCGCGATCGTGGCCACGATCGTCAGCAGGTAGAGCGTGCGCCCCATCCGGGCCTCGTGGCGGGCCCGCAGTTCCTCGTGGGTGACGGCGGCCCGGTCGCGCAGCTCCTCCAGCGCCTCGGCGACGCGGGCCACGCGGTCCGCCGAGACGCGCAGCTCCACCCGGTCGCGTTCGGTGAGCAGCGGGCACGTCAGCAGGCTCAGGTGCAGCAGGGCATCCCGCTGCGGGACGAGGTAGCGCCGGAGCGTGATCGCCTGGCGGCGGATGCTGGCAAGCTGCGTCCGCATCTGCGGATCATCATCCGGCCCGTCCAGCATCCGCTGCTCGATCTCGTCGAGCATCGACTCGAGGTTCTCGACCGACGGGTTCATGCGCTCGGAAAGGCCCTCGGCGATCGCCGCAAGCAGTTCGCCGACCGAGCGCGGCGCCTCGCCGCGCTGCGCGGCCGCCCGAAGCTGGGCCACCGTCTGGAACCGGTACTGGCGCAGGGTGATGGCTCGCCCGGGCTGGAACCACATGCGGATCGAGATAAGCTCATCGGGCTCGGCGCCGGGGTTCATGTCCACGCCGCGGAGGATCACCAGCAGGCCATCCTCGATCGCGACGGCGACCGGGCGGGTGTCCTCGGCCAGCAGGGCGTCGACGACCGGCTCGGCGACACCGGATTCGGTCCGCAGCCAGGCCTGGGCCCGCTGGCGGGTGCGGTCGAGATGCACCCAGAGGGCAGCGCCCGGCAAGGACCCCAGCGCATCCCAACTGCGCCGGCGCTCGGCGAAGTCGCCTGGGCCTCCGGGCAACGCCGTGGCGAAGACGAGGCCCCCCTCGGGGTCGAACGGGACGAAGGCTGCGGGATCGGCCATGGGTCCAGCGTAACCGCCGGGGGCCCGGGGCGGCGGATCCGACAGCCAGCGAGCGGCGCTGTGAAACCAATCCGCGGCGCTGGCCATATACCGCCCGGGCGCCGGATGGACCACGCCGGCGCATCTGAGCAGTCGACGCCCCGCCGGGCCCGCGCTGGCGGGGCGCCGAGGCCAGCGGCGTTGTCGCGACGCCGCGCGGAGGGTCTGGATCGGGTGGCGCGCCGGAGTCCGGCTGCGCCTCCTGAAGAGGAGCCACATGTCAAGGGGAGGACGATGCGCAGGAAAGGAACCACGCGATGCGCAGCTTCCCTCCGTTCGGCCGGATCACCGGCCCCCGCGCCGGGCGCCGGCCGGGGTTCACCCTCATCGAACTGCTCGTGACGATCGGGATCATCTTCGTGCTGGCGAGTCTTCTGCTGCCGGCGCTCGGGCGAGTCCGCGACAGCGCGCGCGTGACCATCTGTCAGGGGCAACTGCGCGGCTTCGCCGCCGCGCTGATCCCGCTGCCCTCCAATCCGCCGCACCAGCGTGATGGGGACGAGGTCGTGGCGTATCTCGCCGATCAGCTCAACCTGCCGCTGCCGTCGCCGCTGCTCAGGAAGCCCCAGCGGCTGGAAGCGCCGTGGGCCTGCCCGGTCGACGAAACCTGGGCATCCTCGCACTACGGCTTCAGCTATCGCCTCACGCTGCCGAGGCAGCCCGGCCGAGTACCTCTGCCGCAGGTGATGCGCGAGGAGCACTTCCATCACGACCTCGTCCGCATGCGGCGCAACTACCTGCTGCCCGACGGCTCGGTACACTTCCGGACGCGCCAGGAGCACACCGCCTACGCCCAATCCCTGGGCTGGTGACCCGGCCCGCTTGCCGGCGTCGCCAGCGCGCAAAGATGTGTCCGGCCGCGGCCGATTGCGCGCCTGATCGCCTATGATGGCACGAGTCTGACGACCAGCTGCGCCGCGCTCGGGCTCGGTCCGAGAACGGCACAGAGGCCCCGGGCGCCGCGGCGCCATCTGCGCCCGCCGCCCATACAAAGGTGGTGGGCGACATGGCCGGCGACAACAACAAGCGCAAGCCCAAGCCGTTCTTATTTCCGCAGTTCTGCAAGGCCTGCGGGAGGTGCATCGAGGCCTGTCCCAAAGGCTGCATCGAGATGGGCACGCAGATCGATCCGGCCACGGGCCAGACGCCGGTTGTCATCGATCTGAGCGTGTGCAACGGGTGCGGCCTGTGCCTGACGGCGTGCCCGGAGCCCTACGGGCTGATGGCCACGCCCGACAAGGTCGACTACGAACTGGTCGATCCGGAGCAACTCTTCGGCGAGCGGGTGACGACGGCGCCGGAGCCGGTCGCGATCCCCGACCAGCGCCTGGCGCTGCCCCCGGTCGAGCCCATGATCCTCAAGGGCAACCACGCATCCGCCATCGGGGCGGTGCTGGCCGGCTGCCGGCACTTCTTCGGCTACCCGATCACACCCTCGACCGAGGGCGCCGAACTGCTGGCCCGGCTGATCCCGGATCTGGATGGCGCCTTCATCCAGGCCGTCAGCGAGATCGCGACCGTCAACATGATGTACGGCTGCGGCGGCGCCGGCCTGCGCTGCATGACCTTCACCAGCGGACCGGGCTTCAGCCTCATGCTCGAAGGCATCAGCTACATGATCGGGGCGGAGCTGCCGGGGGTCTTCTTCGATGTCATGCGCGGTGGGCCGGGGCTGGGCAACATCGGGCCGGAGCAGGCGGACATCAAGCTCGTCTGCCGCGGCCTGGGGCACGGCAACACGCACGCGATCGTGCTCGCCCCCTCCACGCCGCAGGAGATGCTCGACCTGACCATCCTCGCCTTCGACCTGACGTTCAAGTACCGCAACCCGGTGGTGCTCGCCAGCGACGGCTACCTGGGCCAGATCACGGGTCGCGTCAAGCTGCCCGACTTCATGGTGAAGCCCGGCCTGCCGGCGTGGGGCGTCTACGGGGATGAGATGCATCGGCGCAATCTGAACACATCCATCGTGCTGATCGAGCCGGACCTCGAGAAGCACAACGAGCATCTGCTGGCCAAGTACGCCGAGATGGCCGCCAACGAGCAGCGGGCCGACTGTTTCCAGTGCGATGATGCCGAGTGGCTGGTCGTCGCGGCCAACACGCCGGCGCGCATGGCCAAGGGCGCAGTGCAGGAGCTGCGCGATGAAGGTGTCAAAGCGGGCCTGTTCCGCCCGGTGACGCTCTGGCCCTTCCCTGTGGATCACCTGCTGCCACTGCTGGAGCAGGCTCGCGGCATCATCATGGTCGAGGCCGGGCCCGGTCAGCTCGAAGATGAGCTGCGCCTGGCCCTCAGCCACGCCGGCGTCACGGAACTGCCGCCGCTGGAGCGGGTGCGCCACTACGGGGGCGTGCTGCCGCAGCAGCGCGAGGTGGTCGAGGCGGTCCACCGGATCGCAGCGTCGCAGCCCACAGCGAAGATTGGAGGCGCGCGATGAGCGTCTTTTACCAGAAGTTCGAGCGCCACGCCCATGGCGAAGGTCTCAAGGGCCACGCCACCCACTACTGCCCCGGCTGCGGGCATGGGCTGATCCATAAGTACATCGCCGAGGCCATCGAGAAGCTCGATCTGCAGGAGCGCACCATCGCCGTCAGTCCGGTCGGCTGCTCGGTGTTCATGTACTACTACCTCGATGTCGGCAACACGCAGGCGGCCCACGGTCGTGCGCCGGCGGTTGCCATCGGCCACAAAGTCGCCAATCCCGAGGCGATCCTCATCTCCTATCAGGGCGATGGCGACCTCGCCTCCATCGGGCTCGCCGAGATCATGCAGGCGTGCCAGATGGGCCTGCCGATGACGTTCATCTTCGTCAACAACGCCATCTACGGCATGACGGGCGGGCAGATGGCCCCGACGACCCTGCCCGGCCAGAAGACCACGACCACGCCGATGGGCCGGCCGCGCCTCACGGGTCAGCCGCTGCGCATGGCCGAGATCGTGGCCCAGATCGAGGGGCCGGTCTACGTCGAGCGCTGCGCGCTGTTTGACGCCAAGCAGCGCGAACGCACCAAGAAGGCCATCGCCAAGGCCCTGCGCCTGCAGGCGGAGAACAAGGGGCTGTCCTTCGTCGAGATCCTCTCGGAGTGCCCGACGCACCTGAAGCTCACGCCGCAGGAGGCGGAAGAGTGGGTCAAGGAGAACATGCTCCCGGTCTTCCCGCTGGGCGTGAAGAAGGATGAGGATGTCGAGCCGTGGTTCACGCTCGGCCCGCCCAGCTTCGATGCAGACCGTGTCATCGGCGCCATCGGCGCAAGCAACGAGAAGCCCGACCGCTTCGGCGACGGCTTCCCTTCACACATCGACGACAAGGACATCGCCATCAAGTTCGCCGGCGCCGGCGGCGATGGGGCCCAGACCATCGCGATGCTCACGACCAAGACGGCGATCCACGAGGGGTGGGACTCGACGCACATCCCCAGCTACGGCCCCGAATCCCGCGGCGGCACTTCCTACGCCGATGTCCACATCGCCCGCGATGAGGTGCTGGCCCCGGCAGCGCCTTCGCCGCACATTCTGGTGGCGTTCAACCCGCCGAGCCTGGAGAAATTCGGGCCGACGGTCGTCCCCGGCGGCCTGGCCATCTACGACAGCTCGGTGATCCCCGAGCCGCCGGATCTGGGGCCGGACATCCGGGCGATCGGCGTGCCGTGCACCGAGATCGCGCAGGAGCTTGGCAAGCGGATGGTGAAGAACGTGGTCGCCCTCGGCGCGCTGCAGGCGGCGACCGACCTGTTCCCGGTCGAGAGCTACATGCTGACGCTGCGGCAGGCCTTGAAGAACAACTGCGCGATGTTCGAGCTGAACGAGCAGGCGTTCGCCCGCGGGGCGGAGGCGTACGAGGCGGCGGTTTCGTGCCACTGACGGGCTCTGCCGTCAGTGCGACCGGCGCTCGGGGCGGGAAAGGCAGGGGCAGGGAAGGCAGGAACGCAGAGGCCGCAGAGCAGCGCAGAGTGACGCAGAGGGGGGATGTGGCATCGCCCTTCCGGGCGATGTTCCGGATCGGGCGGCTGGGCCACAGCGGCCGCTTGCCTCTGATGGCGGAGTCTTCGGCTTCAACATAATCCCGCCATCAGGGGCGAGCGGACCCCCGCTACCGCCGGGTGGCAAGCTTGAGTTCAGCCAATGCCGTCATCAGTCCCGCCGGCACAAACAACCAGTAGTAGAAAAGGACAGCGACGAATATCGTCCAGATGCCGTAGAGGCCCAGCAGCATCGTCACGTAAGGAAAGACAGCGCCGACAACGAAGGTGGCGGCTGGAGACCGTCGCCCAAGCCACATCCAGAGCGCCTCCCAGAATATGGCGTATAGCGCTCCGATGATGGCAACACGTGGCCAGTAGCACTCTCCCCCAACAAGCTGGACTGCGAATATTTCCCAGGACGCGCCGCCGATGATCACGAGCACCAGTATGCGTGCGCCCCTCTTAAGTATGCGTGCGACTCTCTCGCTCGTTGGCTCACCCGCCTGCTTGGTCTCGGCGCCCTGCATTGGCCCGCTCCGCTGTCGGCTGATGCGGCCTTGTCGGCCGATCAGCCGCGGCGTCCGATTCTACGCCGCTGCGCGGCGATCTTTGGATCGGGCGGCTGGGCCACAGCGGCCGCTTGCCCCTCGTGGGGGGATGGCGGAGTCTTCGGCTTCAATACAATCCCGCCATCAGGGGCGAGCGGACGCCACGCGGGCGCCAGCCACGTGCGGCGATGATCGGGCGCGGGGTTATGTGTCACGATGCCGATGGGGCGTGCGCCCGGTGCTGCCACTACACTAACAAGACCGTGTATCAGCGCACCGGACAGACGCTCGAAAATGATACCATCCGCACAAAATTTTCGGGCGCTGGCTGGCGCTTGTTCGGATCCGTGCCAGACTGAAGCAACTGGCAGGAGGCCGAGCATGAATGTCATGGAACGACAGGCGGGTGACCGGGCGCGTCTGGTCGGGTTGATCG
>JBICIE010000028.1:0-16825 GCA_043101635.1 Phycisphaerales bacterium JB039 | reverse complement strand
CGCCCCGCCGGCATGCCCTGGATCGTCGAAACATCAAGGTCGCCGAAGATGGTCAGCGACAGCGTCCGCGGGATGGGGGTGGCGGGCGTTGAGGTGGCCCGGGGAGCGTGGGGGGCGTGGGGGGCGTCGCCGCGGATCAGGCGCCGGATGGCTTCGATGGTGTCTTCAGGGTTGATCTGGCCGTCGTAGCCGTTCGCGCCGGTGGCGCCACCAGCGCGGAGGATGCGGACCTCGGGACGGACGAGGCGCATGGCCTCGACCATGTCGCGGGTCTCGGGGTCGGTGGCGGGGTGTGCTCCGGCGCCGACGATGACGACCGGCTTGACGCCGGGCGCGCGATCGGCGGCGAGTTCGCCGATGGCCTCGAGGCCGGAGCGGGCCCGGACGAGCTCGAACTGCTCATCGAGGCGCAGACGGGCATCGAGGCCGGTACGTCCGACGAGGACGAGGCGGCGGGGGGAGGGCTCGGCGACTTTCGGGGACGGTCCGGTCAACGCTCCTCCTCTGCCAGCAGCATTTCGAGCTCCTCAGGTGAGAGGACCGAGTGGGGGGTGGGGAGCTGCTGGTTATCGGGCTCAGCGGCCGCGGGGCCGTTGCCGACGAGGCGCAGTGGAGCGGGCGCGGCCCTGCTCCTCTGTACCGGGGTTGGATCCGTCTGGTTCGGGGCGGTTTCGGGGGCCAGGGCGGCGAGATTGGGGCGATTGGCGGGGTCGTAGGCCCAGACGAGGACGCCGGGGGCGTAGGCCTGGAGGGCCTGGATGAGTTCCTGGGCGCGTGGGAGTCGCTGGGGGCGGTCGAGGATGAGGATGGTGCGTGCGTTGCTGGCGGCAGCGCGGCAGGCGCGGGCCATGGCCAGGTGGGGGCCGGTGGCGATCTGGACGGCGAAGCCGCGCTGGGCGAGGAGGTCGGAGAGCTGCTGGGGCGGCTGGGCCGGGGGGTCCGGGGCCTGATGTGGCGTCCGGTGCGCGGTCTGGGGCGGGGGAGCGGTCCAGAGCACGCAGATGGTCCCGTCAGACGGGGTGGAGGCGCCGGGATCGGCGGGCATGTGTTCAGTCTACCCGAAGCGTGGCGCGGGGCCACCGCTTGACGGGCGGGCGGTGTGGTCAGACACTTGCCAACTCTCCGGGCATCCCCTGGGGGCGTCGGGACGTACAGAACCCGGCAGGGGCGCAGGTCGCTGCGCCGGAACGGCTTGGCGGGCGCAGGCGGCCGCAAGTCACCATCGCACGGCCCGTCGGGGCCCAACGGGAGATCGCCATGGCTTCGCGGGGCGGCAACACAGGCTACATGGTCGCGGTGACGATTCTGGGCGTGACGACGCTGACGTTTCTGGTCACGACGCTGATCTTCTCGTCGAATTACCGGACAGCGCAGCGGAAGGTGGACAGTTCGGCGCAGTCGATTTCGCAGTTCGTTCGTCCCGGGGAGCAGCAGCGCGATGATGTGTCGCGCATCGTGGCGCAGGCGAGCCAGGATGGCAAGAGCGCCCTGGGCTACCTGATGGACACGCAGAGCGAGATCATGCTGAAGGTCACCGGCACGCCGGGCGATCAGTTGCCGCAGCTCGAGGCGAAGCTCGGCGGGATCGAGGGGGCCGACGGGGCGTCGATGCTGAGCCTGCTGCAGCAGCAGTCGTCGCAGATCGACAGTCTGAGCGAGCAGTTGCAGCTTGCCGAGGACACGGTGACGCGGGCTCAGAACGATCTGCGCAACGAGCGTCGGCGGACGAGCGCGCTGGACCAGTCGTATCAGGAGACGCTCGACAATCTTCAGGGGACGATCGACCGGTATCGGCAGGAGGTCGACGACCTGCGCGGGCGCTACGACCGGGCGGTGGCGGAGAACAGCCAGCGGGTGGATCAGATCCGCGATGAGCTGGAGGCGGAGATCGCGCGGCTGGAGCAGGAGACGGAGCGGCTGAGCAGCGAGAAGCTGGTGCTGGAGTCGCGGGTGCGGGAGCTGGAGCCGACGTCCTCGGCGACGCGTCTGATGCCGCGGGACGAGTTTGCGCTGGTTGACGGGGAGGTGATCGGGATCGATCCGGTCTCGGGTCGGGTGACGATCAATCGCGGCCGGCAGGACAAGATCGTGCTGGGCGCCACGTTCGTGGTGTACGCGGACGCGACGGCGATCCGGCCCGACGCCCAGGGCAACTATCCGCCGGGCAAGGCTTCGATCGAGGTGATCCGCATCGGCGAGACGACGAGCGAGGGCCGGGTGACGCGGGCGATCGCGGGGAACCCGATCGTGCGCGGGGACGTGATCGCCAACGCGCTGTACGACCCGAACAAGGTGTACAAGTTCACGGTGTACGGCAACTTCGACACCAACGGTGACGGCCGGCACACGCCGCAGGAGCGCGAGGATCTGGTGGCGTTCATCAAGGACTGGAACGGCGAAGTGCTGGAGGATCTCGAGGGTGACGTGGACTTCCTGGTGCTGGGGGAGCGTCCGGTGCTGCCGCCGGAGCCGGGCCCGAACGATCCGATTGAAGTGGTGCAGCACTACCTGCGGATCCAGGCGCGGGTGCAGCGGTATGACCAGTTGCTGGAGCAGGCCCGGGCGACGAAGGTTCCGCTGCTGAACCAGCACCGCCTGTACAACCTGATCGGGAAGCGGTACGGCGACCTGGATTGAGCGTGGCGGACCTGGATTGAGTGTGGCAGCGCCGGGCGCGGGAGCAATCTGATGCGGGCTCCGGCGTGGACGCAGCGTCCGATCGCGGCGGCGATCCGCGCGGTGGTGGCTGGCGCGGGCAGCGCGCCGGCGTGGGCGACGCTGCGGGCGGCGCGGGGGCTGGGGCGGCTCGCGGCGACGGCGCCGGCCAACCGCAAGCGGCTCGAGCGGGCGGAGGGCAACCTGCGGGTCGCGTTTCCCGACTGGGACGATGATCGGGTGCGGCGCACGGCGATTGCGACGTACGAGCATCTGTTCATGCTGGGGGCGGAGATTGCGCACGGGCCGCGGGCGCTGACGCCGGACGCGTGGCTGCGTCACGTGCGCATCGGGGAGGTGGCCGCCGGCGTGCGCGAGGTGCTCGCCGGGCGGCCGGCGATCCTCATCACCGGTCACTGCGGCAACTGGGAGGTGCTGGGCTGCACGGTGGCGATGCTGGGCTTCCCGCTGCACGCGCTGTACCGGCCGCTGGACCTGGCGCCGCTGGACGACTGGGTGCGCCGGACGCGCCGGCGCTACGGGCTGACGCTGGTGGACAAGTTCGGGGCGGTGCACCAGTTGCCGCAGATCGTGCGCCGGGGGGCGCCGGTGGCGTTCGTGGCGGATCAGAACGGGGGCGATCGCGGGGTGTTCGTGCCGTTCTTCAACCGGCTGACGAGCAGCTACAAGTCGATCGGTCTGCTGGCGATGCAGTTCGACGCCTCGATCATCTGCGGGCTGGCGCGGCGGGACGCGCCGATGGGGGCGGCGCCGGACGGGCTGCGGTACCGGTTCGACGTGATCGACGTATACGGGCCGGCGGACTGGAGCGGGCAGCCGGATCCGCTGTTCTATCTGACAGCGCGGTATCGGCGGGCGATCGAGACGATGATCCGGCTGGCGCCGGAGCAGTATCTGTGGATGCACCGGATCTGGCGGAGCCGGCCGCGGCACGAGCGGCTGGGGCGGCCGTTTCCGGACCAGATGGCGGAGAAGATCCGGTCGCTGCCGTGGACGACGGAGGCGGATCTGGAGCGGATCATGCGGCACAGCGAGCAGGATGCGGCGACGCTGGCCCGTCTCGGGACGAGCCGGCTGTCGTGAGGAACCCTTGCCCCAGGCGGCCCGAACGGATTGAATACCTGCGGCAGCCCCTGTCTCGATGTCGAGAACCCCGCCGGGCGAGACCGCAAAGCGTGGAGATGGCCATGGCTGGCAGGCTTGAACAGGTGCGTGTGCTCGTCGTGGATGACGACCGTGATGTGCTGGAGGCGATGCAGACGGCGTTCGAGGCGGAAGGGGCGGTGACGGAGGCGGCGACAGATGGCAACGCGGCGGTGACGCGGTGCGCCGAGGATCCGCCGGATGTGGTGATCCTGGACATGATGCTGCCGGGGCGGAGCGGTTTTCTGGCGCTGGAGAAGATCAAGGGGCGTCAGGACAGCCCGGTGGTGATCATGGTGACGGCCAACGAAGGGCGGCGGCACCAGGCGTACGCCGAGAGCGTCGGGGTGGACGGGTACATGATCAAGCCGGTCCCGCTGGAGCAGTTGATCGGGAAGGTGGCGTCGCTGATTGCGCGGCGGGCCGAGGAAGACCGCGCTGCCGCGGGCTGACTGGAGCGAGCGTGGCAAAGCGGCAGATTGTGCTGACGCGCGGGCTGGATGACGAAGGCTTTGCGCTGTCGATGGGCTCGGTCGACGAGGTGGTCGAGGCGCTGGAGCGGTTCAACACCGCGCCGGATGGGTCTGCCCGCGCCGGGGCCGCGACGCTGATCCTGCACGGCCCGGGGCTGGTGGTGGAGTTCCCCACGGCGCTGGAGGATGTCCGCCAGGCGCTGGTGACGCTGATCGACGAGGACACGGCGTGGCCGGTGCTGACGCGGCTGTGCAAGGCGCTGCGCTGGACGATGGTGGACCCGCAGAGCGGGCGCAGCTTCGGTTGAGCGCGGGCCAGCGGTAGCCCGCCAGGGGCAATGAGTTTTGCGCATCGGGACGCAATCGGCGTCCGCGGCGCCGACATGCGCTGGTGGACCAGGCGCAGCATCCCGCGTGGAGGGGAGGGCGCCGCAAGACCAGGAGCATGACATCATGATGCGACTACGTCACTGCCTCATCGCGGGGCTGATCGCGGGCGCGCCGGCGTCGGCACAACTGGATGTGACGACAAGCTTCGAGGGGATCACGTCGGACGATTTCGTGGTCGGCGCGGCGCCGACCAGCGCGCATTTCACCGGGGGCAGCTCGATGTCGCCGGGCCTGGCGCGCACGGGGCTGTTCAGTTGGATGGTCTTCGACGACGGGCGGACGGGCAACGTGGCGTTCGAGGCGCCGGCGGACATCGTGGACTTCTGGGTCATCGACTCGATGTCGGAGGTGCAGGGGAGGGTGCGGGCCATCGGGCTGGGTGGCGAGACGCTGGCGGAGATCGATCCGGGGCTGATGTTCAGCAATCACCGGCTGGAGGGGTTGGGGCCGATTGCGCGGCTGGAGATCATCAACAACGACACCGGCCTGGGTGAGTCGACGAGCGTCGACGACTTCGGCTTCCGGGCGGTGCGCCCGATCGAGGATCCGATCCCCGGCGGCATCCCGACCAGCGACACGCCGGTCCGGCTGCGGCGCATCGCCGACGGGCTGACGGCGCCGAATCTGCTCGTGACGGCGCCGGATGGCTCGGGGCGTCTGTTCGTGGTGGATCAGGCGGGGCAGATCCGCATCATCGAGGATGGGGCGCTGGCGCCGGAGCCGTTCCTGGATGTCTCGGGCCGGCTGCCGGAGCTTGGCATCTTCGGGACGATGGATCCGTTCGGCGACTTCGATGAGCGCGGGCTGCTGGGGCTGGCGTTTCATCCGCAGTACGCGACGGGGGGCGCAGCGGGCTTCGGCAAGCTGTACACCTACATCAGCCAGCCGGTCAGCGGACCGGCCGACTTCACGACGGCCGAGCCGCCACCGGCGGGCCAGCAGTTCAATCACCAGAGCGCGATCGTGGAGTGGACGGTGGATCCGGCCAATCCGGACCGGGTGGATCCGGCCAGCGACCGGACGCTGATGCTGATCGATCAGCCGCAGTTCAACCACAACGCGGGGGAGATCCGCTTCGGGCCGGACGGGCTGCTGTACATCGCGCTGGGCGACGGCGGGGGCGCCGATGATGAGGACACCAGTTCTCGCTTCGGGCACGGGCCGGCGGGCAACGGGCAGAACATCGAGACGGTGCACGGGTCGATCCTGCGGATCGATCCGCTGAAGGCGACCGGCGCCCTGAGCGCCAACGGCCAGTACAGCATCCCCGGCGACAACCCGTTCGTGGGGCGCGCCGGGATCGATGAGATCTACGCCTACGGCTTCCGCAATCCGTTCCGCTTCAGCTTCGGGCCGGGGGGCGAACTGATCGTGGCGGATGTGGGACAGAATGACATCGAGGAGGTGTCGATCATCAGCAGGGGCGACAACGCCGGGTGGCGCATCCTGGAGGGCGACTTCCGCTTCGTGCCCAACGGCGAGGAAGACGGCTTCGTGATCGACAACTTCGACGGCGTTCCGGATGAGGTGGTTCCGCCGCGTCTGCAGTACGACCACGACGAGGGGCTGAGCGTGATCGGCGGCTTCGTGTATACCGGCGACGCGATCCCGGCGCTGGCTGGCAAGTACATCTTCGGCGATTTCTCGACGCGGTTTGCGCGGCCGGACGGGCGGCTGTTCTGCGGCGACCTGGCGACGGGCGCGATCGAGGAGTTCGCCGAGAGCGCCCGCGGGCTGGGGCTGTTCATCAAGGGCTTCGGGCAGGATGACGCCGGCGAGGTGTTTGTGCTGGCGGGGATCAACCTCGGGCCGTTCGGCAACTTCGGCGAGGTGTACCAGATCGTGGATGGCTCCTGCGGGCCGGACTGCGACGCCAGCGGCAGCCTGGACTTCTTCGACTTCCTGTGCTTCCAGAACCAGTTCGCGGCCGGCGACCTGCGGGCGGACTGCGACGGCAGCGGGAGCCTGGATTTGTTCGATTTCCTGTGCTTCCAGAACGAGTTTGCCGCGGGATGCCCCTGAGCGGCCCCTGCGCGGTCGCTGACCCCCGCGAAGAGGGGCGCAGTGGCCGGGCCGGGTGGCACGCCCCGGCCCGGCTTTTTGCTTGGACCCGGCGCTGATTTCGGGTAGGCTGCGAGTCGCCGGCGCTGCCTGAGCAACGGCCTGCGCCGGCCTGCCCGTCGCCCCTCTCCGCGCGGGGCGCCGGCGCCTCCCCACCTGCGCGGATACGGAGTCTGGACATGCGGAGCGTGTGGTGCATCGCCGCGGCGGGGCTGGCCACGAGCGCCAGCGGGCAATGTGCGTGGGACAGCGCATTTGGGGTTCCCGGGGCGGACATCTCCGAGGGGCTGTTCGAGCCGGCGGTGGGGGCGCTGCTGGAGGTGACGGATTCGTTCGGGCCGGGGCTGTACGCGGGCGGGCTGTTTGCGCAGATGGGGGGCGCCGACGCGCGCGCCCTTGCGCACTGGGACGGCGCGGCGTGGAGCGGGCTGGCGAGCGGGCTGGAGATTGTCGGGCCGGCACGGTTTGAGAACCCGCCGTACGTGCAGGACATGTCGGTGTATGACGACGGGCACGGCCCGAAGCTGTACGTGATCGGAAACTTCAACACGGCCGATCCGGATGGCGCGGCGGTCCCGGCGGACCAGGTGGCCAGTTGGGACGGCAGCGCGTGGGCGCCGGTCGGCGGCGGGCTGGGGCCGGTGAGCCCGTTCGGGGCCGGGCCGCAGCCGCTGGCGCTGGAGGTGTATGACGGCGCGCTGTACGCAGCCGGATTCCTGCGCGAGGATCTCGGCTCGCCGGCGGACTCGATTGCGCGCTTCGACGGGGATGTGTGGCGGGATGTCGGCGGGGCGTTCATCCATGCGATGGGCTGGATTGCCCGGCCAGTTGCGCTGGCGGTGTTCGACGGCGAGTTGTACGCGGCCGGCGAATTCGTCCAGGCGCCGGGCGGGGTCGACGCGATCGGGATCGCCCGGTGGGACGGCTCGGCGTGGCGCAGTGTGGGGGCGGGCGTCGACGGCGAGATCAAGGCGATGGCGGTGTACGACGACGGCGGCGGGCCGGCGCTGTACGCGGGCGGCGCGTTCGCGATGGCGGGGGGAACGCCGGCGGCGAACATCGCGCGGTGGGACGGGTCATCCTGGAGCGCCGTGGGCGCCGGGATCGAGCGCGTCGACCCGGGGACCACCACCGGCGGCGTCTTTGCGATGGCGGTGTTCGACGATGGCGCGGGGCCGGCGCTGTACGTCGGCGGGCAGTTCAGCGCTGCCGGCGGGCAGCCGGCGAGCAACCTTGCCCGCTGGGACGGGGCGTGGGCGCCGGTGGCGGGGACGATCGGCGGGACATCGCCGCTGCCGTGGATGACGCCGATGGTCAGCGCGCTGGCGCCGTCGAACGAGGGCCTGATCGTGGGCGGGTTCTTCGACGAGGTCGGGGATTCGGTGGCGGCCAGTTCGATCGCACGGTACATGTGCGAGGCGTGCTACGCCGATTGTGACGGATCGGGCGGGCTGGACTTCTTTGATTTCCTGTGCTTCCAGAACGAGTTCGCCGCGGGCGCGGCGTACGCCGACTGCGACGGCAGCGGCTCGCTGGACTTCTTTGACTTTCTGTGCTTCCAGAACGCCTTTGCCGCCGGGTGCCCGTAGCCCGGCGACATCCGGATGGTGATGACACCGGCGTCTGTGCTGCGTTACGCGGTGGTGGGGGGCCGGGAGACCTCAGGTGACGGAGCTTGAACATGGGCACGCGCACGATGTGCATCGGGATCGCAAGTCTGCTGGCGACAGCGCCGGCCGGCGCCGACAGCGAGATGGAGAACTTCGAAGGCGGGAGGTTCTCGAATCCGGTGTTTCAGCACGATCTCGAGTTTACGACGTGCTGCTTCGAGATCCTGGATCCGCCGTTTGCGCTGATGAGCTGGGCGCTCAATCTTCGTCCGAACACGGATGTGATCACCTTCGACCTGCCCGCGGGCGCGGCGGTGCGCGAGGTGCGCGTTGATGTGTACGACTTCGAGGGCGGGTTTGCCGGGCGACCGTCGAGCGCGGTGATCGCCCGCGGGGCCTCCGGTGATTTCGTATTTGCCAATGCCGCCGAACTGGAGGTCTGGGAGATCATCACGCTGGACGAGTCCATGCCCGGGCAGTTGACCGGCGACCCGATCGGGCCGATCGCGTCGCTGGAACTGCAGGCGCCGAACGAAGTGCTCGGCCCGTTCGGCGGGCTGTTCGTGGACAACATCACGATCGAGTTCGATCTGGGCTGCGACGCCGACTGCGACGGGTCGGGGGCGCTGGACTTCTTCGATTTCCTGTGCTTCCAGAACCTGTTCGGGCTTGGCGATCCGGCGGCGGACTGTGATGGGAGCGGCGGGCTCGACCTGTTCGACTTCCTGTGCTTTCAGAACGAGTTCGCGGCCGGCTGCCGGTAGGCAAGAGCCGACTCGCATCGCGGCGCCCGGCGCATCCCCGTTGCGCCGGGCGCTGTCGTGCGCCGGGGGATCATTCCGCGTCAGGCGCCCCAGTTCTCGATGCGCAGGCGCCCCACGCGTGCGAACTCACGCTCGTTGCTGGTGACCAGCACCGCGCCGAGGGCGCGGGCGTGCGCGGCGATGAGCGTATCCAGCGGCCCAATCGGTGTTCCGCTGCGCTCCAGATCAGCGCGAATCGCGCCGTAGTCGCTTGCGGCCTCCTGATCGAACGGGAGGATGTCGAAGGGCGCGCAGAAGTGCGCCAGGGCGATCGTGTTGCGCGTGGGGTCGCTGCTGCGGGCGACTCCATATTGGAGTTCTGCGAACGTGATCGAGGAGATTCCGACCGTCCCGATCCTGCGCCGGCGCAGCCGACGGACGGCCTGCGGCGCCCGGCCGCGGATCAGGTCGATGCAGATGCAAGTGTCGAGCAGGTAGCTCGTCACAGGCCGGGCCGGTCATCCGGGCGGGGCGGCTGGTCCCGGTCGGCCATGAAGTCCTCAGTGAAACGCTCGATGCCCCGGGCCATCAGGTCCCAGCCCTTGCGCTTCGGATAGAGGATGACCATGTCGTCGATGCGGGTGACGCAGACCTCGTCGCCCTCAAAGCGGCAGTCCTTGGGCAGGCGGACGGCCTGGCTGCGGCCGTTGGTGAAGAGGCGGGCGATATTCACGGGGCGGGCTCCATGGTATAGACCATAGCATATGCCCGGCGGGCGGTCAAGTCCGCGCCGGCGCCTCAGAACGGCAACGCCAGCCCAACACGCAGCATGTGGGCCTCATAGCCATCACCGAAGTCGCCTTCGTAGCCGAGGCGCAGGTCCAGCCCGCCGGGCGTGCGGTAGCCGAGGCCGGCCATCGGCGTGAGGTAGTTGTCCACGGCGGCCTCCTCGAGGAAGTCGGTGTAGGCCAGCCCGCCGTAGGCGTAGGCGCTGTCGCCCAGCGGCGCCGTGACCTTGGCGCCGTTGATCAGCACATCCTGTGTGAGATCGGGATCGAACTCGTAGTCGTCGACGGTCAGCTCGATGCTGTCGAAGTGCGTGAACTGCGTGGCGAAGCTGAAGGTCCAGCCGCGGTGCTCGTAGGCGAAGAGGTTGGTGGCGCCGACACCCCAGAACGTGCCGCCGGCGACCATGTCGATGGAAGCCGAGCCGGCGAGCAGGCCGCCGGGCGTGATCTGCCAGGTGAAGCCATCGGGGCTGTCTGTGGGCACGATGATCGCGATGGGGATGTCGAGGTGCAGGCCGGCGTTGATGACGTCGGCGCCGTCAACGTCGTGATAGGACATCGGCAGCGACAGCGCAAGGCCGACGTTGCGGCTGAAGCGCCACTCGCCCGAGGCGGCCAGCGAGGCGCTGGTGGCGTCGCCGGAGTCGGTGCTGATGGCGCCGATGCGCCCGTCGAGGCGGGCGCGCAGGCCGGTCTGGCTGCCGGGGATGAACCAGCCCGGGCCGGCCGCGCCGGGGCCGGGCGCCTCCGGCGGCGCGGGTTCGGGCTGGTCGGAGTCTGCCGGCTGCGCGTTGGTTCGCCAGACGCCCATGGCGGCCTCGGCCCCGGGCTGTGCCGCGGCCCGCTTCTCGCGCAGGGTCATGTCGCTGTGGATGCCGAAGCGTCCGAACTTGTACCAGGCGCTGCGCGCCGTCGTCGCCAGCGGGTTGCCGTCTGTCACGGCGACCAGCGAGCGGCGGTTCATGTCCTTCAGGAAGTCGGCGAGGGTCTCGGCGCCGTCCTTCTTGAAGAACTCCTCGATCTGATCCTGGATGTCGCCGTCGGCCTCATCGAAGACGAACGTCTGTCCGAGCGAGGGGAACTCCAGCGTGGCGCGGGTTTCGTTGTTCTCCAGGCGGAAGCGGATGGCGTCGTCGACGCCGGCGTAGCGCAGCGTGGCGTCGAAATCCTGGTTGGTCAGCGGCTCGAAGGCGCCGGTAGTGTCCAGCAGGCTCTCGACGAGGTCGGGCAGGCTGGAGTCGCCGGCCGATACGCCCAAGACCCCGGGGTCGTCGGGCGTGACGTCGATCCGGAACAGGTCCTGGGCTAGGCACGGGGCTGCCAGCGCAGCGGCAGCAGGGACGAGTGCGAGTCGACGCATCGGCCACCTCCTCTGATCGAACCGAACAGGAGTTGATCGGCCGGTTTGCGCTTACCGCGCCACCGAATCGCCGGCGGCGCCGCCCATACGCTCGCGGGCGTCGAGCAGAACCTGCGCGATGCGCTCGACCTCATCGGCGGCAAAGGAGGTCACCTCGGTGTGCTCGGCGCCCCAGGCGCCGGACGCGGAGCGGCAGAAAAGGTAGTAACCGTCGCCGGAAGCCTCGGTGTAGAAGCGCTCCTGCTGGCGCATGGCGCCATCGCCGGCCCGGAGCACGACGCCGTAGTCGGTGGACCGACCGGCGGCGATGTCGTCGATGGCGCCGGTGAACACCTCGATGAGGGCGTGGACATCGCGCGCGCTGTAGTCGTGCGAGGCGCCACGCACATCGTGGGCATCCCGCCAGACGCGGTCGTGATACAGCTTCATCGTCCCCTTGCGCGACCGCAGGTCGAAGCTGTTGCGGGCCCGGGCCGGGCCGCAGGTGGTTTCGAACGGCTCGTAGCGGTGCAGCAGGCGGCCGAAGATGAACTGGTTCAGGCCGCCGCCGATTCTGCCGAGCATGGCGCGGTTCTCCCGTGATTGCATGGAGATGTCCGCTGGTTCCGATTCCATGCAGGCGGCTTGCGGTCGGGCGCCGGTACGGGCGGCCCGGGAACAGGCGCGCCGGCGGGGTCGAACCGGAGCGGCGTGAGCATGCGCGACGATGGCAACCGGGCCCAGCATTTGCCGACCGGGCTTCGGTACCATGAGCCGGTGACCCGCGCTGCGCCTCAGCCCGACCCCTCAGACACCGAACTGGTGCGCCGGATTCAGGCCGGGCAGACAGGGGCCTGGTCGGACCTCGCCCGGCGCTACCAGCACCGTCTTTACACCGTCTGCGTACGGATGGTGGGGGACCGGGAGGCGGCGGCGGACCTGACCCAGGACGCCTTCGTGAAGATCCTCGAGGGGCTTGGGGGCTTCGATGGCCGGAGCCGGCTGAGCACCTGGATGATCCGCGTGACGATGAACGTGTGCCTGTCGTGGCTGCGGTCCGAGAAGCACCGGCGGCACGCGAGCCTGGAGGCGGCGGGGCCATCGGGGGAGATCCGTCCGGGGCTGGCGCCGGGGTCGTGGCGCCGGTCTGAGGCTGGGGAACCCGGCGGAGCTTCGAGCGTCCAACAGGCAGAGCGGCAGGCGGATCTCGCCGCCGCGATGGGCCTTCTGAAGCCCGAGCAGCGAGCGATTCTGGTGCTGCGGGATGTCCGCGACATGGAGTACGAGCAGATCGCAGAGGCCCTTGAGATTCCCGCCGGAACGGTGAAGAGCCGCCTGTTCCGGGCCCGCGCCGCCCTTCGGGAGGCGATGGAGCAGGTCGGTCAGGAGCGTCAGGACGAGTCATGAGCGAGCGTGGGGCCATCTGGAACGACCTGCCGGCTCGCATCGACGAGCACGCGCTGCTGGCGTGGGTGGAGGACCGGCTGGAGGATGCCGACCGGCGGGAGGTCGAGGCGGCCCTGCGGGCCCGTCCCGCCCTGCTGGGGCGGCTGGAAGCGATGCGGATGGACCGCGAGACGCTGGCTGGGCTCGGCGATGAGCGGGCGCCAGCGCAGTTGATGGACTCGATCGAGCAGACGCTGGAGCGCGACGCGCTGCTGGGGCTGGCGGACGGGCGCGACCTGCTGCGCTCGGCGCCGATCTCGACGGTGGTGGTGCGCCGGCGGAGCCCGGTGTTGGCCCGCGTCGGTCGCGGGCTGGCGCTGGCTGCGCTGGTGGCGATCGCCGCGGGCGCCGCGGCCTGGTTTGGGCCGCAACTGCTGAAGCCCGCGCCTGCCCCGGCGCCGGTGGGGCCGATGGCTCAGCGTGCGCCGGAGCCGGCGCCGGAGCCCGAGATTGCGCTCCCGGGCGTCATCGATGACGGGATGCGGCTTGCCGCGGCGCCGGATCCGCTGGAAGTGAGCCCGGTGGAGTTGCCGGGGCCGGCGACGATGGGGCTGGATGAGGCGCTGGCGCTGGCGGCGCAGGGCCGGCTGGCGATCCGGGTGAAGAGCGAGACGTTCGATCTGGCGTCGCTGCGGATGGCCCAGCTTGCCGAGCGGCCGTCGGTGCGGGACGCGGGCTGGCGCGTGCGGCGGGATGGCGACGAGCGCGCCGTGGCGCTGCTGCCGACGCCGGACCAGTTCGGGCCGGAGGTGGCCTCGTTTGACCCGGGCGCGATGGCGGCGGGCTCGGAGCCGGCGCCGGCGGCGCATGGGCCGGAGGTGATCGGGCCGCGCATGGCGCCGCAGCGCATCGGGCGCAGCTATATCGCGAGCTTTGCGCTGACCGAGGCGTCGCTGGAGCGGCTGCTGGATCAGCTTTCGGTGCGCTGCGGTTCGACGCCGGCGCTGGAGGCGCTGGAGTCTCCGCTGTGGCTGGACGGGCCGGTTTCTGCCGACGCGATCCTGTGGTGGGGCGCGGGGGCCGACGCGGTGGGCCTGTGGGCCGCGGCGCCGGTGGTGCTGGAGCCGGCCCGGTAGCGCAATTCGCCGAGTTGCACGACGGACCGGTTTGTCACTTTGGTCATTTCCCTCTACGGGCCTCTACGGGCACCCCGCATCGAACGCGTTCTGAAAGCACAAGAAGTCAAAGAAGTCCAGCGCCCCCGACCCGTCGCAGTCCGCATACGGATCGCCGGCGTCGAACGCGTTCTGGAAGCACAGGAAGTCAAAGAAATCCAGCGCCCCCGACCCGTCGCAGTCGGCGTAGCAGCCGTCGACTTGGCGCTCCAGCGCCCCCACATCCACAATGCGCGCCCCGCCGGCGCCGCCGGCAACGCCTGTGTCCGGCGCCACCGGATCGTCCACGAATCGCGCAGCTCCCGCAAAGTCGGTCAGAACGCCCGTCGGCACGGCCCCGTTGTCCCCTGCGTCAATCGCCGCCGACACATCCCGCAGCGCGTAGTCCCCCGATCCCGGCGCTACGAACAAGGGATTCTCGCTCTGGTTGCCCTCGCCCGGCCAGCCGAACTCGACCACGCTGTAGCGCACCGTCAGTTCGCCGGCGTCCAGCCGGATGGCGTCCGGCGCGTTGCCCCACAGAATCGTGTTCTCGATGCGCACCTCCGGGCCGGTCGTCGTCACCAGCAGCCCCGCGCCGCCTGACGGCGCGATGTTGTCCGCGATCGTGCAGTTGATCACCGCGCCTGCGCCGCTGTTGGTGAACGACACCCCACCGCTGGCCCCGCTCGCCGTGTTACCCGCCACGATGCAGTTGATCAGCATCCCCTCGCTGTCTCGCGCAACCCGCACCCCGGCGCTCGACCCCGCAAACCCGATCGCCTGGTTCCCCGTCACCAGGCACCCGATCATCGTCACCTCGGACCCCAGGTCGGCCATCAGCCCGGCGCCGCCGGTGATGTCCACCCGGTTGTTCGACAGCGTGCACCCCTCCAGCGTCGCCCGCGCCCCCTCCCACACGTTCACGGCGCCGCCCTGCCCGGCGAGGTTGCGGTCGATCACGCATCCGATCAGGCGCACATCCGCCCCCTGCTCGACCTGCACGCCGCCGCCGAACAGGCCGTTCCAGCAGTCCTCGATCACGCAGTTGCGAATCGTCGGGCTCGACTGCGTCACCAGGATCCCGCTGCGCGTCGCCCCCGTAATCGTGAAGCCCTCCAGCACCGCTTCCCGCGGCTCGGCGCCGTCGAACACCACCACCGTCCCGGTGCGCCCGTTGTCCAGCGTCGTCGCCGCGGCGCCCGCCTCCGACCGCACCGTGATCGCCTTGCCCCGGAACCGGATCTCCTGCGCTGCGCGCCCGCTGTACACCCCCGGCGCCACCAGCACCGTGTCCCCCGCCGCCGCGGCGTCAATCGCAAGCTGAATCGTCGCGTACTGCGACGGCACCCGCAGCGTCGTCTGCCCCAGCGCCGCGCCACAGATCGCCCCCGCCCCCACGCCCACAAGCATGACCCGGTTCATGGCTGTCTCCTCCGCCCCAGCATACCCGATCCGGCGCCCCCGCCCCAACCCAAAAGAAGCCCCGGGGAACGCGCCCGGGGCTCTCTTCACGCTACTTCATGTGTGCTTTGTGCTTTGCTGCTTTGTGCTTTATTCTCGCTCTCCCTCACGGGCAGCCCGCGGCGAACTCGTTCTGGAAGCACAGGAAGTCGAAGAAGTCCAGCGAGCCCGAGCCGTCGCAGTCGGCGTATGGATCGCCCCCCGCAAACGCGTTCTGGAAGCACAGGAAGTCGAAGAAGTCCAGCGAGCCCGACTCATCGCAGTCGGCGTAGCAGTCGGTCGGGCACAGCTCCGGGCACCCGCCCGTGCCATCGCCCAGCAGGACGATGGCGAAGTCGCGCGGGTCGCCCTGGTTGTGCGCGACGAAGACGAGCTGGTCGCCCTCGACCCAGGCGTCAAGACCGCCGGGGATCCATGTCCGGTAGCGGTCCGGAGCGTACTTGGGATCCTGCATGTCAATGATGCGCCCGGTGACATCGCCCAGATCAGGGTCCCACTCGAACAGCGTCGTTCCATTTCCGGCGGCAATGCACGGATCGCCGCAGTACGCGTTGAACCAGATCGTGTCGTTCAGCGGGTCGTACGCGGCGCCATAAGCGGACACATCCGGCAGCGACCAGAAATCCAGTTCGAAGCCGGTGCGATCAAGCTCGGAGATCCCCCCGCCGAAGTCCTTGGTGAAGAACGAGTCGCTGCTCGGGCGATAGGCCAGCGCCCGGATCGTGTTGGCCAGGAACGTGAACTCCGTCACCGTCTGCGTCGTGTCCAGCCGCTCCGTGGCCGGGTCGTACGTGTAGATCGACCACTCGCCCAGGTCGGTGCCGATGTACAGCAGGTTCTCATCCTCGACGGCCGCCGGGTCGCGGCCGCCCCAGATCTCTGACGTCGTCTGCTGCGGATACGTCTCGATCAGGTTCCAGCACCCGTCGAACTGGTAGATCCTCTGGAACTCCGGGCCAGAGCCACCGACGCCGGCGCCGGTGACCCAGAAATAGCCCCAGGCGTACTCGATGCCGAGCGAGCGGTTGTCTCTCGTGATGGTCTGGGTCACGAAGTTCTCGCACGGATCGCCGATGTCCGCCAGCGCCGGCAGCGCCAGCCCCGAAACCGCAAGCAATGTCACGATGCGTCTCATGGCCTTCTCCCTTACATAATGCGAAAACGCGAGCATTCCCTCAAACGGCCGGCGCCTGCTTCGCCCGGCGCCGCCGGCGGCCCGCGCGCTCGCCGGCCGCCATGACAGGATATCAGATCCCGATGCAAAAGTCGCCTTTGGGTTTGCTTCCCGGCTCCCGCCCGGCGCCCCACAAAAAAGCCCCGGGCGACCGCCCGGGGCTTCTCAATCTACCACTTCTTCATGTTCGCTTTGCGCTGTTCGCTTTTCGCTTTCCCTTACGGGCAGCCAGCGGCGAACTCGTTCTGGAAGCACAGGAAGTCGAAGAAGTCCAGCGAGCCGGTGCCTACGCAGACTGCGACGGCACCGGCTCGCTGGACTTCTTCGACTTCCTGTGCTTCCAGAACGAGTTCGCCGCTGGCTGCCCGGAAGGGAAAGCGAAAAGCGAACAGCGCAAAGCGAACATGAAGAAGTGGTAGATTGA
>JBICIE010000027.1:0-6031 GCA_043101635.1 Phycisphaerales bacterium JB039 | reverse complement strand
GTGGGTTCGAGGAGCCGGCGCAGCCACCGGCCGGCTTTACGACTTCGGCGCCGGATGGATGGACGCACCTGGAGGGCGTGGCGGGCGTCTTCCATCCAACGGAGTCCAGTTGGGGGTACACAGCCCCGCGAGACAAGCAGGTGCTGTACCTGAACAACGGGCTGGTGGAACAGACGCTGGCGGAACAGGTGCGGGCGGAGGTGCGCTACACGCTGCTGGTGGATGTCGTACACCGACCGACCTTCTATGGGCGCGACTACCTGGTGCAACTGCTGGCCGGCGACACCGTGGTCGCAGAGGACGACGGGCGGCTGGCGGCGGTGATTCCGCCGGGCTCTTACCGGGTCGTGGCGCTGGATTACTCGGCGGCAGTCGGCGACCCGCTGGTGGGCCAGCCCATGCGCGTGCGTCTCGGCGGGCCGACGCAGACGAACTTCGATGATGTGCGCCTGGTGACATGCCGGCCCGACCTCGACGGAGATGGAGCGCTGACGATCTTCGACTATCTGGAGTTTCTGAACATCTTCGGGGTCGGGGACCCGCTGGCGGACTTCTCGGGGGACGGGTTCCTGGATTTCTTCGACTTCCTGGCGTACCAGAACATCTTCAGCGCGGGGTGCTGAGGGAACAGGAAGCCGGCGCGGAGCGGGGTGCTCGGGGCATCTACGCTCAGGGATGAGCCTGCCGCGACCGACGCTGGGCGATGATGATGTGCTCCGGGTGGTTGCGGGCCTGCGCCCGTGCCGGCGCGGGGGGCTGCGCCTGGAGCCGGAGCGGCTGGAGGCAGGGGGCGCGCTCAAGGCGGTCGTGCACAACTACGGGCACGGGGGATGCGGGGTGACCATCGCGCCGGGGTGCGCGCAACTGGCGGCCGACCTGGCGGAGGAGGCGGCTGGCGAGGGGCCGATCGCGATTGCGGGCGCGGGCGTGGCCGGGCTGACGACGGCGCTGGAACTGCTTCAGCGCGGGCGGCGGGTCGTGATCTACGCGGAGCGGGCGGGGGGCGCGACGACCAGCGCGCTGGCAGGGGCGCTGTGGCTGCCGACGGGCATCGAGTTCGGTTCGACCGAGGCCGAGGTGGCGCGGTTCCGGGACATCATTGCGCGCTCAAAGCGGGCGTTTGCGTCGATGGACCGCGCGCGATGGGGCGTCGAGCGGCTGGCGGTGTATGAGCCGGAGGGGGCGCCGCCGGCGGACGAGTTCGTGGCGATCGGGGCGATCGACCAGCCGCGGCGGCTGGATCGGCTGCCGCTGGCCGGGCCGGCGCGGAGCGGGCGGGTGTACGAGACGGACTTCATCCACACGCCGCGGTATCTGTCGGTGCTGCGGGCGGAGGTGGAGCGGCTCGGGGGGCGGATGGTGGAGCGCCGCTTCGAGCGCCCGGCCGAGATCGCGGGGCTGGCCGAGCCGGTGGTCGTGAACTGCCTGGGGATGGCGGCGGGGCTGCTGTTCGGTGATGAGGCGATGTACCCGGCGCGCGGGGTTCTGGTGCACCTGCGCCCGCAGCGGCTGGGGTATTGCGTGCATGACGGGTACTCGTACCTGTTTCCGCGCGAGGATGCGCTGATCCTGGGCGGGACGTTCGAGCCGGGGCAGTGGGACCTGGAGCCGGTGGAGCAGATCGCGGCGGCGATCCTGGCGCACCATCGGCGGTTCTTCGGCGAGGAAGCTTGACCTGCGCGTGCGGCGCCGCTTCAGGCGGCAGACGGGGCGGGGCGCGGGCGGATGCGGTAGATCACGACCGAGCCGACCATGCCGCAGCCGACGAGGATGGCGGGCATGAGCAGGGCCTGGTCAGCGCGGGTCGCGAAGGCCCAGGCGCTGGCGCCGATGGCGATCCACATGATCGCGATGATGGTCAGGCGCAGCCGGCGGGGCATACCGGCGCCGGGCTGGAGGAAGCGAAGGAAGGGTCGGAAGAGGGGGTTTTCGCGTATGAGCTTGCGCTCCAGCCAGGGGCAGCTTCGCGTGAAGCACCAGCAGGCGATGATCAGGAAGATGGTGGTGGGCAGGCCGGGCAGGATGACGCCGACGGCGCCGATGGCGACGCAGACCGTCCCGAGGACCGCAAGAATCCATCGCACGGGCATGGAGTGGCGGGGAAGCGTGGTTTCGGTGGGCAGCGCGGTCAAGGAGAGGTTCCGGGTGCGGGTCGCTGGGGCGTGATTATTGGCGTTTCGGCGGCCGCTGACGACCTTCACGGAGCGCCGGGCCAGCTACGGGGCCGGGGCTGGATCGAGCTGGAAGGACAGAGCGGGGGGTCGCAGGGGGCCGAGCGTGGAAAGTTCGCCCTCGGGATCGATGACGGCGGCCCAGACGCCGTACCGCTCGACGACGGCGGCGCCCCGGTCTGGGCCGAGCACCATGAGCGCCGTGGAGAGGGCGTCTGCGAGCGCAGCGCTGGAGGCGATGACGGTGGCGCTGCGCGCCGCGCTGCTCGGCCAGCCGGTGCGCGGGTCGAGGATGTGGTGGTGGCGCTGGCCGTCGAGGATGAAGAACTGCTCGTAGTCGCCGCTGGTGGAGGCGGAGCCGTCGCGGAGTTCGATCGTGGCGATGAGGTCGGCGGGGCCGGCGCGCGGGTCGCGCACGCCGATGCGCCAGGGCCGTCCGTCGCGGTCGCCTGCGGCGTAGACCTGGCCGCCGGCGACGATGAGGAAGTCGTCGATGCCGACAGCGCGCAGTTCGCCGGCGGCGACATCGAGGGCGTAGCCCTTGGCGATGGCGCCGAGGCCGATGAGCATGCCGGTGTCGGGGAGGAAGACGGTTCGAGCCTCGGGATCGAGTTGAATGCGGCGGTAATCGACGAGGGCGAGGCGGGCTTCGATCTCGGCGGGGTCGGGGAGGACGGGCGGCTGCGCCTTGAAGTCCCAGAGGCCCCAGAGGGCGGCCCAGGTGATGTCGAATGCGCCGGCGGTGGCGTCGCCGAGCTGGATGCCGAGGGTGATGAGGTTGAACAGTTCTGTTGGCGTTTCGACGGGGCGCTGGCCGGCGGCGTTGTTGATTGCGGTGAGGGGGGAGCCGGGCTTCCACTCGCTCATCATCAGATCGATGCGCTCGAAGACATCCGAGACGATGGAGCCGGCCTGCTCGGCGCGGCCGGCGGGGGCGGTGACCGTGATCGTGGTCGCCATGTGCTCGCAGCGCACCTGGGCCCACTGCGATGGGCCGATCGATCGGACGATGGCCCAGAGGGCGACGACCACGGCAGCCCCTGCGAGCGCGACGCCAGCGCGGCGCAGCGGCTTCAACGGCCGGGCTCCGGCCGGGGCGCTTCGAGCGGTCGCTCCTGGGCGCAGGTTCCGGCGCTGTGACAGGCGCCGTTGTTCGGACAGCCGGAGCAGGAGCGGTCGATGCCGGGGGTCTGGGGATCGAGCCGGGCGATCCAGCGCTGGAAGAGGACCCAGCAGGCGCAGAGCAGTGCGAGGGACAGGATGGCGACGGCCTCGGTCATGGGTGTCCTGGGGTCATGTCAGGCGCCTCCCGCGAAGAGGCCGGCGAAGCCCATGAAGGCCAGCGAGAGCAGGCCCGCGATGATCATTGTCAGGGCGGTGCCCTTCATCACGTGCGGGACGCTCGAGAGTTCGGCCTGCTCACGCAGGCCGGCGATGAGGACGAGGGCGAGGGTAAATCCGCCGCCGGCGCCGAGGCTGAAGACGACACCCTCGATGAGGCCGTACTCGCGGCTGGTCTGGAAGAGGGCGAGGGCGAGGATGGCGCAGTTGGTCGTGATCAGCGGGAGGAAGATGCCCAGGGCCCGGAAGAGCATCGGGCTGACCTTCTTGATGACCATCTCGACGAATTGCACGGTCGAGGCGATGACGACGATGAAGCTGATGAGGCGCAGGTAGGGGGCGTGGGGCAGGATGAAGGTGTTGAGGAAGGTGGCGCACAGCGAGGTGATCAGCATGACGAAGATGGTGGCCAGACCGAGGCGGAAGGCGGTGGCGAGGCGTCCCGAGACGCCGAAGAAGGGGCACAGGCCGAGGAAGTAGGCCAGCGTGAAGTTGTTGATGACCAGGGCGCTGATGAAGATGTACAGCAGGCTCTCATGCATCGCCGGTCTCCTCGTCGGCGAGGACCGCGGCGAGTTTCAGGCGCTGCTCCTTGATGACGGCGAAGGCGAGCAGCAGCAGTCCGAGCATGAGGAAGCCGCCGGGCGGCAGGATCATGATGACCCAGGGTTCGAACCTGGGACCGAAGAGATCGATGGCAAAGAGCGAGCCGCTGCCGAGGATCTCCCGGACGGCGCCGAGCATGATCAGCGCGATGGTGAAGCCGAGGGACATGCCGGCGGCGTCGGCGACGGCGTCGCGGGTGCGGTTCTTCGAGGCGAAGGCTTCCTGGCGACCGAGGATCAGGCAGTTGACGACGATGAGGGCGATGAAGGCGCCGAGTTCCTTGTGGATGGCGGGCGCGGCGGCCTTGAGCAGCATGTCGACGACGGTGACGAAGGTCGCGATGATGATGATGTAGGCGCTGATGCGCACCTGCTTGGGTATGTATGACCGCAGCAGCGAGACCAGCGCGCTGGAGCCGATGAGGACGAACGTGGTCGCGAGCCCCATGGCCAGACCGTTGATGGCGGTGTTGGTCACGGCGAGCATGGGGCACATGCCGAGGACCTGGACGAAGACGGGGTTCTCCTTCCAGATTCCCTTGATGAACTCGCGCTGCATCTGCTCGACACCCGGCGGTCCTGACTGGCCGATGGCTGTCATGGGGCGCCTCCTTGCGGGGGCGCGGCCAGCGGGGGCACGGCGCCCGGCGCCGGCAGCAACTGGAGCCAGCGGTCGTTTGCGCCCCCGATGATGCGGACGACGGCCTTGGAAGAGATGGTGGCGCCGGTGATGGCGTCGACTTCGTTGGGCGCCGACTTCTCGCCGGCCTTCACGGCGACGATGGGCGGGTCGACGGCGAGGGCGTCGAAGTTGCCGACGAAGTGGGCGTCCTTGTAGATCTTGTCGCCGAGGCCGGGGGTCTCGCGGCTTTCGAGGATCTCCATGCCGATGATCTGGCGTGCGCCGGGGTCGTAGCCGTAGAGCAGGCGGATGGTGTCCTGGAATCCGGCGCCCTCGGCGGCGATGGCGTAGCCGATGAAGGCGCCCTCTGCGCTGTAGGCGGCGTAGACGTCGGCGGTCTCGTCCGGTCCGGCGGGCCGGGCGGCGCCATCGGCGAGGATGAGCCCCTGCATCTGCTCGGATCCAGGCACGACCTTGAACACAGCGCGGCGCAGTGCGGCGGCGTTGTTGGCCTCGATGATCGGCAGCGTCCACTCGTAGGCCCCGACGATCGCCAGACCGCTGAGCAGGCCTGCCATCGCCAGCGTGAAGACGAGCCGGAAGCCGCTGGGCTCAGGCGCCGGGAGTGTCTGGGGGAGGGAGGTCATGCGGCGGGCCTCCCTCTGCGCGTGCGGCCGAGGGCGCGCGGCTGAGCGATGCGCTCGATCAGCGGCGTGGCGGCGTTCATGAGCAGGATGGCGTACATGACGCCTTCGGGCAGCCCGCCGAAGAGGCGGATGAGCACGACCAGCAGGCCGGCGCCGGCGCCGAAGATCCATGCGCCACGGGGCGAGATCGGGCTGGTGACCGGATCGGTGGCCATGTAGACGGCGCCGAAGAGCAGGCCGCCGGAGAAGAGCATGAACAGCGGATTGGGATAGGCGCCGCGATCGATGAGCCAGAGCGCGCCGGAAGCGACGGCGACGGCCAGCAGCATGCTGACCGGGATGCGCCAGTCGAAGGATCGGCGCAGGGCAAGGATGATGCCGCAGATGATGATGAGCAGAGCGCTGGTCTCGCCGAGCGAGCCGCTGATGTTGCCGGTGAGCAGGTCGATGAGTGGCGTGCCCTGACCGTCGAACTTGAGCGCGCCGAGCGGTGTTGCGGTGGTGACGGCGTCGGCGTGCATGAACGGCGGGGCGAAGTTGCTCGACCGGATCTCCAGCAGTTCGGCGTGGCCGGTCCACGTTGTCATGACGGTGGGGAAGGCTGCCTGGAGGAAGGCCTGCCCTCGTGGGGCGGGCCTTCCTCCA
>JBICIE010000026.1:0-17088 GCA_043101635.1 Phycisphaerales bacterium JB039 | reverse complement strand
TCCTGCCCCACCCCCCAGCGCGCGCCGCCACCGCAACAAACGGATCCCCCCGCGGCCTCCACCGCCCCGGCGCCTTCCCACGCGCGCCCTGACCTGCGTGCCCCCACTCCTGGGTACCCCCCCACTCCGTGGGGGGCTTCCCCTCCTCCCGAGCCTCCTCCCTCAAGCGCACATGACAACCGCGCCCTCATGCGCGGCGCTGTTCACGCGCCCGTGACGCCAGGAGTGTCGGCACGGGGCGCCGACCTGCCCAGGCCATTCAGAGCGCCGCCAGCCGCCGAGCCGTCTCCTGCTCCAGCAGCGCCTCGATCATCGGTCCCATGTCCCCCTCCAGCACCGCGCGAAGCTGGTACTTCTCATCCAGGCGCTGATCCGCGACGATGCCCTCCTGGTAGCGGTACACGCGGATCTTCTCGCTGCGTGCCGCGGCGCCGATCTGGGTGCGACGGTCGGCCGAGCGCTCCGATTCGGCCTTCTCGCGCTCCACCTCGTGCACGCGGGCCATGAGCAGGCGCCGAGCCTTCTCGCGGTTCTGGCGCTGGCTCTTGGACTCCTGCATGCGCACTTCGATGCCGGTGGGCTTGTGGAACAGGCGCACGGCGGTGGCGACCTTGTTGACGTTCTGGCCGCCGGGGCCCTGGGCGGTGGTGATGTTCTCCTCCACATCGTTGGCCCAGTCGATGTTGACCTCGACCTCCTCGGGCTCGGGCAGCACGGCGACGGTCGCGGTAGAGGTGTGGATGCGCCCCTGGCTCTCGGTCGCCGGCACGCGCTTGACCGAGTGCACGCCGGCCTCGAAGCCCAGTTCGCTCCAGACGCCCTCGCCGCGGATGTTGACCACCGCCGCCCGCACGCCGCCGACGCCATCGTCCTCGGTCATGTCGAGCGCCTCGAAGTCCCAGCCCTTGCGCGCCGCGTATCGCTCGTACATGGTCAGCAGGTCGCGGGCCCAGAGGCCGGCCTCATCGCCGCCGGTCCCGGCCCGGATTTCCATGATGACCGAGCCGACTTTGCGATCCTCGGCGGTGACGAGCCGGCTCTTGACGCGCTCGGCGAGGGCGTCGGCCTCATCACGCAGGCGAGGCAGTTCGTCTTTGGCCAGCTCTGCCAGTTCCGGGTCGTTGGCGGCTTCGACTGCCAGTTCCAGTTCGATCGCCTCATCGCGGATGGCGCGGAGGCGCCGGAAGTCGGCGACGACGGGCTCGATGGCGGCCTTGCGGATGGAGAGGTCGCGGACCTTGCGGTGGTCGGAGAGGACGGCCGGGTCCTGGAGTTGGGTGTCCAGTTCGCGGCAGGTGGCGTCCAGCTCCTCGAGCTTGTCGATGACGGTTTGGGGCAGGCCGTGCAGCACGCTGGAGGATAGGAGCGTGGCTCTCCGCCCCGTGCGCCGCGGCGCGCCCGCTCTCCCTACCATCGGCCCCATGGCGGATGCGATCCGACTGCAGGGCGTGCGCAAGACCTTCGGGCAGAAGGTGGCGGTGCGCTCGATGGACCTGGCGATCCCGGAGGGGAGCCTGTACGGCTTTCTGGGCCCCAACGGCGCCGGCAAGAGCACCACGATCCGGATGATCATGTCGATCCTGTTCCCGGATGAGGGGCGGATCGAGGTGCTGGGCCGCAAGTCGGCGGTCGAGAGCAAGGACCGGATCGGCTACCTGCCGGAGGAGCGGGGCGTCTATCGCAAGATGAAGGTGGGGGCGTTTCTGGAGTACATGGCCCGGCTCAAGGGCGTCAGCGGCAGCGGGCTGCGCCCGCGGATCGGGGAATGGCTGGAGCGCGTCGAACTGCCAGATGTGCAGCGCCGCCGGTGCGAGGAGTTGAGCAAGGGCATGCAGCAGAAGGTGCAGTTCCTGGCGGCGATCATCCACGAGCCGGACCTCTTGATCCTGGATGAGCCGTTCAGCGGGCTGGATCCGATCAACATGCGTCTGATGCGGAACATGATCCAGGAGCAGCAGCAGCGCCAGGGCGTGACGGTGATCTTCTCGACGCACGTGATGTCGCAGGCGGAGGCGATCTGCGATCACGTGGTGATGATCAACAAGGGCGAGAAGGTGCTGGACGACCCGATCGACGCCCTGCGGGCCCGCTACGACGCCAGCGCGATCGTGTTCGAGCCGCTGGCGCCGGGGGCGGACCTGGCGCCGCTGGAGGCTGTTGCGGGGGTTGCGGGCGTGGCCCGGGATGGAGCGCAGGCGGAGGTGACGCTGGCGCCGGGGGCGGATACCGGGGCGGTCATGCGAGGGCTGGCCGCGGCGGTGGCGCCGGCCCGGCTGGAGCTGCGCCGGCCGACGCTGGAGGACATCTTCGTCGAGAAGGTGACGGAGGGCGCGAGGGTCACGGCGGCCCAGGTGCGCGATGCGCTGCACGAGCCGACCGCGGCGGAGGTGGCCCGGTGAGCGGCGCCAAGATCCTGCACGTGGCGCGGCGGGAGTTCGTGTCGACCGCGCTGACCAAGGGGTTCATCATCGGCATGGCAATGCCGCTGGTGGTGCTGGCGATCATGGCGGTGCTGATGCCGGTGCTGATCGGCGGACCGGCGCCGAAGGTGGCGGGTGAACTGGCGGTGATCGATCCGACCGGCCAGGTGGCGGGCCGGATCAGGGAGGCCTGGGCGCCGGAGCAGGTGACGCAGCGTCACGCCGCGGATGTCGAGCAGTTGCAGCAGGTGACGAAGGAGGCGATGGAGGGGGTCGGGGCCCCGGCGCAGGCGCAGCAGCAGATGGATGCGGCAATGCAGATGGCGCTTGGAGAAGCGCCGGACATCACGGTCGTGGAACTGCCGGCGGATACCGATGTCGAGGCGGCCAAGCAGGCGCTGTGGGAAGCGCCCGCGGGCGAGGGGCCGGCGCCGCGACTGGCGCTGGTGAAGATTGCGGCCGACGCCGTCGAGCGGGCCCAGGGAGAGGCCGAGTTCGGGGCGTATCAGTTGTTTCTGCGCCCGAAGCAGGACGATCGGGTGATCAGCGAACTGCGACGGACGGTGCGCGACGCGATCATCGACGCCCGCATCGAAGGGGCGGGCCTGGATGTGGCAGAGGTCTCGGCGATGACGCGCCTGGCCGGCGCCGAGACGCGCGAGGTCAGCGAGACGGGCGAGCGGCGCTCCAACGAGGCGCTGAACCTGATGCTGCCGTTTGCCTACATGATCCTGCTGCTGATGAGTTCGATGATGGGGGGGCAGTTCCTGATGACGACCGTCATCGAGGAGAAGTCCAGCCGCGTCGTGGAGGTGCTGCTCAGCGCCGTGAGCCCGATGGAGCTGATGGGGGGGAAGATCCTCGGGCAGCTTCTGGTCGGGCTGCTGCTGATCGGGGCGTACGGCGGGCTGGGCGTCGGCAGCCTTGCGGTGTTCGCGGTGATGGACCTGCTGGAGCCGCTGGCGCTGGCGGTGATGATCGTGTTCTTCTTCATCAGCTATCTGACGATCGCGTCGCTGATGGCGGCGATCGGGGCGGCGGTCAACGAGCTGCGCGAGGCCCAGAGCCTGCTGGGGCCGATCATGATCGTGTTCATGATCCCGTACCTGCTGTTCCTGCCGATCTCGCGGAACCCGGACTCGGCGTTCTCGGTGGCGTGCAGCTTCATCCCGCCGATCAACCCGTTCGCGATGATGCTGCGGGTGGCCTCGACCAGCCCGCCGCCCCTCTGGCAGGTGGGGTTGTCGATCGTCATCGGCGCGGCGACGGCGGTGGGGGCGATGTGGCTGGCCGCGAAGGTCTTCCGCGTCGGCCTGCTGATGTTCGGCAAGCCGCCGAACCTCAAGACGCTGCTGCGGTGGGTTCGGATGGCCTGAGCCGGCGCTGGCCGTCCATCGTCCGGGAACCGGCGCTCTTGCCTTACCCGCATTACCCCACCGGTGCGATGGCCGGGGCTTGCGCGTGCGCGGCTGGTCGGGCCGGCGGCGGTATGTGAGCATCTCTCCAGGCGACCGACGCGGCCCTTACCGGAGTGATGCGAGAGATGACCACCGTGCGACTGGCAGCGGACCTCTGGCGGGCCTGGCTGATCTGGGCGTGCGAAGCTGCCGGCGGCCGCGGCTGCGCGATGCGACCGGCAGCAGTCGGGGCCGTCGCCAGCCGTGGCCGGGCGGGGAGACGGCGCCGGACGGTGCAGACCTACGACGTGCTTGTGCCGCCATTTCTGGCGGGCGACTGAACCGAGCGAAGCGGGCAGTGCGGGATGGCAGGCCGGCGCTGGCGCAGCGCCGGCCTGGCCCGTTTTTGGGACGCCGGCGCGGCGGGGCTGCCTGTGCCGGCCCGGCGTCGTGGGCGGGCTGTGACGGCTGTGACGCCTGGCGCCGGTGATCGCCGGCGCCGGGTGGTTGCGGGACGGCCCGTCGTTTGTCACGCTCATCGAGTGGGAGCAAGCGCCGCGGTCGATCGCGGCAACCGAAGACCGGCGCAGCGCGCGCCGGTCTTGTCTTTTGGGACGACGGGGGGCGGCGGACGCCTGATGGGAGACTGACCAATGACCGGCACGCGAACAACTGGGATCCTCAGCGCGGCGCTCATAGGCGCGGTGGCTGCGAGCGCGGCGGGGCAGTCCTCGTTCGTGCTGCGCGGGACGGTGCGGGACTTCCGGGCCGGCCATCCGGACTTCGGGCCGGGGCTGCCGACGGGGCATGTGGCCGGCAATGTGGCTCTTTCGCTCAGCGACGATGGGCCACCGGCCTTTGCAGGCGCGGGGCTCGAAGTCAATGACCAGTGGCGAGACCGGCTGGCTCATCCGATCGCCCCGAACATGTACAACGCCGGCGCTGTGAGCGTCGATCTCGCTTCGGCGCCGATGTTCTCGGGCTCGGCGTATGCTGACTCGTATGACTCGACGGCGGGGCCGTACGACCCCGCGACCGCCGGGACGGTGTCCTTCAACGTTGGGGCGCCGATGCCCGTGCTCACCGAGCCGACGCTCAGCGTGCCGCACGAGCCGCTGTTCTACCGGGACAAGAAGAAGACGACGGTGCTGACCGACGATCTGCACGTCGATGAGTTCAACATCCGGACGGGTCACACGGTCGAGATCGACGGGGATGTCACGATCCTGGTTGAGGATCACTTCGAGCTGAACAACAAAGCGACCATCCAGGTCCGCCCCGGCGGCTCGCTCAAGCTTTACCTGAAGGGCGTCGCTCGCATCGAGCAGACCTCGGGCCTGAACGAGGCCTACCAGGACCCGAAGGCGATCGAGATCTTCAACCTGGGGACCGACCCGTTCGTCATCCGCAACCACAACATGGTGTACGCCAGCCTGGTGTCGCCCAATGCGCCGCTGGAGATCAGCAACAACACCGACTTCTTCGGCAGTGTCATCGCCCAGTCGATCGACGCGGCCAACTCCTCGGCGATCCACATCGACGGCGTGCCGAGTCTGTGCAGCGTCGTTGTCGAGGACACCGCCGGCGCCGCAGGCGGCGCGGGCGCCACGATCACCAGCGCCGACAGCTTCAGGCAGTGGTTCAACGATGTGCCGGGTATCAACGCCAGCCGTGACTTGAACCTGGTCTTCCGCGAGTCAGGTGGACAGTACGAGCACAGTGACGACACCTTCCTGCCGATCGACGGCAAGCTGTACGGCGACGAGGGCGAGGCCCACAACTACTACTTCACGTGGGAGGCGTCGGCGACCTTCACCTACCAGGCGTGCGCCGGCCAGTCGATCTGGTTCGAGGGCGCCGACGACTGCTGGATCTACGTCGATGACAAGCTCGTCATCGATCTCGGCGGCGTCATGCCGGGCACGGGCCAGTTCGCGGAGCTGGATCGCCTGCGCCTCACCGACGGCGACACATACACCTTCCGGATCTACTACGCCCAGCGGCGCTCGGGTCCGGGTCTGTTCAATCTGCGGACCAACTTCCCGCTGGTGCCCGATCCGGTCAAGTCAAGCGTTTCGCTGGGCTCGTTCTTCGACTGATTGAGTCTGGCCGGCCGGCGGGACTAAGCACGGCTGGCGACGGCAACCGAGAGAACTGGCGCACGAGCGCCGGTCTTGTTCCGTGAGAGAAACAGGGGCGCGCCGGCGCTCGGAGGGAGATGACATGAATCGCGGCCCGACCAATACGATCCTGGCGCTGGCGCTCGTCGGCGCGGCGGCGACCAGCGCCCTGGGGCAGTCGTCCTTCGCACTGCGGGGGACGATCCGCGACTTCGTTGCGGCCCACCCGGACTTCGGCGTGGCTCCGACCGGGCACTTCCCCAACAATCTCGATCTGATCCTGCGCGACGGTGAGCCCGTGTACACGGCGTTCGGGTTCGAGGCCGTGAGTCAGTGGCGAGATCGTCTGAGCCGTCCGATCGCACCGAACATGTACAACTCCGGTCGCGTGGTGGTGGAGCTCGTGTCGGCGCCATCGATCAATCAGAAGTCCTACGTGGACTCGTTCGACGCCTATGCCGGGCCGTTTGTCCCGGACCCGAAGAACCCGGGTCCCGAACCGGACTTTCTGACCGGTTCGCCGATGCCGACGCTGACAGCGCCGTCGCTGAGCGTGCCCTGGCAGGCTTCGTTCATTCGCGACAAGAAGGAGATCTCGACCCTCAGCACGGATATTCACTGCGACGAGTTCCGCTTGCGCAACGGGCACACGCTGCAGATTGACGGCGACGTTCGAGTGCTGTGCGAGACCAACTTCGAGCTGAACAACTCGTCAAACCTCATCCTGCTGCCCGGGGCGCGCCTGCGTGTCTACTACCGCGGCACGGCGAGCATCGAGCAGGCGACCGGCACCGGTGGCGGCACGATCGGCTCGGATCCGACCGACTGCCGGCGGCTGATCTTCTACAACCTGGGGACCGAGCCGTTCATCGTCCGCAACCATACGAATGTCTACGCAACGGTCATCTCCCCCAACGCGCCGTTCCAGATGGACAACAACTGTGACTTCTTCGGGCAGGTCACGGCGCATTCGCTGGACCTGAGCAACTCGTCGGCCCTGCACATCGATGGCGTGCCCAGCATGTGCAGCATCGTGGTGGAGGATACCGCAGGCATCGCCGGCGACTGGGGCGGCGCCATCACCAGCGCGGACTCATTCGAGCAGTGGTTCCACGACGCACTGGGCGTCAACTCGAGCCGATATCACTCGGTCGTCATGCGCGACTGGGGCAGCGGGTACGAGCACCGGGACGACGCCTTCTATCCGATCGACGGCAAGATGTACGGGAACGAGGGGGACGCCCACAACAAGTACTTCACGTTCGATGTCAAGGCGACCTTCACCTATGAGGCCTGCGTCGGGCAGACGATCTTCTTTGAGGGCTCCGACGACTGCTGGATCTTCATCAACGATCGCCTGGTGATCGATCTTGGTGGCGTTGAGCCGGGCGTGGGGCAGGTGTTCGAAGTGGATCGTCTGAATCTGGTTGATGGCGAGAGCTACGACTTCCGCCTGCTGTACGCCCACCGGAGTACCGGCACACCGCGGTTCAATCTCCGGACGACGTTCGAACTCGTGCCGGATCCGATTGAAACGGGCATCGCGGCGTACCCGATTCACGACTGAGCCGGACGGCGCCAATGCCGCCGCGCGGCGCCACTCTGGCGGGCCGGGATTCTCCCGGCCCGCTGTCGTGCGCCCGCGGCCGGTCCGGGTCGGTCTGTGCCGGCTGGGCGGACGGGAGCGTCGCGGGACGCTGGGCAAGTTGCCGGCGGTCTTGCCGCGGCGGCCTGCGTTTGGCACCAATTGAGCAGGTCCACTGCCACGGGAGGCGACCATGTCCCGTAACCTGACGTATCGACGACTGGCGGGCGCAGTGAGTGCGCTGCTGGTGGCGACCACGCCGGCGCTTGCCCAGGAGAGCGCCCCGGCCGTGTCGCTGCGCGGGGTGATCCGCGACTTCCAGTCGGGTCATCCGGACTTCGGGCCGGACCTGCGGCAGGGGCACTTCCCGGGCAGCGTCGAACTGGTGGCCGGGCGGACCGGCAAGCCCGTGTTCAGCGGAGCGGGCTACGAGGCTGTGGAGCCGTGGAGCGACCGGCTCGGGCGTCCGATCGCGCCGCACCTGTGGAACGCGGGGCGGCTGATCATTGAGGTTGCCGAGCCGCCGGAGATCAACCCGGCCGCGGTGGTGGACAGCTACGACTCGGCGCGGGGGCAGTATGACCCGTACGCCGCGGGGCGGGCGCCGGACTGGCTGGTGGGCTCGCCGATGCCGACGGTAGCGGTTCCAGCGCTGGGCGGGGCCGAACTGGCGCGGTTCGTCCAGCGCGGCGGCGGGACGACCACGCTGAGCGAGGACCTGCGCTGCCGCCACTTCGAGCTTTCGGACCTGCACACGCTGAAGATCGAGGGGCGGCGCCGGATCGTGGTGGATGGCGCCTTCACGCTGCGGGCGGGGGCGCGGATCCTGCTCGCCCCGGGGGCGGAACTGGACCTGTACATCATGGGGGCCGGCTCGGTGGACGACTCGGTGATCGGCGCCGAAGAGGACACGGGGCGTATCGGTATCCACTACCTGTCGCACAAGGACCTGCGCATCGAGCAGGCGAGCCAGGTGCACGGGCGGATCATCAGCCCGCACGCTCCGGTGCGCCTGCTGGGCGGCAGCGACGTGTACGGCGGGGTGACAGCGCGCAGCGTCATCCTGCACGACACTTCCGGTCTGCACATCGAGGGCCGGACGAGCGGCTGCGGTCCGAGCATAGACGACGAGCGCGGGACGGCGGGCAGCCCCGGCGGCGCCATCGACAGCGCCGACAGCTTCGGGCAGTGGTTTGAAGACATCCTGGGCGTCAATTCGAGCCTGCCGCACGACATCTCGATGTCCGTGGTCGACGGCACGTTCGAGTATCGCGACGACATGTTCTTCCCGATCGATGGGAAGCTGTACGGCAACGAGGGCCAGGCGCACAACTACTACTTCACCTACGAGGGTCAGGCGACGTTCACGTACCAGGCGTGCGCGGGGCAGGCGATCTGGTTCGAGGGATCGGACGACTGCTGGATCTTCGTGGGCGACAGGCTGGTGATCGATCTGGGCGGGATCGGCGCGGGCGAGGGACAGTTCGTGGAGCTGGATCGGCTGAACCTGACCGACGGGCGGAGGTACAGCTTCCGTCTCTTCTACGCCCATCGGCATCCAGGGCCGGCGCGGTTCCACCTGCGGACGAACTTCGAACTGACGGCGGGGGGGCTCGGGGGCGCGGCGGTGGGCAAGCACGACTGACCGATCTTCGCATCGCGTGGAGCGCGGGCCGGAGGATCCGGCCCGCTTGCGTGCGCGCGGGGTGGTACGATCGGCGCCATGGATCGCTACGAGCTGTACGAGCTGACGGTGCAGTCGCCGCGGCATGCCGCGGCGCTGCTGCGCGCGATCCATGGACGGCGCCCGGAGATCCTGGGCGAGGATTTCGCCGGGACGGCGGCGCTGAGCCGCTACTGGGCGGCTTCGGCCCCCGGCGCGCGCGCGGTGGCGGTGGATCTGGATGGCGAGGCGCTGGGGCGGGCGGCGGGCGCCGAGGGCGTGACGCTCGTGCAGGGCGACGTGCGCGAGGCGACCGAGCCGGTGGATGTGCTGTTCGTGGGCAACTTCTCGATCGGGTACCTGCACGGGCGGGCGGAGCTGGTGGGGTATCTGCGCCATGCGCTGGGGCGGCTGCGCGCCGAGGGCGTGTTCGTGTGCGACACCTACGGGGGCGAGAGCGCGTTTGTGGTCGGGCATGTGCACCGGTATCACCGGACGGCGGACGGTCGGCGGATCCGGTACACCTGGGAGCAGCGGGAGGCGGATCCGCTGACGGGGATGGTGACGGATGTGCTGCACTTCCGGGTGGACCGGGCCGGGGAGATCGAAGGGGAGCTGCGCGACGCGTTCGTGTACCGGTGGCGGCTGTGGAGCGTGCCGGAACTGCGGGACGCCATGGTCGAGGCGGGGTTTGCCGGGACGGCGGTGTACGCGCAGCTTCCGGACGCCGAGGACGACCAGCAGAACGCCTACGCGCAGCCGCTGCGGGCGGAGGAACTGGGGGAGAGCTTCATCGTGTGCGTGGCGGGGCGGCGGTGATCAGGCGGCCTCGCCGGCGTCCTTGGCGGACTTGACCGGCTTGGCGGACTTGCGCGGGCGGGCGCGGATGTTGGCGACCGAGGCTTCGAGCTGCTGGCGCCGGGCGATCTTGATGGCGCTGACGGCGATGTAGCAGGCGATGATGAGCGCGAGTGCGTAGACGACGCGGGCCCGGCTGAGGCTGAGCGCGACGCCGAGGGCGGTGAACGCGCCGGTGATGGCGTAGAGCGCCAGGACAGCCCCCTTGACGCCGAGGGCCCGCTGGAGCATGTGATGCAGGTGCTGGTCGTCGGCCTCGGAGATCGACTTCTTCGCCAGGGCTCGGCGGACGATGGCGAGGACGGTGTCGATGATCGGCACGGCGAACATGATGAGGCCGGCGAGCACGAGGGCGGTCTTGCCGGTATCGCCGAGGGTCAGGATGATGACGATGGTGGCAAAGCCGAGCAGGAGGGAGCCGCTGTCGCCGAGGAAGATGGTGGCGGGGTTGAAGTTGTGCGGCAGGAAGCCGAGACAGGCGCCGAGCACCGCCATGCACAGGACGATGCGCTGGCCGTCGCGCGGGCCGTCGGCCAGGACCGACTGCCCATCAACTTCCTGCTGGAGGACGGCGAGCGTCAGGGCGACGATGAGCAGTCCGGCGGTGGTGATGGCGGTGGTGCCGGTCAGCAGTCCATCGAGCCCATCGATGAGGTTTGCGGCGTTGCAGGCGCCGAGGACGAAGATGGCGATCACCGCGGCGCCGGACCAGTAGATGATGTCGACGGGGATGTCAACGGGGCCGAGCGGGATGATGAAGCCGAGCGTCTCGACGCCGTCGAGCGTGAGGAGCGGCGCGTGCAGCGCGCGCGCGACGGGCATCAGCACGCCGCGGGCGACGTTGACGCCGACATCGTCGAGCGCGAGGGCGGCGGCTGCGACGAGCTGTCCGTCGACCTTGACACCGGGGCGCACGCCGACGATGTCGTCGAGCAGGCCGACGAACATGATGACGGTGAGGCCGAGGAGAATCGAGATCGGGACGGGCGCGTGGAACTCGCCTTCGTAGAGGAAGTCGGTGGGAAAGACGCGGGCCAGCGGCCCCAGCGCGGTGGCGATGTAGCTGAAGAAGATCCCGCCCATGATGCCCAGGAAGACGGCGACGCCGCCGAGATAGGCCACCGGCAGCCGGTGCACCTTGCGGGGATCGGAAGGATGATCGATGATGCCGTTGGCGATGGCCAGGCGGCGCAGCAGCGGGGTGGCGATGATGGTGACGCCGAAGGCGATGACCAGCACCCAGATGTAGCTGTGAAAGATCGCCAGGCGTCCGATCTCGTCGGCGCCGGCGACGGATTCGACAGAACCGGGGGGGAACTGGGGCTTCGGGGGGTTCACGTCTGGGCCACTCCGGCGCCGGCGATGTCACGGATGGTCTGCTCGAGCGGGATCGCCGGCGCGAAGCCTATCGCCTCGCGGATGCGGGCAAGATCGGGCTGGCGCCGGAGCAGGTCCTCGAAGCCCGAGGCGTAGGCCTGCTCGAAGGGGACGTGGATGATCCCGGACCGGGAGCCGGTCTGGCGGATGACCAGTTCGGCGAGGGCCTGGATCGTGATGGAGCGGTCGGAGCCGACGTTGAAGACGCGCCCGGCGGCGGCCGGCGCCCGCAGCAGCCTGGGCAGGGCGGGGGCGACATCGCGGACATCGCAGAAGCAGCGGGACTGGGCGCCATCGCCGAAGACGCGCAGCGGCTCGCCGCGCAGGGCCGCGGCGACGAAGCGGGGGACGACCATGCCGTAGGTCCCGACCTGGCGCGGGCCGACGGTGTTGAAGAAGCGGGCGACGACGACCGGCAGGCCGCGGCTGGCGTGGCCAAGGGCGAGGTACTCGTCCAGGGCCTTGCCGTAGGCGTAGGACCAGCGTCCGACGCTGGTGGGGCCGTAGGTGACGTCGTCGTTCTCGCTGAAGGGCACGCGCTCGGACTTGCCGTAGACCTCGCTGCTGGAGGCGACCAGGACGGCGGGCGGGATCGCGGCGGCGGCGGCCCAGCGCAGGAGGGCGGCGGTGTCGCCGACGTTGTGCTCGATGGCGGTGATGGGGTCGTCGATGACGAGCTTGACACCGACGGCGGCGGCGAGGTGGTACACCTCGTGGTAGTCGCACGGCGCCCGGGGCAGCCAGGCGCCGAGATCGGCCTCGATGAAGCGGGCGCCGGGCGGGAGATTCTCGCGCCGGCCGGTGGAGAGATTGTCAACGATGGTGACGTCGCAGCGGGCGGCGAGCAGCGCCTCGGCGAGGTGCGACCCGATGAAGCCGGCGCCGCCGGTGATCAGGGCGCGTCGCCGGCCGGCGGGTTGTGGTGTCGGGTGTGCGGCGCCCACTGCAATCCCGGCTCTTGTGCGATGCGGTCAGGCCTTGCCCGCGGCGTTCTGGTACTTGTGGGTAGCGATGATGTTGCGCCGGAGGTATCCGCCGGCGGCGGAGCGTACGCCGTTGACGATGACGCCGAGCGTCTCGGCGGGCTGCTCGTGCAGTTCCCGCAGGACGCGGGAGATCATGCCGCGCTTCTCGCTGTAGGCCCGGGTGACCAGGACGGTGGCGTCGACCTTGTTGGCCATGCTGATGGCGTCGCCGGAGACAACGATGGGGGCGGTATCGATGATGACGTAGTCGTAGGCCTCGGAGGCGGCGGCGATGAGGCGCGCCATGGCGTCGGTGGCCAGCCGCTCCTGGCGGCGCGGGTCGGGGGCGCCGGCGGTGAGCAGGTCGAGGCCGTCGAAGCCGGACGGGCGGACCGCCTCATCGAGGCGGCGGACACCCGAGATGACGTCAGTGAGCCCCGGGGCCTCGTCGGCGCCGAAGATGGCGTGCTGGCGCGGGCGGCGGAAGTTGGCGTCGATCAGCAGCGTCTTGAGGTCGCTGGCGGCGAAGGCCTGGGCCAGGTTGGCCGCGACGGTGGAGGCGCCGGAGCCGGGCATGGCGGGGATGATGGCGACGGAGCGGGCCCCGCTCTGGCGCAACTGCTTGAGCATGATGGCGCGGGTCTGGCGGTAGCACTCGGCGGTGACGCCGGCGGGGTGATCGCGGTAGGCGGTCTCAAGGGCTTTGACCGGCGAGGGATCCTCGGCGGCGTGGGGGATGACGCCGAGGACGCGGGCGCCGGCCATGAAAGCGACATCGGCCGGGCTCTTGACGCGCTGGTCGATGGTCTCGAAGAGCACGATGGCGCCGGCGAACAGGCCGCCGATCAGGAAGATGCCGGCGGGGACCATGATGTAGAGCTTGGGGAAGGCCATGACCTCGGGGATGCGCTCCTGCGCGTGCAGCACGATGCGGTCGGAGATGTCCAGGCGCGTCATGGTCTCGAGGCTCTTGCGCCGAATCTGATAATCAGTGAGCAGTTCGGTGTTCTGCTCGATGAGATTCTCGATGTCAACGAGCTGATTCTGGACGACCACGAGCTGATTGAGCTTGCGGCTCAACTCCTCGAGCTGCTGCTGGAGGTCGGCATCCTGCGCCTGCAGGGTCTTGATGTAGTCCTCATAAACAGTCAGCATCACTTCGAAGCGCTCGCGGAGCAGCCGCTGCATCTCCTGCTCGTACTGCTGCTGGAGGGCCAGGATCGTGTTGTCGTAGCTGCGGATCTCCCGATGCTCGGGCCCCAGCCGCTCGAGCGCCACGCGGCGCTGTGTCTGCAGGCCGGTGATCTGGGCCTGCAGCGACTGCATGATCGGCATCGCGATGACACCGTCGCGCAGGGTGTCGGAGTACTCGATGCCGCCGGGCCGGGCGAGCTGCAACTGCATCTCCTGAAGCTGCGTCGCATACAAGACCAGATCGGTGCGGACGACCACCACCTGGCTCCGCAGCAGGTCGAGTTCGGAGCGCGTGGCCGAGGCGCGGACATCGAGGGCGTCCAGTTCGTTCTCCGCGGCGAGTCGGTCGCGATCAGCCTGCAGCCGGCCGATCTCGTCGGTCAGGTCCTTGATGGAGCGGTCGAGCGCCTCGATCTCCTGGGCGGTGAACTCGCCGCCGCGCCGGGTCAGATCGCGGAGGTAGGCCTCGCGCACGAAGCCGACGAGGGATGCGACCTCTTCCCGGTCGGTGTATCCCATGGAGAGGCGGACGAAGGCCGTGCCGGAGATGGGCCGGGCGCTGATCTTCTTCTCCAGTTCGATGGCCGCGTCGATGGGCGAGAAGCGGCCCGACTTGGTGAAGCGCCTGGCCCAGGTCTGCGCCTGCCTGGGCACGCCGGGATCCTCCATGGCCTTCTGGAGAATCGGCTCGGAAACCATGATCTGGGCCTCGGTGGCCATGAAGATCTGCAGTTCTTCCTCGTCGCCGGTCGGGGTCCCCTCGGTGACGTCGGCCCGTGGCGGATAGACGCGGAAGATCGCCGCGGAGCGGAAGATGGGGTAGACCTCGCGCAGGATGAAATGGCCGGCGGCGCCGAGCCCGGCGCCGACGATCATGGCGACCACCAGCCAGGACCGATATTTCCGCAGCAGCCGGATGGGATCGATGGTGTTGAAGCTGCCGCTGGCCGCACCCGAGGGCGGGGGTGGCGCAGGCGGCGGGGGCGCCCCGTTGGGACTGCCGATCCGGTTTGTGGTAGCGATCGTCATTGGTCATCCGCCTTCCCGGGCGCCCGCCCGGATCATCTTCACCAATCGGACCATTGGCCCCGCGCCTTGGGAGGGTCCTATCAAAGCTGGTCGATCTGCTTCTGGAGGCCTTCGAGGGTCTCCCGGTAACGGGCGCCGGACGGGCCCTGCAGGGCCGTCCTGGCCCGCTCGAGATACTCGGCGGCCTCGGTCTTGTTGCCCCGCTGGGCCTCCAGGCGGGACAGGTGCATCAGCACCGGGCCGGACCGCTCGGGCGACTGGCCGGCGTACTGCAGAGCGGCCTGGAGCGTGCCTGCGGCCTCCTCATACATGCCCAGGCGGGTCTGCACCACCCCAAGGGTGTCGAGGATGGAGGGGTCGGTCGGCCGCCCCTCGACCGCCTGCTGGGCGAACGGCAGGGCCTCATCGGGCCGGCCGAGGTCGTCGGCGAGCGTGAAGGCGATGTTATTGGCAATCTCGGGGCTGGGCCGTCGCTCCAGCGACTGCTTCCATGCGGCGACGGCCTCTTCGTGGCGGCCCAGGGCGAAGTAGGCGGAACCGAGATCTCCCCCCGCCGCGCTGGCGGCGATCGGATCGGACGACGTCTCGACGACCTGTTCGAGCAGTTCCATCCCCTGCTGGATGGTGTCGGGCCGCTGCACGAGCATCGAGCCGAGCAGGGCGAAGCCCCAGCCGTCAGGGGCGCGGCCGAGCTGGGCCTCGCCCATGAAGCGGAGCCAGTCGGCCCGCTGGCTCTCGTCGAAGAGCTTCTGGCTGCCTTCGAGCCAGAAGCGCAGGGCCTCGGGCTTGTCGATGACCAGTTCCAGCGACTTGCGGGCGTCGGCGAGCATCTGCTGGGGGCGGCCGGCGGCCTTCTCGAGCCGGGCCCGCAGCATCAGCAGGGCCGGACTCTCGTCGACGCTCAGGGCGGGATCGCTGATGACTTCCCGCGCCCGGCGCAGATCGGGTGACGGCAGGCCAAGGGTGAGTTCCACCAGGCGCGCGGCGATCGCCGTGTTGCGCGAGGCGTTCCACGCGGTGTTGTACAGGGCGATCGCCTCGGCGCTGCGCCCGGCCGCGACGAAGCGGTCGCCGATCGCCTGGAGCAGCGCAAAGTCTTCGGGATGGGATCGGGTCGCCTGCTCCGCGACGCGAGCGGCGTCGGTGAACCGCTCCTGGGAGAGCAGACGGTCGATGATCTGCAGCAGCATGGGGGCGAGGGCGGGGTTGACGGCGACGGCCCGATCGACGTCGCGCACGGCGTCGTCGAGGCGGCCGGCCATCAGGTGCGCATCTGCCCGCAGTTGCAGCGCCGGCCAGAACGCCGGGCTCAGTTCGATGGATCTGGTCAGATCAGCAATCGCGTCGTTGAGCATCGCGGTCCGGGTGGCGCCGGACATGGCGCCATCATCCTGGCGCACGGCGGCCAGGGCCAGTTCCGCGCGCTTGTAGAAGCCGGCGGGGTAGTCCGGGGCGCGGGCGATGGCGTCGTCGAGCATGCGGTCGGCGTCGGCGGTCCTTCCCATGGCGCGCATCGCCTCGCTGCGGAGGATCTCGGCGCCGGGCGACGCGCGCAGGCGGTCGGGCAGCGCATCGAGCACGCTGATCGCCTTCTGGGCGTCGCCCGCGCTGATGCTCGCCTCGGCGAGGCTCAGGCGCAGCAGTCCATCCTCATCGGCGGCGCCGCCATCCAGGATGCGCTGGTAGGCGTCGGCGGCCTGAGCGGGCCGGCTCAGTTCCGCGTACAGCCGGGCCAGCGTGAAGTCGGCCTGCATGATCTGCGGGTCCTGAACGGCTCTGGCCTCTTCCAGCACGGCGATCGCCGCATCGGTGTCGCCGGTCGAGCGGACAAGGCGGTAGAACGCGAGGTAGGCGTTCAGGGCGTTGTCCCGGTCGCCCTCGTCGAGCCCGTCGATGTACTGGCGGTAGATGGCCGCGGCGCCGTCGTTGTCGCCCTGCGACAGCCGCCAGCGGGCCTGCAGATCGACGGCGGCGAGCGAGTCGTTCTCGGCGCGGATCTGCTCGATGAGCTGCGGCGCCCGTCTGTCGCGCTGCTGGACGTAGATCTGCGCGAGGGCGAGCCGGTTGGCCTGATCCTCCGGACGATTTGTCAGGATCTCCTCGCGCCGGCGCTGCGCCAGTGCGATGTCGCCGACCTCCGCTTCGAGCTGCAGCCACGTGTGTACGAATGCGTCGTTGACGCCGGCGTACGACTCGGACTCTCGCGCCAGGCGCAGCGCTTCGTCGTAGCGTCCGAGGGCGAGCAGCGTCTCGAGCGTCTGCATGATCGTGCGGAAGTTGCTCGGATCGGCCGCCAGGGCGCTGCGCAGCGTCCGCAGGGCGTCGTTGCTGCGCCCCAGTTGCATCTGGGCCGAGGCGAGCAGGCGCTGGACATCGATGCTCGCCATGCCGCGGTCCACGGCGTCGCGCAGGGCCTGGACCGCCTCTTCGAACTCCCCCTGCGGGATCAGCAGGCGGCCGCGGACGGTCAGGCAGCGGGC
>JBICIE010000025.1:0-23710 GCA_043101635.1 Phycisphaerales bacterium JB039 | reverse complement strand
GGGCCACCTTCCTCGCCGGCCTCAGCGAGGAGGACTACCAGGTCGCCATCGAGCGCCTCGATGGTCGCCTCGAGCGCCTCTACATCCCGGCCGAGACCGGCGCCGACGCGGACGCCACCGAGCTGGGTTACCGCCGCTTCCGGGCCCGCATCGGCAAGCGCGGCGAGATCGACCCCGGCGCCGCCCGGCGCACCTGGGGGCCCGTCGAGAACGAGCAGGGCTACATCGTCCAGCTCGACTTCCGCCTGCTCCAGCCCGGCCAGACCATCATCGACGTCTCGGGCAGCTACTTCATGTCCCTCGATCGCCAGCGGGAGGCGTGGGAGCTCAAGACCGCCCTCAAGCCCCTGCAGGCGGCCCACCAGCTTTATATAGAGCGGGGCGTCCGCGAAGAGGGTGGGCAGATGACCGTCACCGTGACCCCTCCCGGCGGCGCGGCCAAGTTCCACCAGCCCGAACTGCCCGAGGAGGGCTACGTCAGCCAGCTCGAGACCCTGCTGCTGCCCACGCTGCTGACGCTCCGCCCCATCAGCGCCGAGTACGGCTTCTACGCCTACGCCTCGCAGTCCAACACCGTGCGGTTCCGCTCGGCCGACCTGCAGCGCATCGAGCAGGGGCCGGCCCGCTGGGCCCTGGTGACCCGCAAGAGCGAGGATGCCCCGCCGGAGACCTCCCTGTTCACCGAGGCCGGGGAGGTGCTCCGGATCAACCTGCCGGAGGATCGCATCTGGGAGCCGATCGCCCCGGACCGCCTACAGGCCCTGTGGAAGCAGAAGAACCTGCCAGGCTGAGCAGCGCCGGCCGAGAAATCCGGTATCATCGGGCCGGAGCAGGCGCCCCGGCGCCGCAGAAAGAAGGAAGAGCCATATGAGCCACCACGCCCCGAAGCTCGGGCTGGCCGCGTTTGCCAGCGCCTGCCTGACCACCCTCGCCCTCGCCGGACCGGCCGATGACGCAGCCTACGCCATCATCGATGGCGAGAAGGTGGATGTGCCCAAGGTCACCATGGGCGCGCCCGCGACCATCGCCGCCATCATCGAGGAGGGCTCGCAGCGCAATCGGGTGATGGACCACCTCACCTACCTGTGCGAAGAAATCGGCCCCCGCCTCACCGGCTCCTCGAACGTCGAGGAGGCCAACAACTGGGTCGCCGACCAGTTCCGCGCCTGGGGCCTGACCAACGTGCACCTGGATGAATGGGGCGAGATCGGCGTGCGCTTCGACCGCGGGCCATCCTCGGGCAAGGTCGTCGTGGCCCGCCAGCGTGACGATGACGAGGGCAATCCGTACACCGAGTGGGTCACGCAGCGCGAACTGCAGTTCACCACCCTCGCCTGGAGCCCCGGCACCGCCGGCCCGGTGCGCGGCCACGTCGTGAAGATGCCCGCCGACGAGGATGAGTACTGGGCAGTCAAGGACAAGCTGAAGGGCGCCTGGGTGCTCCTTCAGGCGCCGCAGCGCCAGCGCGGCGTGCGCGGCAGCAGCGGCTCGATGAGCGGGCGCACGCAGCAGCTTGCCGAGGCCCGGGCCAAGGTCGCCGCCGGCGAGGTCGAACCCGAGGACCTTGATCTCTTCGAGCGCATCGCCTTCGACGGGATCAACGGCTTTGTCTCGACCAGCCGCGATGAGCGCATCTGGACCACCAGCGTGCGCGGCTGGCGCGAATTGAGCTATTACGACCTGCCGAAGGACATCATCATCGACGTCACCGGGGATGACTACGACTACATCAACTCCCGCGTCTTCGATGGCGAGGCGATCGAACTCTGCTTCGATCTGCGCCACCACTTCACCGAGGGCCCGATCAAGGTGTACAACACCATCGGCGAGATCCGCGGCACGGAGAAGCCCGAGGAGGTGGTGATCGTCTCAGGACACCTCGACTCATGGAACGGCCCCGGCTCGCAGGGCACGGTGGACAACGGAACCGGCTCCAGCGTCACCATGGAAGCCGCCCGCATCCTCGCCACCGTCGGGGCCAAGCCCAAGCGCACCATCCGCTTCATCCTCTGGACCGGCGAGGAGCAGGGGCTGCTGGGCTCGCGCGACTATGTCGAGCGACTGCAGGCGTCCGGCGAGATCGAGAAGATCTCCGCCGTCTTCGTCGATGATGGCGGTACCAACTACGAGGGCGGCATCACCGGCACGCCGGACATGGTCCCGTGGCTGGCCGCGGCTACCGCCCCAGTCAACGGCGTCTTCTACAGCGAAACCGATGGCCAGCACCTGGATGTCAACGTCAAGACGATGGAGACGTTCAACATGAGCGTCGGCGGCAGCGACCACGCTTCGTTCGTCCGCGCCCGGGTCCCCGGTTTCTTCTGGGATGAGGTCGGCCGGGCCAATTACCGCTACGCCTGGCACACGCAGCGCGACCGGCTCGATCAGGCCATCGAGGAGTACCTCGTGCAGTCCGCCACCTGCGCCGCCGTCACCGCGTACAACATCGCCTGCGCCCCCGGCCTGCTGCCGCGCCCGGCCGAGTGGCTGAACCCGCAGGAAGAAGGCCAGGAAGAATCGCCCGGCGAGCGTCCGCAGCGACCGGAACGGCGGGGCGACGCCGCGGCATCGGCCACCGGAGCCACGCGCTGAACAGATCGGCAAGCGACACGCAGCGCCCCGGCCACTCGCCGGGGCGTTGTGCTGCGCGATCCGCTACACTCGGCCCATGGCGACGGAACGCCTCATCTCCCCGGCCCGCACCGACCTGGATGAAGAGCCGGCCAATCACGCCCTGCGACCGGCCCGGCTGGATGAGTACATCGGCCAGCCCGACCTCGCCGAGCGCCTGCGCATCGGCATCGAGGCCGTCCGCCAGCGCGATGAGCCGCTGGACCACATCCTCCTCCACGGCCCGCCCGGCCTCGGCAAGACCACCCTCGCCCACGTCATCGCCAACGAACTCGGCACGAGCGTGCACGCCACCAGCGGCCCGGCCCTGACCCGCGGCACCGATCTCGCCAGCGCCCTGACCCGCCTCCAGGCGCGGGATGTGCTGTTCATCGACGAGATCCACCGCCTGCCGGTGGCCGTCGAGGAGTTCATTTATCCGGCGATGGAGGACTACCGGATCGATGTCACGCTCGACAGCGGTCTGAGCGCGCGCACCGTGCAGATCCGCTGCCAACCGTTCACGCTGATCGGCGCTACAACCCGCGCCGGCCTGCTCAGCGGGCCCCTGCGCAGCCGCTTCGGCATCACGCACCACCTGAAGTACTACGACGCAGCCGACCTGCTGCGGATCCTGCACCGCAGTTGCCGGCTGCTGGGGCTGGAGGCAGCCGAGCCGGCCATGGAGTCGATCGCCACCCGCTCCCGCGGCACGCCGCGCGTCGCCAACCGCCTGCTCCGCCGCGTGCGCGACTTCGCCCAGGTGCGGGCCGGCGGCTCGGTGACGCCCGAAGTCGTCGACGCCGCCCTCACGCTCGAAGGCGTCGACGCCCTCGGTCTTGATGAACTCGACCGCGCGTATCTGCGCACGATCGGCGCCACGTACAACGGCGGGCCCGTCGGCCTGGAAGCCGTCGCCGCGACCATGAACGAGGATGCCGGCACGCTGGAGGACATCGTCGAGCCCTACCTCCTCCAGATCGGCTTCCTCGCCCGCACCCGGCGCGGGCGCGAACTGACCGCGGCCGGGGCCAAGTTCGTCGGCGTCAAGTGCCCGGCCCGTCCGGGCCCTGCGGATCCGGCCCTGTTCGAGGGCGAATAGACCCGCGAGATCGCCCCTGTGGACGACGAGGACCACATCCGCAAGGACCGCTCCGGCTGCTCGGTGGCGATCTGCATCGCCCTGATCGTCGGCGCCGGCCTGCTGGCGCTGCTCTGAATCGCGTGGCCCGCGGCTGGGCGCCTGCGCCGCCTCTCCCGAGACTGCGAGCGGAGAATCTCCCTCCCACCGCCGATTCTGCGCTGCAGCCGCCCTCCGGCGGCAGGTTTCGCAATCCCTCTTGCGGAATTTCCGGAACTCTGTATACTGGCTCGCGGATCAGTACCGGGCGCCCGGGAAGGCGTCCGGATCAGTCGCCCCGATTCGGGGCGTGGGGCAGGCTTCGATGACTCGAGCCATGACAACATGGCGCTGCGCCGCCTTTGCGCTTCCAGAGCTGGCAGCAACCCTCGTGATCGTTGGGGTTGCGGTCGCGATGCTGCTGGTTGGCGCGGGGCGCGCGCGCCTTGCACACAACTCTGCCGCGTCGCAGAACCAGCTTCGCTGGATCGCCGGCGTCACCGCGAGCTACGCGGCGGATCATCAGAACCGGATGTGGGCGCTCAGTTGGAAGGCGGGCGTGCGCTATCCGACGGCAGATCCAGCCCTGAGCTTCACGGAGAGTCCTCAGCAGGCCGTCGCGAACCAGGCCATTGACCTGATGCGCCGGCGGACGGGGCGGACCGACATCCCGCGCATCACCGGCTGGGTCGCATTCCTGTTGTACAGCCACCTGCCGCTTGCCGACTATCTCGATACCGATCTGCCGCTGCTCAGCTTCGTGTCGCCCGCCGACGAGCATCGCCTCAAGTGGGCCCGTGATCCCGAGGCGTTCGATCTGGGCGCCTTCCTGCCCTTCCAGCCGGACCCGATCGAGTCGCACAAGCGCTGGCCGTACAGCGCCTCGTATCAGGCCGCGCCGGCGCTGGTGACGTACCCCTGGTCGGGGCCCGGCGCTGTCTATCAGTCCGGGCACGACCAGTGGCTCACCTTCGCCGACACGTTCTTCGAAGGCCTGCACCAGCAGTTCATCGCGTTCCCCTCGCAGAAGGCCATGGTGTATGACTGGCAGTCGAGCCTCGGCGCTTCGGACCGGTACTTCCTTGACGAGCGCGCCTCGACATCGGTCCTGTGCGCCGACGGCTCAGCCGAGCTTGCAGGCACGAGCCAGTCCAACCCCGGATGGCAGCCCGCGGCGCCGGGACGCGAGGCGCCACTCCGATTCCGCTACGAGCCGCGCGCCTGGGAGCCGCAGGCCGGCGCGGGCGAGTACTTCATCGGCCACTACCGATGGACGCGCTGCGGCGCGTTCGGGCGCGACTTCGGCGGGCCTGAACTCTGCCCGCCGAAGCTGTGAGTGAGAACACGCACATGACGATCCGCCGCGCCTTCGCCATCCGGGACCTCCTCAGCCTCTGCGCAACACTCGCCGTCGCCGCGGCCCTCGTTCTCGCGGGCCTCGGCAAGTCGCGCCGCGACGCCATGGCCGCGGCCGACCTCGCCAATCTCCGCTGGATCGCCGGCGTCACCGCCAGCTATGCCGCCGACAACGACGACCGGCTGTGGGGACTGAACTGGCAGGCTCCCGCCTTGCCGCACTCCACGCCGGGGCTGCCGCGCGTGGCGGCATCAGGCCAGCAGGCCATCGCGACGCAGGCGATCGAACTGCTGCACCGGCGTGGACGCCCGGATATCAAGCTCCCCGGCAACTGGCTGGCGCTGCCGATGTACAGCCAGTTGCCGCTGGCCGACTACCTCGATCGTGATGTGCCGCTGCTGGAATTCATCTCGACGGCCGACGCCAACCGCCTGCGCTGGGCCCGCGACCCCGCCGCCTTCGACCGCGGCGAGTTCCTGCCGCTGCAGCCCGAGCCGACCGACGTGAACAAGCGATGGCCGTACAGCGCTTCGTACCAGTTGTCCTTCGCGCTGGGATCAGAGCCGATCAGCGGCGCCGATGCAACGATGCAGGGCGGGCTGCACTTCCAGTACGCGACGCAGCCAGAGACGGGCTTCCGCGGAGCGCTGGTAAGCAGCGTCGCCTTCCCCTCACAGAAGGTTCACCTGTACGACGCCGAGGATCGCTACGCCGCAAGGCCGTGGTTCTACTCGTACACCCAAATCGAGACGGAGCCCCCCGCCGCGGATCCGAAAGTCACCATACTGCTGGCCGATGGCGGCGCTGCGCTTCGCTACACGCGCGATTCCAACCTGGGGTGGATACCGACGAGGCCGACGGCCGAAGTATGGACTCGCTTTCAGTACGCCCCGCGCCCATGGGAGGCCGGCGCCGACGTAAGCGGCGGCCACCGCGCTGACGGCCACTTCCGCTGGACCCGCCGGACGCGACTTCGGCGGGCCCGAGATCGACACCGGACAGCCCTGAGCGCGGGCCCCGGCGCGCACGAGCGCCCATGACGGCAGGCAGCAAGCCTGCCGCGCTCGCTCCTCCCCGCTACGCTCGCCCATGTCCGATGCCGCACTGCAGGCGTTGTTCGGTGAAGCCTCCGCCCTGATCGACCGGGGCGACTACTTCGGCGCCCAGCAGCGCCTCAAGCGCATGCTGCAGATCCGCCCCGGCGAGCCCAACGCCTTCCGCCTCGCCGCCCGCATCGCCGTCGAGACCGGCCAGCTCGAGCGCGCCATTGAGCTGCGCCGCAAGGTCTGCGAGGCCGCCCCGCGCGAGCCGGCCTTCCGCGTCGCCCTCGGCGAGACCTACCGCGACCTCGGGCGCTTCGGCGAGGCCATCGCCCAGTTCGACCGCGCCCTCAAGCTCGACAAGAACCACGCCGGCGCCCTCGGCGCCAGGGCCGAGACGCTGGAACTTCAGGGCAAGCACGAGGCCGCCGAGCGCCTGCTGCGCCCCGTTGCCGAGAGGTCGCTGGCGCCCGAGATCGGCGCCGTCTGGATCCGCCTGCTGACCCGCCGCGGCGACCTCGACGAGGCCATCAGCGCCGGGCGCGCCATCCTCGAAGCAAAGCCGAAGCCCACGCCCGCCCTCCGCCACGCCGCCTTCGCCCTGGCGGCCGCGCTGGAGAAGGCCGGCGACTATGCCGGCGCCCTGGACGCCGCCGCGCGCGCGAACGCAACCTGCGCCCCGAACTTCGACCCCGCCCGCTACCGCGCGCGCATCGATGAACTGACCGACCTGTTCACGCGCGGCGCCATCGCCGCCATGCCGCGCCCCGCCGAGCCGAGCGACCTGCCCGTCCTGATCGTCGGCATGCCGCGGACCGGCTCGACGCTCATCGAGCGCATCATCGACGCTCATCCGAAGGCATTCGGCGCCGGCGAGCGATTCACGCTCAACCTGCTCGCCGGGCGACTCGGCAGCCGCACCGGGTCCAGCAGGCCCTATCCCCGCATCGGGCTGGACCTCAAGCAGGAGCACGTAGAGGGCCTGGCGCACGACTACCTCGCAGACCATGCGCAGCTTGCCCCGCGGGCCGAACGCATCAGCAACAAGGACCTCTCCAACCTGGAGCGCCTGTGGCTCGTCGCCGCGGCCCTGCCGCGGGCCAGGGTCATCTACTGCCTGCGCGACGAGGTTGACACCTGCCTGTCCTGCTACATGGAGCGCCTGCCCACTTACGCCGTGCCCTGGGCCAGCGACTTCGGGCATCTTGCGCTGGCGACGCGGGCCCACGAGCGGCTCATGGCCCACTGGCGCGAGGCGACCGATCTCGCCATCATCGATGTCCGCTACGAAGAGCTTGTCGCCGATCAGGAGGCCCAGTCGCGCCGGCTCATCGAGTTCCTCGGCCTCGACTGGGATGACGCCTGCCTGCGTCCGCACCAGGTCCAGCGCCGGGCCCGCACGCTCAGCCACGACCAGGTCACGCGCCCTGTGTACACATCATCCGCCGGCAGGGCCGAGCGATTCGGCGCTGCGCTCGATCCACTGCGCAAGGCGCTCGCGTCGACGAAGTGGTGATGGCCCCGGGTACCCCCCCACTCCGTGGGGGGCCTACCGACTCTACCGACCCCTACGACCCTCTTCCGCCTTACGGGGCCTTACGAGCACCCTGCCGCGAACAGGTTCTGGTACGCCAGGAAGTCGAAGAACGTGAACTGCCGGTCCACATCCAGATCCGCCCGCGGATCCAGCGCCGAGAACTGGTTGAGGAACTCGAGGTAGTCGAAGAACGTCAACTCGCCATCGCCATCGGTATCCGCCAGACAGCCGACGCTGGCGATGTAGATGCCGCTGTCCCAGCCCTCGAACGTCAGCAGCACCGCCAGCGAACCGTCAAAGGCGAACTGGCTGTGCCCCGTGCGGGCCGCGTCGCTGGCCCACTCGATCTGGCGGATCTCGCGGATGTCGGTCCCATCGCCGCGCACGTCGAACAGGGTGCCCGTGCGCGCAATCTCGTGCAACTGGCCCTGGCGGTCGGTGGCGTACAGGCCGAACTTCTCATCCAGCTCCAGCCCGCCGCCGCGAAGCTGCGCCAGGAAGGCGATCTGCCCGGCGTGATTGATCGCCGGATCGCTGAGGCTGTGGAAGACGGCGCCCGCAGGCGCTCCCGGCGCCGCATCGCCCTCGCGCACCAGCACGGTGAACTCGTCGCCATCGGCCGAACCGATGATCGCGGTGTTGTTCTCCGGGTCCACAAGGCCGACGAGTGACGTCATCAGCGCCATCTGCCCGAAGTCGTTGATCGCGATCTGGCGCGACATCCGCCCGACGCCGACATCGGCGCCGAGGCCGGTGACGTGATCGCCCTCGCGGAGGATCGCCTCTGGCGCGCCGCCGGCATCACTCCAGATCGCGGCGTCGTTGAGTTCGGTCACCGTGTCGCCGCGGACGGAGGCCCAGAAGATCATCTCGCCGCCGGGGCCAACATACGGCGCCACGCCGAAGTCGCTGAACAGGATCTCGCCCGGCGCCGGATCACGCGCCTCGGCCCACGCGACCAGTTCGACATCGCCGGTCGTCCGGCGCCACAGCGACTGGTAGCGGTCGAAGCGCTCGGCCGGATCGCCCACGCTGGCGCGCAAGCCCTCGTTGCCGCCCGGGCCAACCTGCGGCAGGTCTACGAAGTCCACCTCGAAGCCCGCGCCGGTCGCCGGCGCCGGGTCGGCCGAGCCGAGCAGGCGATCCAGCCCGCCCGGATCGCCGAGGTACGCCTCGCCGAAGCGCCCGGTGTTGAACGCCGCCTGCGCCTCCGGCGTCAGCGGCGCTACCGGCAGACTGTCGAAGTACCCCGCCGTCGGCGGGTAGTACGCCTGCGCCACCGCCTCGAACGCCAGCGCCGTCTGCACGAAGATGGCGTCCGGCCCGATGACATCGGCCGCCAGGTCTGCGGTCGATCCGGTGAACGCGATCACGCCATCCGGGTTCAGCGCCGGGAACGGGAACGCCACGTAGTTGACCGGCTCGCCCGCCGGCGCCGTGATCGGCGCAGGCGCGCCCTTGCGCAGGATCAGCCCCAGCGCCCCCGGCTCGCCGGCCCACAGGGCGCCATTGTCGGCATCCGTCACAGCGCCGGCCAGTTCGCTGACCAGCACGATCTGCCCGCGGTCGTTGATCCGCGGGCTGCTGAGGCGGGCGAACGTGACATCCACCAGCCCTGGCGCCGGGTCGCCGGTGAGCGCTACGAACTGGTAGCGAACATCCTGGGCGTGTCCGGCCGCGCACGCGAGCGCCAGCGGCGCTGCGGCAGAAGCGATGACGATCCGTTTCATGAGGAGGCCTCCCGCTTTTGTTCCGAGCGATGTCCGCTCGACCAACCCCGCCCCAGCGTACCCGAGACGGCGCGGTCCTGCAAGGGGGTACCGCCCTGCGGGGAGAAGGTGGCGCCCGCGTCGCACGAAATCGCCGTCGAGGAACCCCCGGAATCGGGGGCGTCTCGGCGCGCGCCCACCCCCCGGAATCGGGGGCCGCTTGCGGCCGGGAGAGGATTCAGTACACTGGCTCCCCGAAGGGAGGCGCCATGCCCCAGCGCGGTTTCACCATCAGGGACCTTTGTTTCGGACTTGCGTGCCTCGCCATCGCGCTGGCTCTGCTTATGGCTGCATCCGGCCAGTTGCGCAAGCGCTCGCAGTCCACCACCGCCCAGAACCAGCTTCGATGGATCGCGGGAGTGACCGCCAGCTACGTCGCGGATTACCAGGACAGCCTCTGGGGCTTGAGCTGGCGGGCTGGCGAAACCTACCCCTTTCAGGGCGGGACGACCGTGCCGAGCACGGGGATGATCGCCGCCGCGTACCAGGCCATTGACATCCTGAACCGTCGCGGACGCCCGGACATCAACCCGCCCGGAAGCTGGTATCCCGCCCCCTTGTACAGCCATCTCCCGCTGCTCGACTACCTCGACCGGGACCCGCCCGATCGGTCCTTCGTCTCGCCCGGAGACAAGCACCGCTTCAACTGGACCAAGGACCCGGAGAGACTGCACGACCAGGGGTTCTGGCTGCCGTACCAGGAATCCCCGGGCGCCACCAACAAGCGCTGGCCTTACAGCTCATCGTTCCATGTTCCGCCTGCGATCGTGACATCGCCATACAGCGGTTCAGGCGCGGTAACGCAAGGATTCACGCATCGGTCATGGAACGTTCCTTCGACGGTCGAGTTGCGCCCGATCCTGCTGTCGGACGTCGTGTACCCCGCCCAGAAGGTGCACATCCATGAGTCACACTCCTGGTACCACGGGCCGCAGGTGGACAGCTACGCGTATCCAAGGGCTCGAGTGCACGTGCTGAGCGCCGATGGGACTGCGCAGTCTCTGGCCGCCCGCGACGCCAATCTGGGCTGGCAACCAACCAGACCGGACACAGCCGCCGCAACGATCTTCCAGTACAGCCCATCGCTTTGGGAAGGGCCACCCGTGCCCGACAGCTTGATGGAAGCCCGCTACCGCTTCACCCGCGGCGGCCCGACCGGCCGCGACTTCGGGGGACCGGAGGTCGATACCGGGCAGCCGTAGCGCACGGCCAACATCCGACAAACTGTCGGTGCAATGGCGCGCTGATTGTGCGCGCATTTCCGGCGCCTGTGCAACCCATCCGTGTCGCCCCGGTACACCCTCCGGGTTGGCTTCGCTGTTGGGAGGCGTCGCATGCGAACGAACACCGTCCGGCCCGCCTTTACGCTTCCTGACGCCATCTGGGGATCGGCGACGCTGGCCGCCGCGGCGATACTCCTCCTCGCCGCGGCCGGCCACGTCCGCCAGCAGCACTTGACCGCCTCCAGCCTGTCGCAGCTGCGCTGGATCGCCGGCGCAACCGGCAGCTACGCCGCGGACAACGCCGATCGCTACTGGGCCTTCTCCTGGGAGCCGGGGCATACGGGCAGCCAGTACCCCGACCTGCGTGGCCCGACCACTTACGCCATCGCCGGCATGTATCAGGCGATTGACATCCTGCGGCGGCGCGGCATCCCGGACATGCCGAAGGTCCCGGGGCTCATCCCCCACATCCTCTACAGCCACCTGCCGCTGATCGACTACCTCGACCGCGACATGCCGGATTTCAACTTCATCGCCCCCGGCGACAAGTACCGCCTGCTGTGGGCCCGCGATCCGGAGGCGTTCGCCGAAGGGGCGTTCCTGCCGTTTCAGCCCGAGCCCGAGCTTGCGAAGCAGCGCTGGGTGTACTCATCGAGCTATGACCTGCCGCCGGCGTTCTTCGATCAGTCGCCATTCGGCTCCAAGCTGTCGTACATGGACAGTCACATCTACTTCATCTACTCGACATCGATCATCGCCGCCTACCGGATCTCAGATGTGGCGTACCCGGCGGCGAAGATCCATGTGTTCGATCGGCAGCAACGGGAACTCGGCGGCGGTGGCCAGTTCGCACTCTTCGAGAACTCGCAGACTCCAGCGCTGATCGCTGATGGCTCCGTGCGCATCGTGCGCACGGCAGACACGAACCCGGGCGGGAGGCCCAACACGCCCACTCTCGCTGTGCCAACGTACTTTCAGCACCATCCCTATGCGTGGGAGCCCGGAGAGTCGGCCGAGCGTGTCATCGCGCACTACCGCGCCACGCGGGGCGGCGTTGCCGGGCGCGACTTCGGGGGGCCGGAGATCGATACGGGACAGCCATGAGCAAGCGATTGAGCGAATGAGCGAAATCAGCGAATGAGCGAGCAAGCGAATGCGGCGCGCAGTAGATGAGGGACGAAGATGAGACGACACGGATTTGCCAGGGCCGACCTCGCCAGCGCGATCGTAATGCTCGCGATCGCCGCCGCGCTCATCCTGTGCGCCGGGCGGCAGATGCGCCAGCAGCAGATGACAGCCTCCAGCCTGTCGCAGCTGCGCTGGATCGCCGGCGCCACGGCCAGCTACGCGGCGGACAACGGCGACCGGTTCTGGAGCTTCTCCTGGACTGCCGGCCCGACCCCCAGCGCCTATCCCGATCTCCAGTTCGCCAGCAGCAACTTCGCCGCAGTCGCCATGCAGGCCACCGACATCCTCCGCCGGCGCAGCGGGCGTGATGATCTGCCACTGCCGGGCAGTTGGCTGCCGCACCCGCTGTACAACCACCTCCCACTGGTGGACTACCTCGGGGAAGCGCTGCCCGCCTTCAAACTCATCGCGCCGGCCGACAAGTATCGGCTCGCCTGGGCCCGCGACCCGGCGGCCTTCGACCGCGGGGAGTTCCTGCCGTTCCAGCCCGACCCGTCGGACCTGAACAAGCGGTGGGTCTACACCCCGTCGTACCAGATCCCGGCGGCCATGTGGGACCTCTCCGACGTGGGGCTCAGGATCTCCCAAGCGGCCACCCACCAGTCATACGCCGTGCCGGCCGGCGCCATCTACGCCGGCGCGGCGATCGACGACGCACGGTTCCCAAGTCAGAAGGTGATGGTCCACGACATGGAGCAGCGCACACTCGGGCCACGCCCGCTCTACTGCGTGGAAGAGGCAGCGCGGACCGCGACGCTGATGGCGGATGGCGCTGCCGGGATCCGGCCGACGCGCAGCGCCAACTACGGCTGGCTCCCCAACCGGCCGACCTCGGTTGCGTGGACGCGGTACCAGTATGCGCCCTCCCCCTGGGAAGCGCCCACCTCCACCGGCGAGCCGGGCGTGCGCGTCGACGGCCACTACCGCTGGACCCGCGGCGGCATCCTCGGCCGCGACTTCGGCGGCCCGGAGATCGATACCGGGCAGCCGTAGCAAACGAATGAGCGAATGAGCGAATGAGCGAATGAGCGAGTAAGCGAGTAAGCGAATGAGATGTCGAGGCAAGCGGAGGATGCGGATGGTGAACCGACGCGGAGCGGCACGGACGGACCTTCTCGCCATGCTGGCCACGCTCGCCATCGCGGCCGCCCTCATCCTGTGCGCCGGCCGCCAGATGCGCCAGGACGCCCTGACCGCCTCCAGCCTGTCGCAGCTTCGCTGGATCGCCGGCGCCACAGAGAGCTACGCCGCCGACAACGGCGATCTCTACTGGAACTACTCCTGGAAGGCCGGGACCACGCCCAGCGCCTACCCGGATCTGCGCAGCGCCTCCAGCGACCTGATCGCCGCGGCGTACCAGGCGATCGACATCCTCCGCCGGCGCGGCCGGCCTGACATGCCGCCCATCGGCGGCTGGATCCCGCACGCGCAGTACAGCCACCTGCCGCTGCTGGACTATCTCGACCGCGACATCCCGGACTTCAACTTTGTGTCCCCGGCGGACGCCAACCGGCTCGCATGGGCCCGCGATCCGGCCGGCTTTGACGCCGGCGCCTTCCTGCCGCTGCAGCCGCCGCCCTCCGACACATCGAAGCGCTGGCCGTACAGCGCATCGTTCGAGCAGGGGCCGGCGTTCTTCGACCAGGGGCGAAGCTCATCACGCATCGCGCAGGGCGCAACGCAGGCGCAGTATCTGATCCCGGGCACAGCCGTGCTCGGCGCCTGGCGCATCAGCGATGTGGCGTATCCGAGCCAGAAGGCGCACATCTACGACACCGCCCAGCGCGACCGCGGCAGCGCCGAACTCTTCTTCCTCGATGATGACCGCAGCGCCGACGTCCCCGTTGCCATGGCCGACGGAAGCGCTGCAACCGGCGCGGCGGCAAACGCCAACGCCGGCTGGCGCCCCAACCAGCCCACGAGCCCCCTGCCCAGCAGCTTCCAGTACGACCCGCGCCCGTGGGATCCGCAGGGCACGCCTCCATCATCGCTCCTGACCGGCCACTACCGCTGGACCCGCGGCGGCATCCTCGGCCGCGACTTCGGCGCCCCGGAGATCGATACCGGGCAGCCGTAGGCCAACTCCAAGAACCGTGCGACATTGGCGCGACGCCGCTGAGATTGTGGTATGCTGCGCACGGGTTCGCCTCGATTCGGGAGGCCGCAATGCGAACGAACACCGTCCGAACCGGCTTCGCCTGCCGCGACCTGCTGGGGTCGCTGGCCGTGGCCCTCGTCGCCCTCGCGCTGCTGGCAAGCGCTGCCCAGCGCATGCGCCAGCAGTCGATCAGCGCCTCCAGCCTCTCGCAGCTGCGCTGGATCGCCGGGATCACCTCCAGCTACGCGGCGGACAACGCCGACCGGTACTGGAACTTCTCCTGGACCGCCGGCGCGACGCCCAGCGCCTATCCGGATCTGCAGACCGCCAGCACCGACCTGATCGCCGCCGCCAACCAGGCGATCGACATCCTGCGCCGGCGCGGCCGGCCGGACATGCCGCGCCCCATCGCGTGGATCCCGCACGTGCTGTACAGCCACCTGCCGCTGATCGATTACCTCGACCGCGACATCCCGGACTTCAACTTCGTGTCCCCGGCGGACGCCAATCGGCTCGCCTGGGCCCGCGACCCGGCCGGCTTCGACGCCGGCGCCTTCCTGCCGCTGCAGCCGGCGCCCTCCGCCACGGAAAAGCGCTGGCCGTACAGCGCATCGTTCGAGCAGCCGCCGGCGTTCTACGACCAGTCGGACATCGGCTCGCGCATCATGCCGGGCGCGACGCAGGCGCAGTACTCGATACCGAGCACGGCCGTGCTGGGCGCCTGGCGCATCAGCGATGTGGCCTATCCGGGCCGCAAGGCGCACATCTTCGATGCCGCCCAGCGCGATCTCGGCGCCAGCGATCGCTTCTTCGCCGATGAAGGCGCCGATGTGCCCATCGCATTCGCTGATGGCAGCGCCGGCGTGCGGGCCTCGCGCGACGCCAACGGCGGCTGGAAGCCCAACCGGCCGACGGACCCCACCCCGAGCAGGTTCGCCTACGAGCCCGCCGCGTGGGATCCGCAGGGAACCACCGCCGGCGAGATCCTCCTCGGCCACTACCGCTGGACCCGCGGCGGCATCTTCGGCCGCGACTTCGGTGGCCCGGAGATCGATACCGGGCAGCCGTAGCTGTGGACCCGGCCGCCGGGCAGCCTGCGCGGCCCTGAACCGCCCGCCCCCTCCGGCTACACTTGCCGCCGGGTCGGCCGCCGGGTGGCTGGCCCGCTTTCAACCCCGACCGGCAGCCCCCGGCCAGCCCCCAGCAGTCCTCTTCAGCGCGGAGCCGCGACATGCCCGAGACCGACACCCAGATGCGCCCCAACACCGTCACCATCGAGGATGCCGGGCCCAGCCGCAAGAAGCTGAAGATCGAGGTCCCCGCCGAGACCGTCAGCGAGAAGCTCGGCGAGAGCCTCGACACTCTGGTCGTCGAGGCCCAGCTCCCCGGCTTCCGCAAGGGCCACGCCCCGCGCAAGCTGCTGGAGAAGCGCTTCGGCAAGGATGTCCGCAAGGAAGCCAAGAACCAGATCGTCGCCAGCGCCTACTCCGAGGCCATCGACCAGCACAAGCTCCAGGTCGTCGGCGATCCGGTCGCCGAACAGCTCGCCGAGGTCGAGATCGAAGATGGCAAGCCGCTGATCTTCGAGATCGAGGTCGAGACCCTGCCCGAGTTCGAGCTGCCGAGTCTCGATGGCGTCAGCATCAAGAAGCCGACCTTCGAGGTGACCGATGACATGGTCGCCGACGAGGTCAGCAAGCTCTGCATCAACGAGGGCGACCTGGAATCGCGCGATGTCGCCGAGCCTGGCGACTACCTCACCGGTGACTCGCGCATGGTGGACGCCGACGACGACTCGACCGAGTTCTACAACATCCCCGGCGCCGTGATCCAGAAGCCGACCAAGGACAAGGACGGCAAGGGGATGATCCTCGGCGTCATGGTGGATGACTTCGACAAGCAGATCGGCAAGCCGAAGGTCGGCGACGAGCTGACCGTCACCACCACCGGTCCCGACAACCACGAGAACGAGGCCCTGCGCGGCAAGAAGCTGAAGGTCACCTTCACCGTCACCAGCGTCGATCGCATCATTCCCGCCAAGCTCGAGGATGTGCTGGCCCAGTACGGCTTCTCTGACGAGGCTCAACTGCGCCAGGTGGTCCGCGAGCGCCTCGAGCAGCGCGTCGCGGTCCAGCAGCAGTCGGCCATGCGCCAGCAGGCGGCGCGCTACCTGCTCGAGAACACCGAGATGGCCCTGCCCGAGCGCCTCACCGCCCAGCAGGCCGCCCGCACGCTGGAGCGGCAGCGCATGGAACTGATGTACCGCGGCGCCGATCCGGCCCAGATCGAGGAGCACATCGCCGAGCTGCGGGCCAGCTCCGCCGCGCGGGCCCAGCAGGATCTGAAGCTCTTCTTCATGCTCAACCGCGTCGCCAAGGACCTCGAAGTCAAGGTGGATGAGCGCGAGATCAACGCCCGCATCGCCCAGATGGCCTTCAGCCGCGGCGTGCGCCCGGATCAGCTCCGCCAGGAGCTCATCCAGACCAACCGCATCGGCCAAGTCTTCGCCCAGGTGCAGGAGCACAAGGCCCTCGACGCCATCGTCGGCAAGGCCACGATCACCGAGGTCTCCGCCGAGGAGTTCAACAAAACCGCCGCCGCCGGGGAATGACCAGAGCCGGGGCCGCACATTGGTCGACAGTCAGCAAGTCTGCGCCGGCTGCGGCGGGCCCGCCGACAGGCTGGTCCGGCGCTCGTGGATCCGCCAGGTCGTCCGCGCGGCGCTCGCGCGGCAACGCGTGCCGCGCTCCGAGATGCTCTGTGACCGGTGCTGGCATCGCGAGCGCACCACAACCGTCCTGGCGCTGGCACTGGCGCTCATCGTGATCGCGGTGGTCGGCTCGGCCCTGGCCCTGGTCCTCTGAGCGACCTCGCCTCAGGCCTCTTCGTCGTCGACCAGTTGCTCGAACCGGCCCGCGCCCGGGGCGTCGTTGATCAGCCCGCAGGTCGGGCACAGCACGCCGTGCAGCCCGCCCGGGATCCCCTTGAGGCTCCCCCCGCACCCGTAGCACGCCGGCTGGGCGAGCCGGGCCGCCATGGTGTTGACCGCGAAGGCCACCGCGACCGCGGCAACCCCGATCGCCGGAAGCACCGGCGCCGCGGCGAACGACACCGCCGCCAGCACCGCCAGCGCCGCCGCAACCGCGATCGCAAGCACCCGCAGCCTGAGCTTCTGGAACCAGGGCATCGGCAGTCTCCGGCGGACCGCCCGGACCGTGTCCGAGCGGGGCCGGATTCATGGCGCCAGCCGGCCCCTTGTCCACTGATCGGATGCAATTGTCCCGCGGGTGAGCCGGATCACAAGGGGCGGTACAGGTCGATGATCCGGCGGACCTTCTCGGGATGGGGAATGTCCCGGATCTTGATCTCGATCCCCTCGTGCCCGCTGGAGGCGATCCCGATCTCCCCCACGCTCCACACACGGTCCCAGAAGCTCTGGCGGATGGTCACGTTGCGGATGCTGTCGTGCAGCACCTCGCTGGTCGACCGGCTCAGCAGCCCGCGCCGCTCGACGGCCCGCTTGTTGGTGACCTCCAGCGCCGCCGACAGCGTCTGGATCTTCCACGCGATGAAGACCCCCGCCACCACCAGCGTCAGCACCAGGCACGGCCACATGATCCAGTTGCGCGTGTCGGCGATCAGCCAGAAGTAGACCGTCCCCACCAGCCCCCCGAGCAGCGCCAGGGCCGTCACCGAGAACAGCATCGGCCGGGCCCGGAACCTGGCCGGCCGGACCATGATCACCTTCTGCTCCGGCCCCGAGTCCGGCGGATACCCCGCCGCGACGGCCCGGTCGGCCGGGGGCTTCGGCGCCTCGGAGCGGGTGGCTTCCCCGCCGGCGGGAGACTTCGCCGGGGCCGGCTACGGCGGCTCCGGGATGACGTTGATGTCCCCGCATTCGGGACAGGGGACCTTCTGGCCGGCCTGATCGTCGGCTACCTCGATCACCCGGTCGCAGTTGTCACAGTTCTTACGGATCATGCTCGCCTCCGGGCGTCGGCCCCTCGGTTGTTTGCCACCTGATCGTGGGCGTTTCACCCGCCCCGGTCCACCCGCCGCGGCGCTCTATACTCGGCCCCGGTGCGGATCCTCCTTGTCAACTGGGCCAGGCCATGGGAGGGGACGCGCGTCGGCGGCGGGGTCAACGGCTATCTCCAGGGCCTCGCCCTGGCCCTGATCGAGCGGGGCCACGAGGTCTCATGGCTCTGCTCAGGGACCATCTGCGTCCCCGGCGGCGGCGCGAGCGCCGAGCCCGGCCCCTGCGAGATCCGCCGTCACGATGACTGGCTCGGCCTGCGCGTCTTCGAGGTGGTCAACTCCCCCGTGCTCGCGCCGGCGCTGCTCCAGTTCGAAGGTCCGGAGACCGAAGTCAGCGCGCCCGAACTCGAGGCGCGATTCGCCGACCTCATAGGGCTCCTGCGCCCGGAGGTGGTCCACTTCCACAACATTGAGGGGCTCTCCGCCGGCTGCGTCAGCGCCGCCCGGCTCGACGGCGCCCGTGTGTTCTGGAGCCTGCACAACTACCACCCCCTCTGCCCGCAGGTCTATCTGATGCGCGGGCACCGGGCGCCATGCCACACCTTCGAATCCGGGCGCGCCTGCGAGGGCTGCATCGAGGCGCCGGACCCCGCTGAGGAGCGCCGGCGCCGCGCCGCCGCCTACCCGGGCGACCCGGCGCCATTCAGCGCGCATGCTGATGCAGAGCCGGAGGCGGGCCCGCGGGCCGACGCCGAGCAGCGCCACGCCCTCCCGGTGCTGCGCTGGCTGGGACTCGGCCGTCAGCCGACGCCGCCGGCGCCGGCCGCTCCCGGACGACCGATCGAGCCCGAAGCAGCGCATCGCCCGCAGCCGCGTCCGCTCGACCACCGCGGCCAGACGGACCGCATCCTCGCCGAGCGCGCCGGTGTCACCTGGTTCACGCCGCAGGATCCGACCTGGACGCCCCTGACGAACGACGTCCGCCCCGATCGCATCGAGCCGAACCCGAACCGCTACGGCCGCCGGCGCGCTGCCATGCTCGAGGCCCTCGGCGCCTGCGATGGTGTCCTGGCGGTGTCCGAGCACGTGCGCGCCCGATACCAGGCCATGGGCGTTCCTGGGCGCGCACTGCGAACACTCCACATCGGCACCGTTGCCGGCGACATCGCGCAGCGCCGGGCGGAACGGCTGTTTGCCCCGCCGCCGTTCGACCCCAACCGTCCGCGCCCGCTGCGACTCGTCTTCATGGGCGCCAACCACTGGTACAAGGGCCTGTCGATGCTGGCCGACAGCCTCGATCTGCTCGACGCTGCGTGGCTCCGGCGCCTTGCCCTCACCGTCGTCGCAGCCGGCGGGGCGTCCATCGAGTACCGCTTCCGGCGCATGGAGCCGCGTCTGGCGAGTCTGCGCTTCCACCAGGGCTACGAGCCGCCCGACATCCCGTGGATCTGCGGCGGGCAGGACATCGGCATCGTCCCCAGCGTCTGGTGGGATAACGGCCCGCAGACGGTCATGGAGTATCTCGCCTGCGGGCTTCCGGTGCTCGGCGCCGACATCGGCGGCATCCCGGACTTCGTCACGAGCGGCGTCAACGGCCTGCTCTTCCGGGCCAACGACCGCTTTGACCTCGCCCGGACGCTGGCCGGCCTGATCGACGATCCACGCCGGGCCGAGCGTCTGCGGGCCGGCGTGCGCCCCCCCAAGACCATGGCCGCCCACGCCGCGGAACTGGAACAGCTCTACCGCGAGGGCGTATCCTCCATTGCCCCGGCGCCGCCCTGAGCCCGCCCCGAGGCTCGTGGAAACGCCTGGCGCCCGTCAGAATCAGCCCGCAGCGGCGCCGCTGTCGGCAGCCGAAAGGGGATCTTTGCAAACCTCGGCCAGCGCCCAGCACGCGACCATGCCCGGCGCTGCGGGCGCATCCGGCCAGGCGGCGCCGATCGCCGCAGGCGGGCCCGCGACGCTGCGCATCGCGGTCATCATCGTCACGTGGAATCGCCGGGCCCAGCTCGATGGCGCCCTGGCGGCCGTGGCCCGCCAGGACATCGGCGCCCACCGCCTTGATGTCATCGTCGTCGACAACGCCTCCAGTGACGATACCACCGACCACCTGCGCTACGCGTGGCGCCCCGAGCGCATCTTCGCCAATGAGACCAGCGCCGCCCACGAACCGCAGCTGCGCCTGCTGGACCAGCAGGATGGCGCCTCCAACGCCGGCGGCTTCGCCTCGCTCACCGTCGTGCGCAACCGCGAGAATCTCGGCGGCTGCGGCGGCTTCAACACCGGCTTCTGCGCAGTCGACCGGCTGCTGCAGCAACCCGCCGCAGCCGACGCCCGGACCAGCCGACCCGACTTTGTCTGGCTCGTCGACGATGACATCGACCTGCCGCCGGACGCCTGCCGACGCCTGGTCGAGGCGGCCCAGGCCGACCCCGGCATCGGTGTGGTGGGCTCCCGCGCGGTCGATATCAACGATCGCGAGTCAACCTTCGAAACCACGATCTATTTCGACTTTGCCCGCGGGCGCATGGGCGACACGCCGATTGCGGGCCATCGCCTCGAAGCAGCGCACACGGCGTGGCTGAGGCAGGTCGGCGCAACCCGCGGACGCGGCGACTACTCCGGCGTGCTGGAGGTCGATGTCGTCAGCGCGTGCAGCCTGCTGGCGCGGTGGAGCGCGGTGCGCGAGGTCGGCTTCTGGGACAAGCGGTACTTCATCTACTGCGATGACGCCGACTGGTGTCTGCGCTTCGCCCGCGCCGGGTGGCGCGTGGCGCTGTGCCTGGACGCGGTGGTCTATCACACGCCGTGGTTCCATAAGCTGACTCCGGCCCGCCTGTATTACTCCCAGCGCAACATCGTGTGGACCTTGCAGAAGGCCCTCTCCGGCCCGCGCCTGTGGTACGCGACCTTCCGCTGGATGGCGTCGATCATGTACGACGCGCTCCAGGCCGCCTTCCGCCGGCGAACCTTCCACGCCGAGATCATCCGGCGCACGGCGCATGACATCGCCACAAACCGCGGCGGCAAGCTGGACGCCGACGGCCCGACGCCGATGCCGATCGCCGAGGCGCTCGAGCAGGCCGGCGCCCTCCGCCCCGGCGCCCGCATCGCCGTCATCTGCCCCCACGCCGACTTCGTCCAGTGGGCCGACGATCTGCGCCAGTCCCTGGGTACCCCCCCACTCCGTGGGGGGTCTTCTGCGGCCGACCCGTCTCCGGAGGGCCCGCCGCTCCGCGGCGGGTCGGGCGCAACATCAACGCCCCGGCAGCCCGCCACCGACTTCACAAGAGACGTCCACTCCGCGCAGGCCCGCAGGGGCGACCCGTCCCTTGCCCCGAGCGCCGCGAGCGCAGCGAGCAAGCCCGGGGACAACGCCCCTGATGACACAGAGCCCCGGAGGGGCGAGGGCGCCCCCGATCGCGCCGCCCCCGAGTGGATCTACCTCATCCGAAACGACGCAGTGTCCGCGCTCGACGCGGCCCAATCACACGCCCTCGGCGCAACCGCCCCCCACGGAGTGGGGGGGTACCCGGAGCGCATCATCTACTCCCGCCGCCTCCGCTCCAAGTTCCGCCGCCAGATCCCCCTCCTGCGCCATCCGCCGGACGCCGTCATCGTGTTCAACCAGACCAGCGACTTCCCGCTGCTCCGCGGCACGCGGAACCTCCACATCGACCGGCGCTCGCCGCACATGGCCCAGCTCGAGCCGGACGGCGCTGCCGTCCGTGCCGCCTTCTGCATTCGCTGGGTCGCCACCGGCCTTCGCGTCGCGTGGTTCCTCGCCACCCTCCGCCGCTACCGCTCGCGCGACCGCTTCGGCTGAGTCCGCGCCGAGCCCCCACTACACTCCCGGCCCGATGCCCCTCGCAGAGTCCCAACCCACCCCCGAAGCCCCGCCCGGCTGGCCGCGGACGGACCAGCCGCTGCGCATCGCCTTCCTCGGCTGGGCCCGCCTCGCCCTGCAGGAGCGGGAGGGCTCCGGGTACAACCTCTCAGCGTCCGAGCTTGCGGCCGGCCTCGCCATGAGCGGCCACCGAGTCTTCTACCTGGCCAGCGGGATGAAGACCAGCCCGATCCCCGGCGTGCGGATCCGTCGCCTGGAGACGTGGCGCGGCGTCGAGTGCTTCGACCTGATCAACAGCCCCCACTTCGCCCCTGCAGCGGTCAACTTCCGGAGGGCGCCGAAGGACGCCGAGCCGACCAGCGCCACTCGCCACGTGCTGAAGTGGCTGGACGAAGTGCGCGCGCAGATCGTGCACATCCACTCGCTGGAGGGGCTCAGCTTCGACGTGATCGGCGCCATCGAGGACAGCGGGCGCCCGGTGGTGGTCACGCCGCACAATTACTGGTTCCTGTGCCCGCAGGTGGACCTGCTGCACCGCGAAACGACCCTGTGCGACGACTACGCCGGCGGCGAACGCTGCGTCGGCTGTCTCGACGCCCCCGACCCGCGCGTGCAGCGCATCAAGCGCACCGCCGGCCAGACACTGGAGCGCCTCATCGGCCCCGGACCGGCCGATGTCGTGCGCAAAAGCGCCTACGGCGCCCTGGAGCGCATCACCGGGCGCAACGGCGCGGCGTCGCAGCGCATCCCCGAGCATCCGCCCGACCCCCAGCTTGCCCGCGCATGGGACGGCCCCGCCGAGAGCGACGACCCGACGCGCATCGAGCACGGGCTGACCCTCTCCGCGAAGGAGAAGCCGCCTGCCCTCGGCGCTGTCCCGCTGGACATGAACGAACGCTTCTGCGGCGAGGCGCCCGGGACCTCGCCCGAGGGCGCCCGGAACATCCACCTGCGCATCGCCAACGACTACGGCCGCCGCCGCACCGCCGGCGCCGAGGCCCTCAGCCGCGCCTCCCTCGTCACGCCCCCGAGCGACTTCCTGCGCCGCGTGCACACGCTGATGGGCGTGGATGAGGCTCGCACGCGCACGGTGCGTCTCGGCCAGCCGCACTTCGACCAGATCAACCGCGCGGCCCGGCGCAGCGACTACTACGACGCCCGCCCGTGGACGCCGGAAGACCCGCGCCCGCTGCGCTTCGGCTTCTTCGGCTCCACCCGCTCCAACAAGGGGCTGGCGATCCTCGTCGAGGCAATCCGCATGCTCGATCCCGCCATCCGCCGGCGCTGCCGCTTCCTGATCCGCGCCGGCGGCTGGGACTGGCCCTTCCGCAAGCTGCTCAGCGGCTTTCCCGAAGTGCAGTTCGCCGGCGGCTACGACCTGCTCCAGCGCATCGCCGGCTGCGAGGAGTACGACGTCGGTGTGCTCCCCCACATCTGGATGGAGAACTCCCCGCTCGTGCTGCTCGAGCACCTGCACGCCGGGCGGTTCGTGGTGTGCGCGCGGCTCGGCGGGCCGCCGGAGTGGATCGTCGAGCCCTCCGGCGACTCTCCCGGCAACGGCCTGCTCTTCGCCGGCGGTCACGCCGACGAGCTTGCCGCGCACATCACGACCCTCGCCCGCGGCGACGTCGCCATTCCCAGCCGGCGCCAGGTGCACGAGGTCACGCCGCATCTGCAGAGCTACCTCGGCCACGTGACTGAAGTCAGCGCCATCTACCGGGATCTTCTCGACTCGAGACCAGCGCATTGAAAAGGGCGGGCCACGGCGGGCCCGCCCTGCGATCTTCTGGTCGCGCTGCCCTGGTCAGTTGCCGGCGGGCAGCGGGGTATCGGTGGCGCTGGCGCGGTAGGCCACGGCCAGCTCAGCCTCCTGCGGGCTGTACTTGTCGATCAGGTTGGCGACATCGTCGAGGATGCGGGCCATGTCCGGCTCGGCCAGGACG
>JBICIE010000024.1:0-16834 GCA_043101635.1 Phycisphaerales bacterium JB039 | reverse complement strand
TCTTCCGATCTGAGAGAAAGCCCCGCCCCTCCTTGAGCGACTCGACGTACAGGATGATGGCCTTGGTGATCGGGTCCTGGGCGACGTAGTCGATCAGGTCGCCGAAGGTCACATCCAGCAGGTTGCCGACGGAGATGAAGTAGCTGAACCCGACGCCGGCGTCGATGGCCCAGTCGAGCACCGAGGTGCACAGGGCCCCGGACTGCGAGATGAACGCAATCCCGCCCTCGACAGGCATGCCCCGGCCGAAGGTGGCGTTCATGCCCAGGCTGGGGACGATGACACCGAGGCAGTTGGGGCCGATCATCCGCATGCCTGGGTGGCGATCCATCGCGGCACGGACCTGGTCGCGCAGGGCCGCGCCGGCGCCGGCGCCCTCGCCGAAGCCGGCGGAGAGCACGAGCATGCCGCGCACGCCCGCTGCTCCGGCGGCGTCGACGATCCCCGGAACGGTCGGCGCCGGCGTGCACACGACGACCAGATCCGGCGTCTTGGGCACGCTGGCGATGTCCTTGTAGGCCTGGACCCCGCCGATCGACTCATGTTTCGGGTTGACGGGATAGACCACTCCGCGGAACCCGGCGGCGAGCAGGTTGGTGAAGACCGCGTTTCCGACGCTGCCGGGGCGCGGGCTGGCGCCGACGACGGCGATGCGGCGGGGAGCGAGTATCCGGTCGAGGTTCTCGATGCCCATCGCAGGATTGTATGGTCACGCCCTCGGGGCAACCCGCAAACTGCGCCGGCGAACCCGCAGTCGATCGCCGGGGCTTCCGCCTGAGAGCGCCCTTCCGGCGCCGCCTCCGGGCGATGAGCGCCGTCCCAGCCCAGAGCGCCCCGACGACTGCAGGTCGACCGCAAGAGTACGGCGCCCTTGCATCGTCTCCCCGTTGGGAGTCGAGTTCGAACTGAACCTGATCACCGCTGGGAAGGCTCTTTGGCTCCGCCTTCGAACTTCTCGGGCCGCAGAACCTCCACATCGCTGATGTAGAGGATCATGGCGTAGTTATCGTAGTAGCGCTCTCTCAGGTGCTCAGCGATGGCTCTGGCCAGCGCATCCTGGCAGACAATCTCGACACGGATGTTGGCGCCGTGTTCCCACCCGGTGGTGCGAACCCCGCGGTGCCCCTTACCGCGCACGTCCGTGATGGTGTAGCCGGACACGCCCAGCGCGGTAAGCTCCTGGATGATCTCCTTCTCGATCACCGCCTCCGTGATGACGGTCACCAGTCGCAGTGAGTGCGGTTCCATTGTTGCCCCTCAGACTTCCCCGTGAACCCACCGGGCCATTTCCAGGTAGAGCGGAATCCCCAGCGTCACGTTGAACGGAAAGGTAACGCCCAGAGATGCGGCGAGGGAGAGGGTCGGGTTCGCTTCCGGGACGGAAATCCGCATGGCGGCCGGAACGGCGATGTACGAAGCGCTCGCGCTGAGCACCGCCAGAAGAGCCGTCCCTCCGGAAGACAGATCCAGTGCGCGGCCCAGTCCGCAGCCGACAAGGGCGGAGAACAGTGGCATCAGGATTCCAAACGCGATCAGAAAGAGCCCGTGTCGGCGCAGCGAGCCGATCTGGGCTGCGCAGAGGAGCCCCATCTCCAGAAGAAAGAACGCGAGGACCCCACGGAAGAGATCGAAGAAGAACGTATCGATGGACGCCAGACCGTCGCGGCCTGCGATCCACCCGATGAGCAATCCGCCCAGGAGGCAGACGATCGCCTTCCCGGCGAGCACATCGTGGGCTAGCCGCGTCCATTGAGCCCGGGCGCCGATGCCGCGAGCCAGCACGACCCCGACGATGATCGCCGGCATCTCCAGCACGACTAAAAAGATCGTGATGTACGATTCGTACGCCACGCTGGCGGCGCCGAAGTAGGCCAGCGCAACGGCGTAGGTTCCGACACTGACCGATCCATAGTGGGCAGCGATCGAGGCGGCGTCGGCCCGCTTGAATCCTCCACCCTTGCGAATGACCGGATAGGCGATCAGTGGCAGGGCCAGGCCCAGCAGGATGACGGCAGCCACCTTCGGCAGGATCGCCACAAGCGGGTGCTCGGCCAACTCCATACCACCCTTCAGCCCGATGGCCAGAAGGAGGTAGATGCTCAGGAAGTCGTAGATGGCCGATGGCAGGCGAAGGTCGGAGCGCACCAGGCCTGCCGCGACGCCGAGGAGGAAGAACAGAACGATGGGATCAACCGCGCCCATGCCTCAGCTCTCCCGGCGTCGTCCAAAAAACAACGGAAGCCCCAGTTTCCACAGGGACTTCCAGAACGAGGCGGACGGGACTCGAACCCGCAACCACCGGATCGACAGTCCGGTACTCTAACCAATTGAGCTACCGCCCCAGCAGGTTGTCGGGCCTGTGGCCCACGCCGTTTGCCGGCGTCGGAAATGTACGTCGCGGGGCCGGCAAGTCAAGCCGCAGTGGGCTCGGCGCCGGCCCGTCTCAGGGATTGGCCGAGAGCTTGACCCGCCCTGGCTCCTGGGCCCGGAAAGGATCGCCATCGGGGCCGATGGCGCTGGCGGCCTGCCACATGAGGAAGCTCGCCGCGCCCAGCGCCACGACGGCGATGAACAGCAGGGCGGTGAAGACATCCGGGCTTGATCCCTGGCGCTGGCGGCCGCCGGGCATCTGCATGCCGAACTGACTCATGAGCGGGCCTCCTCAGCGGCGGAAGGATGTGAGCACGATGTCGTTCTGGCGGATCTTGCCGCCGGTTCCAAGGTCGTCGAACTGGCCGACCGACCACTGCAGATCGGTGCGGATGATCTTCAGGTGTCCGACGAAGGTGTCCCGGCCGCGGGTCACGAAGATCGTCTGATCCTCGAAGATGCCGTCGTTGGTTCCGAGGTCGATGCGGGCCAGGGTGGCGCCGGTGGCGCGGTCCTGCTCGATGCTGACGACGCGACCGACGGTGGGGATCACGACCTGCGTGGGCTGCGGCGTCCCTTCCGTCGGGTTCTGAAGCTGGTGGATCTGCTCCTGCAGGGCCCGGTTGGCCTGGTTGAGCACCTCGAGCTGGCTCTCGAGATCGGCGATGCGGTCGGCCAGGGCGATTTCGTTCTGCTTCCAGGCCAGCTCGCTCTGGCGCAGGCGGGTGACCTCCTGCTCGTAACGATCGATGAGCTCCGCCTGCGTCTGCACGGTACCAGAGATCTGGCCGATGCGGTTCTTGGCCTGCTCAGCCTCCTGCTCGGCGGCGAGCTTTTCGCCGCGAAGCCGTTCAGCTTCCGACTTCAGCGTGGTAGCGTCGGTCTTGAGGCTGGTGATATCCGACTGGAGGCGCTGGTAGGTCTGGCCCCAGCGCTGCTCGGCAACCTGATGCTCCGCGGCGCTGGCCGCGGCGGTGGTCTGGGTGGTGTCGGCCCGGGCCCGCTCACTGATCAGCTCGCTGCGGAGTGTCTGGGCGTTCACCTGGAACGCCATTGTCAGTGCGGCGAGGAAGATGCTCGCGAGGGCCGCGAGCAGCACGAGCGCTTTGGTCAGTCCGTGCACGGCTGGCTCCAGTTCAGATTGCCGGGAATGGTCCCAGTGCGGCGTCCGCCCGCCGCGCCTTCACGAATCAGATCGCCCCGCCGGCTTCCCGGTCGGGCACTGGGGGCCGCCTGACTGCCCCGCGGGTGGAGAGGATAGGCCATGGGCCCCCCGCGAGGGGACTCTACGGGGTCTGGCCGCTGGCGGTTTCCGCCACCTCGGCGGCCACGGGCGCATTGCGGTGCGGGGTCAGGCGCAGGATGGCGCCGGCGGCGTGAACCCGGACCAGAGTCGACTCATCGGTCAGGAGTTCCTCCAGCCGGGGGAGGTTGCCGGGGGCGCCGATCTCACCCAGGGCCCAGGCGGCCTGGGCCCGAATGGGGGCGATCTTGCTGTCGAGGTGGTCGAGGATCAGAAACTCGCCGCGGGTGTTGCCCAGCTTTGCCAGAGCGCCGGCCGCGGCGATCTGGACCTCGGCAGGCATCTCGTTGCCGGCCCCGTCGAGACGGGCGGTGAGATTGATCAACTCGCCGGCAGCGCCGTGGTCGCCGAGCTCCCCGATGAGCTGGACCGCGAGGACGGTCAGTTCCAGTTCCTCCGGGCGCGTTGGGTACAGGGCGGCCCGGATCGGCTGGACGTACTCCGGCTGCCCGAGCTTGACCCGCGCCTGATCCACCTGAAGCTCGAACATGCGAACTTCGTTGGCGTTGGCCAGCGGGATGGTCCTGCTGGCCGCCGCGGACAGCATGGGCAGAGCCGAGGCGTTGCCCATCTCGCCGAGCAGGAACGCAGCCTGGGCCCGCTGGCGCGGCGGCCCGGACATCAGGGCCCGGGCCAGCGGGGTCGGGTCAACCTCCTCGCCGAGGTCCCACAGCGCGAAGATCGCCGACATCTGGACCCAGACCGACTCCTCGTCGAGCAGCCCCCGGAGGCGCGGGATCGCGTTGCGATGCCCGACGCGGCCGGCGACAATCGCCGCCACGGCTCGTACGCCCTCATTCGAGTCGGTCAGGGCTGGCTCGATCAGCGGACGGACGCGCTCCGGGGCGCCGCGTCCCAAGGCCTCGAGCGAATTGGCGCGGATCTGCGCTGCCGCATCCTCGCTGAGGCGCACCAGTTCATCGGCCGCCCGGTCGCGGAGAGCCGCCACCTCCAGTTCGCTGTAAGAAATCGCCGTAGCCGTGGCTTCCGGCAGCTCAGGCGCCAGTTCGCTCGAACAGCCGGCGGCGACGGCGAGGGCGGCGCCAAGTGAGCAGGTCATCGGTCGTTGCATCCGGGGCTCCTCCGACGGGTTCATACTTCGTCGGCTATGGCGTCCTGGTTCGATGACCTTCGGCCGGCAAGCAGGCCCCATGCGAGGAGGGCGCCGGTCGCGGCGAGCAGCAACCAGCCCGCGATCCATCCGCCGCGGGCAAACGGCGTGGCGCGATCCGGGGCCAGCGGGGTCTCGACGATGAGCACACCGCTGGTCCGCAGCCGCCCCGTGCCGGTGGTGGAGTGGTAGCGCCAAGGCAGCGCCCGCCCGCGATGATCGAATGCGCCGGAGGCGCCGGTGTTGGCAGCCCGCACCAGAGGGATGGCCAACTCCGCGGCCCGCCACCGGGCGATCTGCTCGGCCTGGATGCGGGCCGCGTCGAAGTCGCCGAACCAGCCGTCGTTTGTGAGATTGATGAGCAGGTCGGCCCTCGGCTGGGCGCTGATGCGCCGGCATGTCGGGGCGGATGCAGCCTCGAAGCAGATTGGGGTGGCGGCGCGGATCATCCCTCCGGACAGCGGCAGTTCCAGCGGCCGCTCGCTGGAGCCGGCCTGGAGCGTGAACGGCATGCTGGTGGCCGCGAGATCCAGGAGCAGGCGCTGCAGGCCGGGAATGGCCGAGATGTACGGCATGACCTCGCCGAAGGGCGTGAGATGGATCTTGTCGTAGCGAGGGCCGGCGACGGCTCCCCGTGCGAGCACATATGCGCTGTTGAACTGGGCGCCGAACTCGACCGGCTCGGTTCGCAGGTCCTCCAGGCCGATTGCGCCCACGAGCATCGGGATCCCAAGCTCGGACTGCAGCGCGAGCAGCTCATCGGCGAACCACGTCACGGGCACGAACGGGCGGTCCGGGAGGCTGGAGTCCTGGCCGAGCTCGGCGCTGCGGGCCGCGGCAAGGGCCGCCGGCTCGAGCGTCATGCCGGGGAACATCGTCTCGGGCCAGATGATGAGATCCGGCTCGGCCTCCGCCGCTCTCCTGGAGAGTTCGATGAATCGCTCCAGGTCCCGGACGCGGTCCTCGATGCGCCAGCCGATCTTGTTGTCCTGCGGCACGTTGGTCTGCACCACCGCGACGCGGATCGACCTGTCATCGGGCGCCGGGCGCAGCGCGGCGCCAAGCACGCCCACGCCCGCAAGGACGCCGAGCGCTGCCGCGGCGCCGGCAACTCGCCTTCGTCGTCCGCCGCCTGCCAGCAGTATCGCCGCGGGGGCGACGGCAAGGGCGCCGGCGCCGTAGGCCCCGACAAGTGCGGCAAGGCCGGGCCCGAGCGGCGCGTCGATCAGCGGATGGGCCGCGAGCAACCACGGGTAGCCGGTAAAGAACACCTCCCCCCGAAAGACCTCAACGCCCGCCCACGCGATCGGGCCCGCCCAGGCGAGGGCGCCCGGGCCGAGGCCGCGCCGGATCAGGCCGAGCGCCGCCGGGCAGAGCCCGACGAGCATGGCCAGCGTCACGCACATGGGCAGGTATCCCAGGCGCGTGACGTCGATCGTCCACTGCTGCTCAAACAGCCACAGCGGCAGGGCGCCGGCGCTGGCGCCGAGCCACGCCGCCAGCACAGGCGAGCGAGCGAGGGCTCGAAGCCGCCTCAGCCCCTTGCTGCGCGCCGGACGTGGCAGTGAGCCCGCGCTCCAGCCGGCCCAGAGCAGCGGGGCAGGCGACAGCAGGGCAAAGCCCCAGAAGCCGAAAGGCGCGAACGCGAGCGCTGTGGCCGCGGAGTAGAGCAGTCCCGCGGCCAATGGCCAGAGCCACAGCCGCACGAGCGATGGCGCTTCATCCGGGCCCTGAGTCTGCAGCCGCACCGTTAGGCGCCGGAGAAGTCGATCAGCCGGGCGATCTCGGATCGCAATTGCCCTCGATGCACGACCCGGTCGATCAGGCCGGCTTCGAGGAGAAACTCGGAGCGCTGGAAGCCGGGCGGCAGTTCCTGGCGGATCGTCTGCTGGATGACGCGCGGGCCGGCAAAGCCGATGAGGGCGTCGGGCTCGGCGAGGATCACATCGCCGAGCATGGCGAATGACGCCGTCACGCCGCCCGTGGTTGGATCAGTCAGTACGCTGATGAACAGACCGCCGGCGTCATCGAACCGCGCCAGAGCGGCGGAGGTCTTGGCCATCTGCATCAGCGAGAGCCCAGACTCCTGCATCCGCGCGCCGCCCGAGCAGCTCACGATGACCAGCGGCAGGCTGCGCTCGGTGGCGGTCTCGATGGCCCGGGTCACCGTCTCGCCGACGACACTGCCCATGGAACCCATCATGAAAGTCAGATCGAGGCAGCACAGCATCGCCGGGCGGCCCTTGACGAACGCCGTTCCTGCGATCACCGCGTCCGCCTGGCCGGTCTTGATCTGCTCGGCGAGCAGCCGGTCGGGATAGCTCTTGAGGTCCTTGAAGGTGAGCGGGTCTTCGCTGGTCAGACCGCCGAACATCCGCTCGAATGTGTCCGGGTCAGAGAGCTGACCGATGCGCTCGCTGGCCCCGATGCGATAGTGCCGATCGCACTCCGGGCAGACGTGGAGATTGGCCTCCATCTGCTTGCGGTAGATCATCTGGGCGCAGCCGGGACACCGCAGCCAAAGCCCCTCGGGGATGGCAGCGCGGCGAGCCGGGCGAACGTCACTCCACGAGCGCGCCCCGGACTGGGTGGCAACCTGCGTCATCTGGGGGTTCGTCCTTGAGGGGGTGGGCCGGACCTGGCTCTCAGCGGGGATCGGACCAGGCAACACGGGAAGATGATAGTTTGCTCAGCGCCGGGCAGCGCCAAGCTCGTGAATCGGCGGTGGAGGAGTTGTTCGGATTCTGTCAGTTCAGGCGCCAGCCTGGATCGGACGGGGCTTGAGCGCCCCGATCTCGATGGAGAACGGCTCCAGCAGCGGTGGCCCGGTCTCCGGCGCCCAGACCTCCGACAGCGGGCGGTCCAGCAGGCGCCGGCGGAACAACTGGAACGCGACCGGGCGGAGCACGATGGCGACCGCCTTCCCGTTGAGCTTCATCCGCTCGGTCGCGCTGAGCACGGCCCGGACCAGGCGCCCCTCCACATCGGCCGCCGACTCGCCCTCGGGGACGCTGACGGCTCCCGGGTCCTCCCGCCACTGTCCGAACGCCGTGGGGTATCGCTCCTCCAGATCGCCGGGAAGCAGCCCGCACCAGAGGCCCAGATCAGCCTCGGCGAGACCGGCAACCTCGCGCATCCTGGCGCCTGCTTTGGCGGCGAGCATCTCGGCGGTGGCGGCCGACGCCTCATCAGGACCGTGCAGCACGATGCCGACTTCCGGCAACTCGGCATCTTCGAGGATGCTGAGGAGTTCCTCACGTCCCGATGCGCTGAGCGGGTGGTCGCTGCGTCCGGCCAGGCGTGACGCGAGGTCCCACTCGGTTCGCCCTGATCGCACGAGCACCAGATTGAGCTTGGTGGAGCTTCGCTGAGCCATTGGAAGGTAAACCGGCCTCCACTCCAGTCGGCCCCGTCCCTGATCGGGGTTCCGCCCGCCGCCTTTGGCGGTGGATCGGGCGATTTGGGGGGGAAGTCTACCCCCGGCGTCCCGGCGATCCACTCGCGCCCGTGTGGGGGGCCTCTACGCGTCCGAGAACGGGCGCTGAGGTCCGCGGAGCCTGCGTATCACATCCTGTCGATCGGTTCCCGGCCGGGCGCGGAAGATCGCCGAGGCGGCCGCGAGGGTGTCGCAGCCGGCCTCCAGAGCCAACGGCGCCGTCTCGGGGTTGATCCCGCCATCGACCTCCAGCCGCTGGCCGGCGCGCTGACGGCGCCGGATGGCGCGCATCTTCTCGGTCGACTCGGGCATGAACCGCTGTCCGGAGAACCCCGCGCTGATCGACATGACCAGCGCGAGATCGAACTCGGCGATCAGATCCAGGGCTGGCTCGACCGCGGTTGGCCCGTCGATCGCCAGTCCGGCCGTCAGGCCCCGGGACTGGATGTCGGCGGCGATCGCGCGCGCCTCGCGATCATCGGCGCACGCCTCAATGTGGAAGGTGATGTGGTCGGCGCCGGCGTCCGCAAACGGCCCGACGAACTGGCCCGGGTTGCCGATCATCAGGTGGACATCAAGGCACCGCTGGGGGAAGGCGTCGCGCACGCTCCTGAGCATGTCCGTGCCGAGGGCGAGGTTGGGAACCAGGTGACCATCCATCACGTCGTAGTGGATGAAGTCGGCGCCGGCGTCGAGCGCTGCGCTGATGTCGGCTTCCAGGCGCATGAAATCCGCGGCGAGGATCGACGCTCCGACCAGTGGCGCGTGGGATGGCTGACGCAGGATCTGTCGCATCCGATGAGTCTATGGGCGGGCCCCGGCCGCTAGGATCGGCACACGACAGGAGCATGAGCATGGATGGTGGCGCCGACCTTCGCAGCGCGCTGGAGCGGATCGAGCAGGAGCACCTGCTGCACTTCTGGGATGAACTGACGGCCGAGCAGCGGTCGGCCTTGCGCGCCCAGATCGAGGCGATCGACCTGCAGGCGCTGCCCGGCCTGATCCAGCGGTTCGTTCGATCGCGCCCGGGCGAGGAGGAACTGGAGTCGCTGGCGCCGGCGCCGTACTACCCGGTCGATCCCGCCAGGCCGCCGCGGCAGTGGGACGCGGGTGCGGCTCGGGCCGCCGGCATGCGACTGCTCGGGGAAGGCAAGGTCGGCGCGCTGACGGTTGCCGGGGGGCAGGGCACACGCCTGGGCTTCGATGGGCCCAAGGGCTGCTTCCCGGGCGGGGCCGTGAGTCAGAAGCCGCTGTTCGCGGTGTTCGCGGACGCCATCGCGGCCGCGGGGCGGGCCTGCGGGCGGCCGGTTCCGTGGGCCATCATGACCAGCCCGCTCAACGACGCCGAGACGCGCGAGTTCTTCGGCGCCCAGTCGTACTTCGGCCTGGACCCCGAGCAGGTGCTGTTCTTCCAGCAGGGCACGATGCCATCGCTCGAGATGGGCAGCGGACGCATGCTGCTGGCGGAGAAGTGGCGCATCGCCACCAATCCCGACGGCCATGGCGGCTCCATCGACGCCCTGCACCGCTCCGGTGTGCTGGCGAAGCTGCGTGACCGGGGCGTCGAGCACATCAGCTACTTCCAGGTGGACAATCCGCTGGTCCGGGCCATCGACCCGGTGTTCCTGGGGCTGCACGCCACGGCGGCGGACTCTTCCGCCGAGATGTCCAGCAAGATGCTGCCCAAGGCCTATCCCGAGGAGAAAGTCGGCGTCTTCTGCAAGCGAGGCGATCGGCTGGTCATGGTCGAGTACTCCGATCTGCCGGAGGAGCTCGCCACCGAGCGCGATGAGCGGGGCCGGCTGCGCTTCATCGCCGGAAGCCCGGCGATTCACATCCTCGGCGCCGAGTTCGTGCACCAGATCGCGTCAGACCCCGAGTTTGCGCTGCCGCTGCACCGGGCCGAGAAGAAGGTCCCGTTCGTTGACCTGGACACAGCCGAGCGTGTGGAGCCGCCGGTTGCCAACGCGGTCAAGCTCGAGAAGTTCGTATTCGACGCCCTGCCGCTGGCGAGAGCGTCGATCGTGCTGGAAACGGACCGGACCGAGGAATTCGCGCCGATCAAGAACGCCACGGGCGTCGACAGCGTGGTATCCAGTCGGGAGATCCAGACCGAGCGGGCGGCCCGCTGGCTGGAAGCCCGCGGCGTGCGCGTGCCGAGAACGCCCGAGGGCAAGCCGGACTGCATCCTCGAGCTGCGCCCCGAGCGGCTGTGGCCCGAGTTGAGCCAGCCGGATCCGCCGGCCCGTATCGAACCCGGCGTGGCGATGGTGATCTGACATGCTGGAGCGGTTCAGCAGGCTTCCGCGGGCCCTGGCCGAGCGGGCCCGCACGGTCCAACTCGGCGGGGAAGTTCCGGCCCTGGTTGCCCACCCCGACGCCGACTGGGGCTTTCCGGCGCCGGTCGTGGTGTGGATGCACGGGCGCACCGCGCACAAGGAACTCGACGCGGGGCGCTACCTGCGCTGGATCCGGGCCGGCGTGGGCGCCTGTGCGATCGATCTTCCGGGCCACGGCGAGCGCGCCATCCCCGGGTGGGACCGCCCCGAGCACACGCTCGATGTCCTGTCGCAGGCGATGACGGAGATTGACGCCGTCGTGACCGAACTGGTTCGCGGCGAGTTCGCCGGCGCCTTCGACGGCGCCCGCCTCGGCGTCGGCGGAATGTCGGCTGGGGGAATGGCCGCGCTGCGCCGCTTGTGCGACCCGCACCCGTTCCGCTGCGCTGCGGTCGAGGCGACCACCGGCGCCCTCGCCCTGATGTACCGGTCCGAGGATCGCCCGTGGGCCGTGCGCCACGACCCGGACCGGATTGATGAGCTTGATCCGATGCGGCATCTGGAGTCGTTCGAGCCGCTGCCGCTGCTGGCGATGCACTCGCGGGCGGACCAACTCGTCCCGTGGTCGGCGCAGGAGGCGTTCCTTGATGCGCTTGCCGGTCACTACCGCGATGAGGGCGCCGACGCCGGCCTGATCGAGGTCGTCACGTGGCCCGAGACCGGCGCCGAGCGCGAGCACATGGGCTTCGGCCGCCAGAGCAACGAATCCAAGAACATCCAGACCGACTTCCTGCAAAGGCGCCTGAAGAGCTGAAGCTCAGCAGTCGACGACGGCGCGCACCGGATAGCCGGGGCGCAGCCCGTAGTGACGCACGAAGACCGCGTCGATCGCCGCCGCGAACTCCTCCGGATCATCTGTCCCCAGTTCGTACAGCGCATCGGCCTGGCGGCGCACCTTGCCCGCCAGGGCGCCGTGGCCGGCGGACGTCAGCACCGTCTGGATGTCGATCTCGTCGACGAGCGTATTGAGATGTCTGCCAGCGACCTGGACCACCCGGACATCCTCGCCGGCGTCCGGGATGGTCTCGATCGTGAGCCAGATGTCCTCGGACCCGTCGGCCCAGAGGTCGGCGATGGCCTGGGCGAACATCGCGGCAGGTCCGGCAAGCCCGGGGGCCGGGTACTCGTAGCGGCGTCCGATCAGCGGGCTGCGGCCGAAGGCGCTGCGAAGGCGATCGAGGATTCCCATAGCGCATTGTTCCCGCGGGCGGGCCGGCCCGGCAGCGCGGCCCGGTTCGCTACACTGGCGGCCACGCATGCTCAGGCGACTGAACCCATTTCGCGACCTGCCCAACCCCAGGGAGGTGTGGGCGTGGGGCATGTACGACCTGGCGAACCAGTCGTTCACGCTGCTGATCATCACGCTGCTGTTCAGCCGGTACGTGGAGTTCGTCGTGGTCGGGCCGGATGCCGAGGGCGATACCGGCGCCGGCAAGCTGGCGTGGTCGCTGATCCATGGGGGGAGCCTGCTGCTGGTCGTGGTCCTCTCGCCGGTGGTCGGGGCTATCGGCGACCTGCGCGGGTGGCGCAAGCAGATCCTGGTCTTCACGGGCGTGCTGTGCGCGTGCCTGACGTGCGGGCTGGGGCTGGTCGGGGCCGGCGCCATCGCGCTGGCGGCAGCGCTGTACATGCCGGCGAACATCTGCTACCAGATCGGCGAGAACTTCCTGGCGTCCTTTCTGCCCGATGTCTCGACCTCGCGCACGATCGGGCGCATCAGCGCCATCGGCTGGATGATGGGCTACGTCGGTGCGCTGCTGCTGCTGATCGCCGCGATGGGCGGGATGCTGCTGTTCGGACGCGAGGATACCGCTGCATGGCGGCCGTTCTTCATCTTCGCGGGTCTGTGGTTCCTCATCTTCATGATCCCCGCGACGCTCATTCTGCGCGATGATGATCCGGTCGCTGATCGCAGCGACGGGCTGCTGCGCCAGAGCTTCGGCCGGCTGGCCGACACGGTCCGGCAGGCCAGCCGGTACCGCCAGCTTGCCAAGTTCCTGCTCGCCTTCTTCATCTACGGCTTCGGCGTGCAGGTGATCATCGGCTTCGCCTCCATCATCGCCGCCGGCTACGGCTTCGAGAAGGTCCAGCTCGTGGTCTTCGTGGCGCAGATCACCATCACCGCGGGGATTGCCGCGGCATTGACCATGACCTTCCAGGACCGCATCGGCGCCAAGGCGACGGTGATGATCTACCTCGGCGTGTGGATCCTGAGCTGCGCCGGGCTGATCGCGATCAAGCTCATCTGGCCATCCCAGGGGCCGCAGTGGCCGCTGTGGGTGGTGGGCAACGGGCTCGGCTTCGGGCTGGGGGGCATCGGCACCGCGAGCCGGTCGATGGTGGGGCGCTTCACGCCGCGCCAGAAGCGGGCGGAGTTCTTCGGGCTGTGGGGCTTCGTGTACAAGCTCGCCGGCGCGCTCGGCGTGCTGAGTTTCGGGGCGGTCGCGAAACTGTTCGGCGATCTCGCCTCGCTGCTCCTGCTCGGCTCGTTCTTCATCATCGGGCTGCTGCTGATCCTGCCCGTCAACGAGGTCGCCGGGGTGTGCGCAGCGCGCCGGGTTGAGCGGCAGTGGGCGGGAAAGCGAACAGCGAAAAGCGAAAAGCGAACATGAAAGCCTCGCAGCGGGCGCCGGGGTCAGTTGCTCCGTCTGTTCGCTTTTCGCTGTTCGCTCTTCGCTTTCACACGCTCGCGATCGCCTTGACTTCGACGGCGATCGGCGTCGGCAGGGCGCCGACCTCGATGGTCGTGCGCGTCGGCTGGACATCCTTGAAGTATTCCGCGTACACCTTGTTGTACGCCGCGAAGTCGCGCTTCATGTCCGTCAGGAACACGGTCACATCCACGAGGCGGTCCCAGCTGCTCCCGGCATCCTCGAGCACGGCCCGCACGTTGTCGAAGCAGCTCCGGCACTGGGCCTCGATGTCATAGGCGACCACGTTCCCCTCCCCATCGAGCGTGACGCCCGGGATCTCCTTCGAGCCGCGCCGGCGCGGCCCCACGCCGGAGAGAAACAGCAGGTTGCCGATGCGCCGCGCGTGCGGGTAGAGGCCGACGGGCTCGGGGGCGCGGCTGCTGGATCGTGCGTCGCTGGTCATGGGTATCTCGCCGCGGGAAGAGGAGTTCTCACCACAGAGTCACAGAGGGCACAGAGAGAGGCAGGGTACCCATTGATAGGCAGAGATCGGGCCGGCAAGTGACGCGGTACGTCGTTTAGGGCGCCTGATGCCAGTCGTGGCCGCACTCAAGGCACTGGCGGGCGAGCGGTGTGCGACAGAGGGCGCTGCAGCGGGCGCAGCGGTTGAGGAAGATCTTGTCGCCGTGTTCCCGCAGGGCCCGCTGCGCCGCGGCGTCCATGACCTTGCCGATCCCCTGGTCTTCGATGCGGCGCCAGAGGTCGGGATACTCGGCCCGGGCCCGGGCGAGCTTCTTTCCGAAATGCTCGGCGAACGTCTCGGACACACCCATTTGCTCCAGACACCAGAGGATCCCCTGCGCAGCCAACTCCTCCTTGCGCAGCAGCGATGAGTAGTGGCTGTAGATGTACTCGGTGAGTGGCTGACACTCGCGGTTCGGCGGAATCTCGAAGTCGGTCACTTGCTTCTTGCGGCGCTTCTCGCCCACACTAGTTCTCCCCTCTCTGTGCCCTCTGTGCCTCTGTGGTCGATCTCTTCGGCAGAGCAAGCGTCAGATGCGGACGCAGACATTCTTCGGCTCCGTAAAGAACCGAATCGCCTCCAGCCCGCCTTCGCGGCCGACGCCGGATTGCTTGACGCCGCCGAAGGGCGTCCGCAGGTCGCGGAGCATCCAGCAGTTGATCCAGATGATGCCGGCTTCCAATCGGTCGGCCATGCGGTGGGCCCGGCTGAGGTTCTGCGTCCACAGGGTGGCGGCCAGGCCGTACGGTGTCGAGTTCGCGAGCTGCACGGCTTCATCCTCGCTGTCGAAGGGCTGTGCCGTGATGACCGGGCCGAAGATCTCCTCCTGGATGGGCGGGCAGTCGTTCGGCAGGCCGGTGATGATGGTGGGGGGGTAGAAGGCGCCGGCTCGGATGCGCTTGGGGAGGGCGTCGGGATCGATGGGCGCGCCGCCGCAGATGACGGTTCCGCCGAGTGAGCGGGCCTGCTGCACGTAGGAATCGACCTTCGCGAGATGATCGCGGCTGACCAGCGCGCCATGCTCGGTGGCTTCATCGAGCGGGTCGCCGATCGTGCGAGCCCGGGCCCGCTCCGCGAGTCGATCGATGAAATCATCGAACACGCTGCGCTCCACCAGCAGCCGCGAGCCGCACAGACAGATCTGGCCCTGGTTCGAAAACCCGGCCCGGATCGTCTCCTCCAGTGTGAGCCGCCGCTCCGCGCCGGGCTGTTCGCCGGGCGCATCGGCGAAGACGATGAACGGGTTCTTGCCGCCGAGTTCCAGGCTCACCCGTTTGAGCATCCCGCCCGCTGCGCTGCCGATCCACCTGCCGACCTTGGTCGACCCGGTGAACGTGATGGTGGGAATGTCCGGGTGCTGGACGATCGCGGCGCCCGCGGTGTCGCCGCGGCCGTGGATGATGTTGAGCGCGCCCGGCGGCAGCACCTCCCGCGACAGCTCGGCGAGCATGAAGGCGGTGGTGGGGGTCAGTTCGCTCGGCTTGGCAACCACCGGGCAGCCGCAGGCCAGCGCCGGGGCGATCTTCCACGTCAGCAGGTACAGCGGCAGGTTCCACGGGCTGATGCAGCCGGCCACCCCGCGCGGCCGGCGCAGCGTGTAGTTGATGGCGCGGGCTGGCCCGTGCGGCGTACCGGCGGCCTCGGTCTCGTGGAGCTGGCTCTCGGTGTGCAGGATGGCGGTTGCGAAGTAGCGGAAGTTGGCAACGGCGCGCGGGATGTCGATCGCGCGGGCCGCGCTGATGGGCTTGCCGCTGTCGATGGACTCCGCCCGGGCGAAGTCCTCGAGCCTGCCCTCGATGGCGCTGGCCAGATCGAGCAGCAGCCGCGACCGCTCGGCGCAGCTGAGCTGCATCCACACGGCGCCCTCGCCCGCGGCGGCCGCGGCAGCGCGCTCGACATCGGCGCTGCTCGAGTCGGCAACCTGGCCGATGACCTCGCCCGTGGCGGGATCGACATTGTCCAGCCAGGCGCCGGATGCCGGCTCGATGAGCTTGCCGCCGATGAGGTTGAGTGCGCGCTGCATTCGGTGACTGTAGACGATCTCGTTTCACCACAGAGGCACAGAGAACACGGAGGGGGAGCCTGTGTGGAGGGTGTTCCAATGGGCGCGGAAGCTCGGCCGCGGTGTGGCGTGGAGCCACAGCCCCAGCATTCTTCGCTCTGTGCCCTCTGTGCCTCTGTGGTGATGATCGTCTCAGAGCGTCGGCAGGCGTCCGCCATCAACCGGCAGGTTGATCCCGTTGATGTAGCTGGCGGCCGGGCTGGCGAGAAAGGCAATGGCGGCGGCGATCTCCTCGGGCCGGCCGATGCGCCCGGCAGGGATGGACGCCCGCATCTGCTCGCGCTCGTCATCCGCCGTCGATCCGCTGCGCTGCGCCCGCGCCTCGAACAGCGACGCGAGCCGCGCGGTATCGGTAAAGCCGGGCAGCACGTTGTTCACGGTGATGCCGAAGGGCGCCAGTTCGCCGGCAAGGGTCTTCGCCCAGCTCGCTACAGCGCCGCGGATGGTGTTGCTGACGCCCAGCCCAGGGATCGGCGCCTTCACGGATGTGCTGATGATGTTGATGATGCGCCCGAAGCCGGCCTCCTTCATGCCGGGGATCAGCGCCTGGGCCAGGAGCTGGTTGTTGATGATGTGCATGCGGAAGCCGCGCTCGAAGGCTGCGGGATCGGCGTCCGTGATCGGGCCCCCGGGCGGCCCGCCGGTGTTATTCACAAGGATGTGGACCGCTCCTGCGCGCGCAATCCGCTCCGCGGCCGCCCGCACCTGCTCCGGCTCTGCGAAATCGGCGATCTCGAAGCCGTGTCGCTGCTGCTGGGGCGCGGGAAGTTCTGCCGCGGCGGACCGCAGGGCGCCCTCATCGCGAGCCAGCAGCGTCACGGTGGCGCCGAGTTCGGCCAGTTCGATCGCGGCCGCCCGCCCGATGCCCTGCGTGGATCCACAGACGACGGCCCGGCGGCCCTTGAGGCTCATGTCCATGGCGGAGATTAGGCCGGCGGCCGGCGACGCCTATCGGCGCCGGCGCAGCGCGAGCAGACCCAGCAGACCGAGGGCTGATGCGCCGGGCGCCGGGATCACGCGGATGACGCCGGCGCCCTCGATCAGTGTGTCAAGCCGG
>JBICIE010000023.1:0-3508 GCA_043101635.1 Phycisphaerales bacterium JB039 | reverse complement strand
GTGTGCTCTTCCGATCTCCAGCAGCTCCGACCTGCCCGCGCCGACCTGGCCACCGAGCCCGACGATCTCGCCGGGCGCCACATGCAGCGAGATGTCGTGCAGCACGCCCGGCGACGAGAGCCCGTCGACCCGCAGGCGCGGCGCAGCATCCGGCTGCGCAGCGCTCGGGGCCGACTCGATCGCGACGCGCCGGCCGATCATCTGCTCGATCAGGGCCGGCTCATCAATCTGCTTGACATCGCTGGTGGCCACCCACCTGCCGTCGCGCAGCACGGTGACCCGGTCGCAGCAGGCGAAGATCTCGCCCATGCGATGCGAGACGTAGATCATCGTCAGCCCGCGGGCGGTCAGGTCTCGGACGATCTGCAGCAGACGCTCGGTCTCGGCCAGCGAGAGCGAACTGGTCGGCTCATCGAGCACGATGACCTTGGCCGGGGATCCGCCGGGGCGGGCGGCGGTGTCATCCAGGGCCGCGGCGATCTGGCAGATCTGGCGCCGGCCGGGGGCCAGCGAGCCCAGCGGGGCCTGGACATCGATGCCGGGCTCGAGTTCGGCGAGCAGCTTCTCGGCCCGCCGGGCCATGGCGTGGAAGTCCACCAGACCGAGTCGGGTCCGCGGCGTGGCGTGCAGGCAGAGGTTCTCGGCGACGGAGAGATTGGCGCACTGGGCCAGTTCCTGGTGCACGATGCGCACGCCGGCGTCGAAGGCGTCATCGACCGAGCCGAGGCGCAGCGGCCGACCGTCGATGACCACGCTGCCGGCGTCGGGCCGGTGCAGCCCGGCGATCACCTTGCCCAGCGTGCTCTTGCCGGCGCCGTTCTCGCCCATCAGCGCGTGGGCCTCGCCGGCGCGGAACGACACACTGACATCCTCGAGCGCCTGCGTGGCGCCGAAGCGCTTCGAGACGCCCTCGACCACGATGCGGGCTTCGCCGGACACCGCGTCTCAGCCGGCGCCGCCGACCGCCAGCCAGCGGTCCCACGTGCCCTCGTACTGCTCGACGTTGTCGGGCGTGACGATCTGCAGGTCGAAGGTGTTGATGGGGCTCGCCGGCTCCGTGCCCTCGTGCACCTTGTCGAAGAGCATGTTGATCGTCTCGTAGCCCCAGCCGTAGCAGTCCTGCCCGACGAGCACCTGCACCTGCCCGTCGCGGACGTAGGTCAACTGCTCCGGCAGGTGATCGACGGCGACGACCTTGGCGTGCTCGTACACGCCATCGAGCGCGTTGGTGGTGAACAGCGGCCAGCCGCCGACCATGGCCCAGCCGGTGATCTCCGGGTGGTTCTGCTGCTCCTGCTTGACCTTGGCCGCGGCGTCCGGCGCCGTCTCGGGGTGATAGAAGACGTACTTGACCTCGACCCCGTCCATCTCCGCCGCGGCCTCGCGCACGCCGCGGACGCGGGCCTGCAGGTTCGGCGCCGTCTGGTTGCCCGCGAGCACGGCGATGACGCCGCCTCCGTCGAGTTGGGCCGCGAGCTGGGTCATCACTTCGCGCCCGGCGGCGACATCATCGACGCCGTAGTAGGCGAAGCGCTTGCTGTCGGGGGCGTCGGAGTCGAAGGTCACCACCGGCACGCCGGCCTCGACGGCGTCGTTGATGGCGCCGGTGAGGATCTGGGCGTCGGTGCAGGAGACGGTGATGCCATCGACCCCCTCGCTGACGAGCTGGCGGATGGCCTCGGCCTGGCGCTGGGCATCCTCATCCGCCGGGGTGCGGATCAGGATCTGCACATCCACGCCGGGATACTCGGCGATGAGGTCGGCCGCGGCGTCCTTTGCGCCGGTGTGGGCGGCCTGGAAGACCGGGTTGGACTGGCTCTTGGCGATGACGCCGAAGCGGTAGACGGTCTGATCGCCTTCCGGCGTCTGGGCCGCCTGACGGCTGCCCTTCTCATTGCAGCCGCCCAGCGCAAGGGCGAGGGCCGCGGCTGCTCCGACTGTCTGGATCCAGCGAGTCTGCATGGCTCGTTCTCCCGTGTGGGCCTCAGCGGTTGCCGAAGCCCTGCTTCATGCGATCGATGACCACCGCGATGATCACGGCAGCGCCGGTGATCACCTGGAGGTAGCTGTTGTCGACGTTCAGGATAGAGATGCCGTTGTTGATCAGCTCGATGACGATGGCGCCGAGCACCGCCCCCAGCGCTGTGCCGCGTCCACCCAGCAGCGAGGCGCCGCCGACGACGGTGGCGGCGATCACGCGCAGCTCGTACATCTGCCCGGCGCTGGAGGTCGCCGCGCCGTAGTAGCCGATGTACATGCAGGCGCTCAGACCGGCCAGCATGCCGACGATCGCGTACACCGCGATCTTGATCCGCCCCACCGGGATGCCGGCGTAGCGGGCCGCTGTCTCGTTGCCGCCGATGGCGTAGATGCGCCGGCCGAAGACGGTGCGCGACAGGGCGAACCAGCCCGCCAGCGCCACCACCAGCATGATCAGCGGGATGACCGGCTCGACACCCCCGACCTGGAGCTTGAAGAAGTCGGTCTGCAGCGACCCCGGCAGGCCCCCCACCGTCTGGCCCCGCGTGGACAGGAACGCCACGCCGCGGAAGACGCTCATGGTCCCCAGCGTGATGATGAACGGGTGCAGCCGGAACCCGACGATCATGGCCCCGTTGGCCAGCCCCAGGAGCAGCCCCACGCCGCAGCAGATCACCAGGGCCGCCGGCACCGTCAGCCAGACGCTGGCGGCGGCGTCGAAGCGCGACATCACCATGGCGCCCAGCACCGCGGCCAGCGCATAGATCGAGCCGACGGACAGGTCGATGCCCGCCAGCACGATGACGCCGGTCATGCCGACGGCGATCACGGCGATGAAGCTGGCGTTGCTGGCCAGCAGCAGCAGGTTGTTGGGCTCGAGGAACTTGTTGACGCTGATGCGCCCGAACATGGCCGACTCGGACGCGTCGTAACGCCAGCCCTCGGCCCGCGGGTAGCTGCGCACCGGGCCGGCGCCGGGGCGCACCTCCCAGGCGACGATCTCGGTAAGCGGCAGTTCGCCCGGGGCGGCCTCGCGCCCGTCCGGCCCGAGGACGACGACGGTCGCCCCCGCCGGCACATCGCGCCGGACCGGCGACTCCTTGGACCCGCCGAAGATGGTCAGACCGAGGCCCATCAGCACGATGACCAGCAGCAGGCCCGACTCCTGGGCGACCAGGAGCCGCTTCCACAGCGGTCGGGCGGTGCTGGATGTGCCGTGCTGCAAGCGTCAAGCTCCCCTGGAGGGCGAGTTTAGGGCGTGGCGCCGGGCCCGGAGGCAGGGCCGTCGCCGGAGCCAGCGGATGTGCCCCCCGTCGTAAGCGGCCGGTACAAAAACGCCCCGGCGCGAGGCCGGGGCGTGGCGGGAGTCAGGCTGTGCGCTGTGCGCGGTCAGTTGCCGGCGGGCAGCGGGGTATCGGTGGCGCTGGCGCGGTAGGCCACGGCCAGCTCAGCCTCCTGCGGGCTGTACTTGTCGATCAGGTTGGCGACATCGTCGAGGATGCGGGCCATGTCCGGCTCGGCCAGGACG
>JBICIE010000022.1:0-4678 GCA_043101635.1 Phycisphaerales bacterium JB039 | reverse complement strand
TCGATCTCCAGGCCGGCCTGCAGCTCGACACCTCCGACTGGGAGGGCGCGACGCTGACGCTGTGGAACTGGGTCAAGTCGCCCGACGGCGGCGTGCGCGTGGGGCTGCGGATCGTCTACTTCGTCCTGATCCTCATCGCGTTCTGGATCATCGGGCGGATCTTCTCGCGTCTGACCCGGGCCGCCCTGGGCAAGGTGAAGAAGTCGTCGGTGCTGCTGCGCAACTTCCTCAGCGGGCTGGTCTTCAAGATCACGATGGCCCTTGGCATTGTGGTCGCCGTCTCGATGCTCGGGGTGAACATCAATCCGCTGCTGGCGGCCATCGGCGGCGCCATCATCGTCGTCGGTCTGGCCCTGCAGGGCACGCTGAGCAACTTCGCCAGCGGCATCATGATCCTGATGTTCCGCCCGTTCGACGAAGGCGACGTGGTCGAGGCGGGCGGCGTCAGCGGCAAGGTCGAGTCGCTCTCGCTGTTCAGCACGACCATCCTGACCTTCGACAACCAGGTCAAGATCGTGCCGAACACCTCGATCTGGGGCAACGTGATCACGAACATCACCGGGCGCGACACGCGGCGCGTCGACATGACGTTCGGCATCAGCTACGCAGACGACATGGACAAGGCGGCCCGCATCCTCGAGCAGACGGTCAAGGCGCACGACAAGGTGCTCGCCGACCCGGCGCCCAACATCAAGGTGCACCAGCTCGGCGACTCGTCGGTCAACTTCATCGTTCGCCCGTGGGTCCGCACCAGCGACTACTGGGACGTGTACTGGGATCTGACCCGCGCCGTCAAGCAGCGATTCGACGCCGAGGGCGTGAGCATCCCGTTCCCGCAGCGCGACGTGCATCTGTTCCAGCACGCGGCGCCCGCGCCCAAGGGCCGCGCCGGGGGCGGATCCTCGGCCCTCGATCGGCCCGTCGGCGGCCTGGTCGACGATCCCGATGATGACCAGCCCGGCTGAGCCAGGCGGCTACAGGCGCACGACCGTTCCGCTGCGCAGCATCGCCACCACGACCTCGATGCGCTGCGGCGCAAGGCGCAGGGCGGCGCCGACTGCGCGCCGGTAGCCGGCCATCTGCTCGGCGTGCCGGGTCACCGCGCCGGCGCGGGGGTCGGCCTCGGCGGCGTCGGTCTTCCAGTCGATGATGCGGGCCCACGCCGCCTGCCCGCCGGCCCGCCCGATCACGAGACGGTCGATGCGGGCCGAGATCAGGGCGTCGGCCTCGCGCAGCATTACGGGCCACTCGCGGCGCAGTTCGAGCGACTCGACTTCGGCGGGCGCCGCCGCCCGCGTCTGGTCGCGGCGCAGCAGCGCACGGATCTCGGGCGCCTCCAGGGCGCTGCGCAGCAGGCCGGCGTGGGCCCGCGCATCCTCCGGCCGCCAGCCCAGCGCGTGCGCGATGGCGCCGAGCGCCTGCTCGTCCGGGGCGCCATCTTCCAGCCAGCCGATCGCCTCCAGCCATGCGTGCAGCAGCAGGCCGGCGGCCGCGCTGGGGCGCTCGGGGCGCAGGGCCCGCGCCGCCTTCTCGGGGCGCTGCGACGGCTGCCGGCGCCGCAGTCGCCAGGCGGGGCGCGAGCCGGTGGCAAGCCGGACCGGCGCGATGGCCGGCGCGGCGTCGGGCGCCGGCGGCAGCAGTCCATCGCTCCAGCTTCCGCGCCGGCTGCCCCACAGCTCGACGCAGGCGGCGGGATCGCGCTGGCCCGGCGGGGCGCCGGTCGGCGCAAAGGCGCTGCACAGCAGCCGGGCGGCGGTGGGGGCGCGGGCCTCGTCGCTGGGGGTGTCCAGCGGGACGATCATCTCCAGGCGCCGGATGGCGCGGGTCATCGCGACGTACAGCAGGCACAGCCCCTCGATCATGCGCCGGCGCTCGTCGCGTGCCGCGATCCGCTGAAGGCGCGGGTTGAGCTTGCGCAGGGCTTCGCTGATCGAGCAGCTCACGGCGCTGGGCGGGCGCAAGGGATCGGGCTGTTCGATCAGAGCGGCCTCGCCGCGGCCCGCCATCTTCTCGTCGAGATCGGGCAGCACGACGGCGTCGAACTGCAGGCCCTTGGAGGCGTGGACGGTCATCACGCGCACGCGCGCGCTGCGGGGGTCCAGGACGGGGGTGGCGGCGAGCGCGCGGGCGGCGTCGGCGATGCGGGTGGGGGGGTCGCGGTCGAGGCGGTCGCCGAGGGCCACGAGCTGGCCCATGCGGGCGGCGCCGCGCTCGTCGGTGTCGCGGGTCACTGCGCTCGCAATCCAGTCGAGCGTGTCGCCGTAGCCGTCGCGCTCGATGCGCGCGCGGACCTGCGCCGCCGCTCGCCGGCGCTGCCCTGAATCGGCAGGATCGCGGAGGCCGACCAACGGGCCCAGCGGCGAGGTGGCGACGCGCAGGGCCGCGGCCCGATGGCCGGGATGATCGGCCAGCAGCAGCAGCGCGATGGTCGCCGCGGCGGCGGGGGTGTCGGTCAGGGGGCTGCCGCCTTCCTCGCTGGCGACGATCCCGCGCCGGTGGAGGGCCTCCAGCAGCGGCGCGATGCGCCGGCGGACGCGCACCAGCACGCCGACGGTGGCGCCGGGCGCCTCGGCGGTGATCTCAGCGACGACCCGGGCGCACGCCTGGTCGCTGGCGTCGAGGGCCTGCTGGCGATCGCGGATCGGTCCGAAGCCGGTGAGCCGGACCATCCCGGGAAGCTGGCGGGCCGCGACGTGGCGCGGGAAGGCGCCGGCGAAGTCGGCGGCAGCGTCGGCGTGTTCGCCCATGGCCGGGTTGCCTTCGAGGCCGGTGAACAACTCGTTGACAACTTCGAGGATGACCTGGCTGGAGCGCCAGTTGTCCCGAAGCTGCTGCTCGCCGAGCGCGGGCCACTGGCTGCGCAGCGCCGGCAGCAGGCGCGGCTCGGCGGCGCGCCACGAGTACAGCGACTGCTTGGGATCGCCGACGATGTAGACCGTGCGCCCGTCGGCTTCCTGGCTGAGCAGTTCATCGAGCATCGGGCGCAGGAGGCGGAACTGCGGGATGGACGTGTCCTGGAACTCGTCGAGCAGCAGATGGCGCACCTGGCCGTCGAGGCGGAAGTAGAGTTCTTGCAGGTCGCCGGCTTCAAGCGGAGCGAGCAGCATGCGGGGCAGATCGTCGAAGCGGAACAGGCCGCGCTCTGCCTTGAGTGCCTGATACGCCTCGTGAAAGTGGCCGAGCAGTTCGCGCGTGGCGCGATTGCGCCCGGCGAGGCGGGACATGATCATCGATTCGGCGTGCGCGATGAGCGGAGCAATCGCGCCGTGATGCTCCTCGCTGATCGGCGCCCGGTGGAAGAGGAGCTTCCCGTCCAGAACCGCCTGCACGAAGCCCGACTGGACGAATCGTTCCCACTGCCCCTCGCGGGCGGTGCCCGCCAGCTTCTCGATGGCGTTGGCCCAGCCGCGGTGCTCAGAACCCTTCGCGGTCAGCGGAAGGGAGACGTCGCGCAGGGCCGCGACTGCCGCGTGGAGCGATGCTTCGTCGAGCGGGGGGCGGCGCGGCTGCACCTGGTCCCATGCCTCCGGCGGGGCGTCGAGGAACGGCTGGTAGGTCTCTTCGACAGCGCGCAGCAGGCGGGGGGCGATGTCGCGGGCCGGATCGCCGCCGTGCAGCAGGCGGAACAGGGCGGCAAGCTCATCCTCGCCGCGGACCGTGCGGGCCTGTTCCAGCGCGTGGTCCAGCGCCTCAAGTCGCACGGCGTCATCCTCGGGATCATCCATCAGGCGCCAGGATGGCCCCAGGCCGAGTTCCAGCGCGTAGCCGGAGGCCATGGCGTAGAAGAAGGCGTCCAGCGTGCCGACGTTCAGCCGGTGGAGCTGTCGCGACACCTGCATGAGCAGTTCGGCGCAGCGCTGCTGCGTGAGCGTGTCATCGGCGTGCGCGCGCAGTTCGTCGAGGGCTCGGGGATCGACGGTGGCCCGGGCGAGCCTGGCCAGCAGGCGGTGGAGAATCTCGCCGGCGGCGTGGCGCGTGAACGTGGTGGCGAGGATCGACTGCGCCGCCTCTCCGCGCGCCAGCAGGGCAATCAGGCGATTGGTCAACTGGAACGTCTTGCCGGTCCCGGCGGAGGCGAGGGCCACCTTGCGATCATCCGGGACGGGGGGCTGGAGCGCGAACAGTGTCTGCTGCGTCATGGCGCCCCCTGCGGCGCCGGCAGGCGATGGAACGGCTCGGTGGCGGTGATCTGGCGGCGCGCCAGCAGGGCCTCGACCGCAAGATCGCGCTCCTGCCGCAGAATTCCGAAGTCGTCGAACGCGCCCTCGCGGATGGCGCAGACAATCTCGCGGGCCTGGTCGATGGCGTCCGCCAGTTCGTCGTCGCTCCAGTCGGCCTCCAGCAACTGGGCCTGATCGGTCTCGGAGGGAAGGGCGATGTATCCGAGGCGTATGCGCCGGGCGCTGCCGGCGCCCGGGTAGAGGAGGCGGTACAGCGGCAACTGGAGGTCCTTCCACCGTCCCTTCTTCGGGCCGTGCGTCTGGGCGGGTGAAGCGGGCTTGGCGCTGGTCTTGTAGTCGAGGATGGCGAGCTCGCCATCGCGCAGATCAACGCGATCGATCTTGCCGCGGAGTCCGATGGGGGCGGCGCCGGGGATGTCGAGCGTTGGCGGGTCATCCGGATCCGGCTGCCACTCGGTGGCGATGATGCGCCAGCCGGCGCGAGCCCGCTCTGCCTG
>JBICIE010000021.1:0-18151 GCA_043101635.1 Phycisphaerales bacterium JB039 | reverse complement strand
TGTCGACGAACCCCACCAGCCCCACGCCCGCCCGCAGGTAGAAGCCCTTGTACTTGCCCGCCGTCTCGCCGGTCAGCGCCAGCGGCAGATCGGCCGGCGCATCGGGCTGCTCGCTCGCCGGCGGCCCCTCAGGCGCGGGCGCCTCCTGCGCCACCGCGCTCGAAACCGCCACCAGCGCCGCCGCGCCAAAGCCTCGCATCATCTCTGCCCCCCTCCTGGGTACCCCCCCACTCCGTGGGGGGCTCCTGCCTCCTGCCCGTGTACCCCTCCACTCCGTGGGGGGCTCTTGCCTTCGCCACCCTTCCGGTCAGTTCAGCAGCACCCGAATCACGATCGTCAGCGTCTGGCCCTCCCCGAGGGCGTCGATCCGCGCCCCCCTGGCCCGCCAGGCGTACATCGCATCCAGCAGCGGCTCGTCGATCGCGACGTACCCGGTCGTCTCGCCGCGCCGGTACGCCGCCCGCTCCACCGAGCCGTCCCCTTTGAACGAGATCTCCACCAGCGGGTTGCGCGGCCGGGCCAGCCGGCGCACCAGCGTCGTCAGCTTCGGATCGCGCCGCGTGAAGATCTCAAGCCCCTGGCCGACCGCAACCTGCCCGAAGATCGGCACATCCACCGGCTCCTTCAGCGACGATGCGTCGGCCTCCTTGTCCGCCTGCTGGCCCTCGCCGGCGCCGCCCGCGCCCCCATCATCAGGCTGTTCGGCCGGCGTTGTCGGCGCCGGCGGGGCGCCGGCCTCCTGTTCGGGCTGCGGACTGGGCTCGCGGGTGAGCCGGATGGCGTCCGCCGCCTGATTGGCCAGAGCCTCCAGGGCCTCCGCCGCGGCCTGCGCTGCGCGCCGGGCCTGGGCCGCCCCGGCCGCGGCCGCCTGGGCGAACTGCTCCGCCGTCATCGCGCTGCCGCGCTCCCCCGGATCCAGCTCCAGTTGGCTCTGCTCCACGCGCGACTGCGCTGCCAGATGCTCGGTCGGCGTCTCGAAGCCCAGCCACGCCACCGAGACCGTTTTCGACTGCTCCAGCCCCAGCCGCGTCTCCTGCGCCTCGCGCGGCTCGAGGATCGCGCCAAGGTCCAGCCGGGCCTCCGGCGCTCCGCCGCTGACGAGCGTCGCGACCCCGATCAGGTGGATCAGCAGACTGACGAGGATCGCGACGAGGAGCCGCCAATCGGGTTGTGTTCGGGTATCAGGGTTCACTGCGACAACTTGTCGGACTAAACCGTGAAACACTGACCTCGGTCCGGTAGTTTCACGATATGCTCCACAGTGGAGTTCGGCGCCGGGTCGGCGCCTTGGCCCGGCGTCGGCGACGGGGCGACGCATCACAACGCACTAGATGGGAGAATCCGCATGAAGAAGACCGCATTTGTCGCGCTGCTCGCCGGCATGGCCGCGGCGGCGTCCGGCCAGAGCCTCAAGGTCGGCGATGACGCGCCCAAGCTGTCCGTCGAGAAGTTCCTCAAGGGCAAGGAAGTCAAGAGCCTCGAGAAGGGCACGCCGTACGTCATCGAGTTCTGGGCCACCTGGTGCGGCCCGTGCATCGCCGGCATCCCGCACCTCAGCGAGACGCAGGAGAAGTACGCCGACAGCGGCCTGCGCGTCATCGGCGTCGCCGGCTTCGAGCGCCCGCAGACCACCGAGGAGCGCCTCGCCGGCCTCTCCACCTTCATGGAGGAGCGCGGCGACGACATGGCCTACACCGTCGCCTACGACGACGACCGCTCCATGTCCGCCGACTGGATGAAGCCGGCCGAGCGCAACGGCATCCCCGCCGCCTTCGTCATCGATCGCCAGGGCAAGATCGCCTTCATCGGTCACCCCATGAGCGCCGAGTTCGATGAGGCGGTCGCCAAGGTCTCGACCAAGAGCGCCGCCGACGACCGCCCCTTCGCCCTGATGGTCGGTGACAAGGCGCCCGAGCTTGCCATCAGCGAGTGGGTCAAGGGCTCGCCCGTCAAGAAGTTCGAGAAGGGCAACGTCTACGTCGTCGAGTTCTGGGCCACCTGGTGCGGCCCGTGCATCAACGGCATGCCGCACGTCACCGAACTCCAGAAGGAGTACGGCGACAAGGTCACCATCATCGGCGTCAACATCTGGGACGACCCCGCCAACGTCGAGCCGTTCATGAAGGACCGCGGCGAAGACAAGCCCTCCGGCGATGAGCTGATGGGCTACACCGTCGCCATCGAGGCCAAGGACGACGACAACGACATCCGCAACGGTGTCATGGCCAAGGAGTGGATGCGCGCCGCCGGACGCAACGGCATCCCCTCCGCGTTCATCGTCGATCGCGAAGGCAAGATCGCCTGGCACGGCCACCCCATGCAGATGGACGAGCCGCTCGCCAAGGTCGTCGCCGGCGAGTGGGACACCGCCGCCGAGTCGAAGAAGGCCGAGAAGGTCGCCGCTGGTCAGGCCCAGGCGCAGAAGCTGAACCAGGAATACATGCAGGCCATGCGCTCCGGTGACACCGACGCCGCCATCAAGGCGCTGGATCAGCTCATCGAGATCGACGCCGAGCGCTACGCGATGGCGAAGTACACCACGCTTCTCCAGGCCGACCGCTACGACGACGCCTACGCCTTCGCCCGCGACATGATGCCGCACGTCCAGGACAACTCCATGGCCCTGAACCAGATCGCATGGTTCATGGTCGACCCCGAGGCCCGCCCCGAGCAGCAGGACCTCGATCTTGCCCTCAAGGCCGCCAGCCGCGCTGCCGAACTGACCTCCCACAAGGATCCCGCCATCCTCGACACCCTCGCCTGCGTCCACTGGGACCGCGGCGAGAAGGAGAAGGCCCTCGAGATCCAGAAGAAGGCCGTCGAGCACGCCCAGGGCACCCAGTTCGAAGAGGAACTGGAAGGCCGCCTCGAGTGGTTCAAGAAGGAACTCGGCAAGGGCTGAGCCCTCGCGCCCAGCCGCCTGCTCATCCTCATCGCCCCGGCTTCGGCCGGGGCGTTTTTTGTCTCACCCGCCCGGCGCCGGGCCGCCATCGGGCCCCTGGCCCTCATCCGGCCCCGCGGCAGGCTCGGTCGCTCCGGGTTCCGCCGCCGGCCGCCCGATGATCCCGAAGTCGCTCAGCCCCGCCGCCTGCAGCGCATTCATCACCCGGATCAGATCCCCCGAGTCGGCCCCCTCGTCCACCGCGATCACCAGGGCCGCCCCGGCCCGCTCCTCCAGCCGCCCCTCCGCCTGCAGCGCAAGATCCGCCAGGTCGGTCACCTCGCCATCGACGAACAGCCGCCCCTCGCCATCGATCGCCACCGTCACGACGTCGCTCGGGGCCGCTCCGCCGGTGATCGTCGGCAGCTTCAGGTCCAGCACCTCCGCCCGCACCAGCAGCGCCATGGAGAACACAAAGAAGGTCAGCAGCAGGAAGACCACGTCGATCAGGGGGGTCATCTCCACCCGAGGCTCCGGGCTGGACCGGCGGATCCGCATGCCGCCATGATATGGGGGCGGTACGGGGCTGCCCCGCCGGCGCCGGACCTGACTCGACGGCCCAGGGCGCCTAGAGTTGCCGCCTTGTTCCGGCGGCAGTCGCCGGGCAGACGCCCAATTGGAGGCTTCGAGTGGTTCGCATTCGCATGCAGCGATTTGGCCGCCGTCACCGGCCGTTCTTCCGGATCAACGCCATCGATCAGCGCACCCGGCGCAACGGGCGCGTCATCGAGGCCCTCGGCTGGTACGACCCCATCGCCAAGGATGAGTCCAAGCAGCTTGAGCTGAAGACCGATCGCATCAAGCACTGGCTCAGCGTCGGCGCCCAGCCCTCCGAGACGGTCCGCGACCTGCTCGCCAGAAACGACCTCATCGACAAGACCCAGTGGGAGGCCGATCGCAAGGCCCGCCGCGACCTGATCGACGCCCGCAGGGCCGCCGCCGCGGCCGCCGCCGCCTCGGATGAAAACGCCGACGGCTGAGCCACCCCCAAACTCGACCTCGCGACGCCGGCGGTAGACTGCCGGCGTCTTTGCTTTTGCCATGCGCATCGACATCCTCACAACCTTCCCAGAGATGTTCGCCGCCGAGCCACCGGCCGCGCTCGGCGTGAGCATCCCCGGACGCGCCCGCGCCGCGGGCCTCGTCGAGATCGCCCCGACCAACATCCGCGACTTCGCCGCCCCGCCCCACTTCAAGACCGATGACCGCCCCTTCGGAGGCGGCCCCGGCATGGTCATGCTCTGCCAGCCCCTCTGGGACGCGGTGATCCACGCCGAGGCCGCCGACCCCCGCCCCGCAGCCCGCATCCTCATGACTCCCCAGGGCGAGCCGCTCCGGCAGCCGCTGGTCGAGGAGCTTGCCCGCCTGCCCCGTATGCTCATCATCGCCGGCCACTACGAGGGCATCGACGAGCGGGTCATCGAGAGGCTCGCCCCGCGCGAGATCAGCGTCGGCGACTACGTTCTCAGCGCCGGCGAGCTGGCCGCGATGATCCTCATTGACGCGGTCATCCGGCTCCTGCCCGGGGCCCTCGGCCACGAGCAGGGCGCCCACCAGGAGAGCTTCGGGCCGCCCCCGGGCGCCGACGCGATTGGCCAGGCCGTCCCCGCGAAGCTGCTGGCCGAACTCGGCCTCCCGCCGGAGGCCCGCCTGCTGGACTGCCCGCATTTCACCCGGCCGCGGGTGTGGGAGGGCGCCGAGGTCCCCGAGGCCCTGCTCAGCGGCGACCACCAGGCCGTCGCCCGTTGGCGGCTGGAGCAGATGCTCGCCCGCACCCGGGCCCGCCGCCCCGACCTGCTCGGGTGACCGCCCGCCGGATGCCGGATGCCATTGCCCGCGCCGGGATCCGGCCCTAACATCCCGGCCCCGCTGGGCTTCCGGCGGGGTTTCCGATCCCGCAACGCCGCCGCCGCGGCCCGAGTCGAGAGCAGCCATGTCCACCCAGCAACTGATCGAGAGCCTCAACGACGGCGCCCTCAAGACCGACCTGCCGCGGTTCGACATCGGCGATGTGCTCGATGTGCACGTCCGCATCGTTGAGGGCGACAAGGAGCGCACCCAGGTCTATCAGGGCGTGCTCATCGGGCGCAAGGGGCGGGGCATCGGCGAGATGATCACCGTGCGCCGCGTCGTCGACGAGATCGGCATCGAGCGCACCTGGCCGATCAACAGCCCGATGATCGCCAAGATCGAAGTGGTGCGGCGCGGCGACGCCCGGCGCGCCAAGCTCTACTTCCTGCGCGAGCGCGTCGGCAAGAAGCGCCGCTTGCGCGATCGCCGTCGCGGCATGAAGCACGTCACCCAGAACGCCTGACGCGCCCGCGTGGCCGCCGCGCTGCGCCGGGTTTCGTGGTCAACCTACTGCGACACCCGTATCCACACGGCCATCGCCGCCGCGCCGGTCATGTTGCTCACCAGGTCCCACCCGGTGTTGTCGTATCCGCCGACGTTGGTCTGCGGCAGCGTGATCGTCGCGATGAACTCCACCACCTCGTTGAGCGCTCCCAGGCCCATCCCCATCAGCGCCGCGGCCACCACGATCCCGGTGGTGGGGCGGGTTCGCTTGTGGGTGCGGGCCGCCATCGCGCTGCTCAGGCACTCCCAGCTCAGCAGCGTCGCGACCGCGAACCCATAGGCGTGGACGAGCTGGTCATAGCGCGGCAGCCCGGGCGATGGACGCCAGTTGTACAGCACCCGCCCCTCGCCGATGGCCACGTTCCCCCCGGCCAGATGCAGGATGGCCCAGACCAGCAGGCCGAGCAGCACCGCCCGCGACAGGTGGACTTTGTGATCCAGCGCCAGCACCGCGCCGGCCAGCAGGATCATCACGCCCCCGTAGAACAGGAACTCCGCGTTGCCGCGCTGCAGCGCCAGCCCGGAGAAACCCAGCAGCGCCACCGCGAACACCACCGCGCCGCCCGATCGGAAGCTGTCCCATCCCGATCTGGATCCCTGGCCGGCCATGGCAAACGCTATCGGCCGGCCCTCGGCGCCCGGATGACGAATCCCTGCAGCGCGGCGGGCCGGCGCCTCAGCGTACCCTTGTCCGGAACAAGCCGGCTGCGCCGCCGGTTGGTCCGGCGCCATCAGTCCTCCGCCCCGGAGGCGCACAAGGAAAGGTCCCGGAGTTGACCGAAAGCGAGCAGGCGATTCAGACCGCGGCCCGGATCGCAATCGACTTCATCCGGGCCGAGTCAGCGCCGCCGGCGCCCCGTCTGGAGCCCGGGACGCTCGAACGGAAGCTCGATCTCGCCCTTCCCGCCGAAGGCCGGCCGATGGAGGAGGTGGCCCGGCGCCTGGCGGCGGTGATCGCCGCCACGCCAAGCTCGTCGAACCGGCGCTTCTACAGCCAACTCTTCGGCGGGCGCGACCTGCCCGCCACCATGGGCGAGATGCTCACGGCGGTGACGAACAACTCCATGTACACCTTCAAGGCCGCGGGCGTGCACATCCTGCTGGAGCGCACCATCATCGCGAAGCTCGCCCGGATGGTCGGCTTCGAAGATGGCGAGGGCGCCTTCGCCCCGGGCGGCTCGATGAGCAACCTCGCCGCGATGCTGATCGCCCGCGAGGAGATGCTGCCCGGCGTCCGCGAGCAGGGTGTCGGGGCGCACCTGGCCGTGCTCTACACCTCCGCCGAAGCCCACTACTCGATTCCCAAGGCCGTCAACATTCTCGGCCTCGGGCGCAGCAACCTGCGCAAGATCCCGGTGGATGATGTCGGGCGCATGATCCCCGCGGAGCTTGACCGCGCCATCCGCGCCGATCTGGCCCGCGGCCTGCATCCGATCATGATCGTCGCCACCGCCGGGACCACGGTGCAGGGAGCGTTCGACGATCTCAATCAGCTCGCCGACATCGCCGCAGCGCACGGGCTCTGGTTCCACGTCGATGGCGCATTCGGCGCTTCGGTGCTGCTGAGCCATCGCCATCGCCATCTGATGCGCGGCGTCGAGCGGGCCGACTCGGTGGTGTGGGACGCCCACAAGGTGATGGGCGTGCCGCTGACGTGCTCGGTGGCGCTCATGAAGCGGCGCGGGCTGCTGGCGCGCCACATCGGGGAGCCGGCCGAGTATCTCTTCCAGAGCGATGATGATGAGATCAATCCCGGCACGCGCTCGCTGCAGTGCGGCCGGCGCAACGACGCCCTCAAGCTCTGGTGCGCCTGGCAGGCCAAGGGAGACGCGGGCTACGCCGCCCGCATCGACCGGCTGTTCGAGCAGGCGGCGCTGGTGCGCAGCGTCGTCGAGGAAGATCCGGATCTGGTCCTGTCGTGCGAGCCGCAGTCGATGACGGTCTGCTTCGAGGTCGCCGGGCGCAGCAGCATCGAGATCTGCGACCGGCTGGACCGCGAGGGGACGCTGAAGCTCAGCTACGGCATTGTCGCCGGGCGGGCGGTGGTGCGCATGGTCTGCGTGAACCCGGACCTGACTGATGACGACCTGCGCCAGGCCATGGAACTGATCCGCGACCGAGGTCTGGCGCTGCCCGAGGCCGACAACGCCATCGACGAAGCCGCGACGCACGCGGCGGGCTGACGCGCCAAGAGAGCCCCGAGCGCAAGCTCGTGCGGCCCGGGCGAGCAGCGACAGCGCCGCGCGATAACGCGGTGATGTTCGCGCGAGTGTGGAGCGGAGGCTGCTGCGCATTGGTCAAGGGGCGCGCGGGAGGGCGGCGGCGCGGCGGCGCGGGCTTTCGGCGCGGGGCCTGCGCGGCGCACTGATGTGCAGTTGTGCGGGGATGGACTTGATGGACGGGATGGACTGTGGGGCGCGCTCGGAGGGAGCTTCGGGTTGGGCGTCTGGCGCCTTGATCGGGGCAGCGCGTGGTTCGTTCGGCGCTGCGGGCCGATGCGAGCTGGAGGCCCGCGCCACTTGGCGTGATGTGAGGGGCGCCATCGGTGTTGAAGCAGGGGCTGGGCGCCGGGTTTGGGCGTGGGCGTCGCACAGGCAGGACGCCTGTGCCACCGGTGATGACGGCGGGCGCGGCTCGCTGCCCGCAGGACGGAACCGTGGGGCACTGGGCGGTGCGCTTTGGGAACACTGACCACGCGGAGCCGTGGTCCGTGGCGCGACGGGCACGGGTGGGACGGGCGGGACGCGCGGCGCGCCGCGGAAGAGGAGGGCGTTGAGGCGCTGCTTGAGGTTCGGGGCCGCGCTGTCGGCAGGGCGGCGTCCCGCCCCAGCGGGCGCCCCGCTGGGAGCACTGACGGCCGCCGTCAGTGGCACGTTGCGGCGGCGGGGGTTGAGGGCGGCGATGGCGCGGCGGAGGGAGAGTTTGCGCTTGTGGTCCTTGGCGCGCTCGATGGGGTTGAGGACTGCGAGGGCGGCCTTGAGCGTGAGTTCCTGGCAGCGCAGTTCGTGCGGGATCGAGCAGTGGGTGAGGGTGTAGAGGGGGCGCTGGAGCATCTGGTAGATGGCCGCGGCGCCGGCGACGGCGGAGCGGGCGTTGATGTGTTCGACGCGGCGCTCGTCGCAGGCGCGGAGTCGGTCGAGCTGCTTCTGCGTGTGCGGCTGCTCGGACCATGTGACGAGATCTTCGAGGGCGATGTCGAGTTCGTTTGCGAGGTCGAGGAGGTTTGCGCCCTCGAAGTAGCGGAAGAGGAGGAGGTCGCGGTCGACGTGGTCGGGGAGGCGGAAGGGGGGCGCTTCGGGTTGGTGTTGTGAGGGTTGGGCCTTGCGCGGGCCCCGCTGGGGCGTCGGCGATTCGGGGGCGCTTTCCACGGGCTGCGCCCGCGCTGCGGGCTGGCCCGTGGCTACGTGCGCGGGGCCCGCAGGGCCGGGGGAGTTGAGGGCAGGCGCGACATTGCTCGCGGCGGTGGTACGGGCGTCGGCCGGAAGGGCGATGCGAGGGGTGGGGGCAGTTTTTTCTGCGAGGGTTGCGTTTTCATCGGGGTCGCGCTTGGGATCGAGTTCGCTGTGCGCGCGCAGGGGTGGAGGTTGGAGGTTGGCGGCGGGGTCGGCGGCAGTGGACTTCGGGCTGCGAATGTGGCCGTTTGCAGCGTGGGGCGGGGACTTTGGGGCGGTTGTCGCGGGCATGGGTCCGGCCTTGGGGAAGAGGGTCTCTCTACCTATGGGCGGCGGGACGGGTGTGCGCGCGCAGGGGCGACGGAACGAGGCGGTCGGGGCGGTCGGAGATCGGTTGCGCGAGGAGGCTCAGTAGGTGGGGAAGCCCCTCATCGGCCGCTGCGCGGCCACTTCTCCCCGCGAGCGGGGAGAAGGTGGGAGAGCGCGCGGAGGTTGCGCTGCTGCGTCTCTTGGGCGGCCCGCTGAACGGCCCGATAGACTTTACTGATGGCCGCAAAGCCCCAGATCGATCCGGTCGAGGCCTCGCGCCGGCAGCAGGCGCTGCTGCTGAAGATCGTGCGCATGGCGTTCATGGTGCTGTTTCTCACCGTGACGCTGCTGTACATCCTGCGCCCGGGCGAGGGGGCGGGCACGCAGACGCTGTACTGGCCGATCACGCTTGGCATCGCCGTCGGCATCGCGATGGTGGTGATCCTGATCGACATCTTCACGCCGCGGCGGAAGATCGGCACGCTGGTGAGCGTGTTCGTCGGGCTGCTGGCGGCGATGCTGCTGGCGCTGGCCTTGAGCATGGTGATCGACCTGATCGTCGAGGCCTACGGCATCGCCGAGGGCGGCGGCGAACTGGTGGCGGCGATCAAGGTGCTGCTGGGCATCGCGCTGGCGTATCTCGGTATCACCACTGTGCTGCAGACCGAGGATGACTTCCGGCTGGTGATTCCCTATGTCGAGTTCGCCAAGCAGATCCGCGGGCCGCGCCCGCTGCTGCTGGATTCCAGCGCGCTGATTGACGCCCGCATCGTCGATCTGTGCGAGACCGGCGTGGTGCAGTCGTCGATCATCGTGCCCGAGTTCGTGGTGGATGAACTGCAGCGACTTGCCGACTCGCGCGACAAGCTCAAGCGGGCCCGCGGCCGGCGCGGGCTGGAGATGATCCGGCGGCTGCAGCGCGGCACGCTGGATGTCTCGGTCGAGCCGGCGCCGCTGGCGGCCGGGCCGGTGGATCAGATGCTGGTCGAACTGGCCGATCGCATGCCGGCGACGATCGTGACCACGGATGTCGGCCTCAGTCGCGTCGCGGGCATCCGCGGCGTCGAGATCCTGAACATCAACGAGGTTGCCAACGCGCTGAAGCCGTCGCTGGTGCCGGGCGAGAAGCTCACCATCCGGCTGATGAAGGCGGGCGAGCAGGCGGGCCAGGGCGTGGGCTATCTCGACGATGGCACGATGGTGATCGCCGAGGATGGCGGCGAACACATCGGCGAGGAGGTCACGCTGACGGTGCGCAGCGCGCTGCAGACTTCGGCGGGACGGCTGATCTTCGGGCGGCTGGAGGATGGCGCTGCGGGCGAGTCCGCCGGCCCCGCCGGCGCGGCTGATGAGCGGCAGGCGGCGCCCGGCGCGTCTTCCGAGCCGGCCGAGCCGCCGCCGGAGCGCAGCGAGCAGCAGCCCGCGCCGGGCCCGGCGCCGGCTCCACCGGGGGCGGGGCCCGCGCGCCGCGGCGCCCGGGCCCGGACCGGACGGAATCCCCGGCGTTGACGGGACTTGCGCCTCGAAGCAGCGGCAAGTGACAAAGAAAACCCGATACTTGGGGCATTCTCGCCTTCCGGCGGGGCTGCGCCTTGGCGTACACTCCCGCTGGCAATCAACTCGGAGGACGCCACATGGCCGAAAGAGCGAGCGCGGAGACCATCATCGGGACGGGCGCCAGGATCGTCGGCGAAGTCTCGTTTGAGGGCCCCGCCAGGATCCTCGGTGTCGTGGAGGGCAGCATCGTCACCAAAGGCGAGCTGCAGATCGGCGCCGGGGCCTCGTGCAAGGCGAACATCGAGGCGCAGCGACTGGCCGTCGACGGCTCCATCACCGGGAACGTCACCGCCCGCGACAGCCTTGAGCTTGCCGCCAACGCCAAGATCGAGGGCGACCTGATCACGGCCAAGCTGGTCGTGACCGAGGGCGCCACATTCGTGGGGTACTGCCGCGTCGGCCCCGAGGCCGCCAAGGCGATGGCCAACGGGCAGACCGCCTCCCGGCCCCGGGCCGCCAGCGCCAGCGAGCCCAAGCCGGCCGCCAAGCCCGAGCCGGTCAAGGCCTGAAGTGGCCTGAAGCGGGGGGCGCCGTCATGCCGATGCGTGGAGCGTGACCGGCGCCTGGTTGCGGGACCGGCGAGCAGGGGCCGGGTTCAGCCGGCCCGAGCCGATTTCGCGCCCGCACAGCGCGTGACCTGATGGCCAGACGGCGCGACAGCACGACGCAGGCTCACCGCACGGTGCAGTGCTACCTGTGCGGCAAGCGCTTCGAGATCAGCGCCATCGCCGCGACGGTCTCCTGCCCCGGCTGCTACAAGCCGCTGCTGGTCGAGGACATCACCGTCAAGGGCTATCAGGCCGTCAAGAAGCTGCAGACCTGCGGCCGGATCACGGTGCAGAAGCGGGGACGGGTGGTCGCCGACCTGGTCGAGGCCCACGAGGGCGTCGAGGTGATGGGCGGAGGCATCCTGCACGCCAACGTGGTCAGCGGCCGGACGGTGAAGATCGGCCCGAAGGCGGAGTGGAAGGGGGACCTGCGCTGCCCGGCGGTGCAGATCGACCCGAGCGCCAACATCCTCGGCGGCTACTTCGTGATCCCGGACCGGACGCTGGGGCTGGAAGACCTGCCGGCGTGGAACGGGACGGGGAAGAAGCGGTAGGGGCCACTTCCGCGGCCGGGCTCGAGCGTGCAATTCGCAGGATTCGTGGGGTCGCCGAACGCCGCTCGACGCTCTGTGCGGTGGGAGCGGCGGATTCCTGCTTCACTGTGAAGCCGGGCTGCCCGTCTCCGGACGCTGGCAGAGAGGTAACGCATGCATATTCCAATGAAAGCCCCGCTGCGCTCGATCGCGCTGATGACCGCCGCCCTGGTCGTTCCACAGGCTGTCGCGGGCCCAGTGGCCGCGGGATCCGCCTGGGATGAGCGGGGCGACTCGCGGCGCACCACGACGTTCGTATGCCGCGAGGATCCGAGCGGCGAGATCCGCGGGTTTGCGCGGATGGTGTTCACTGATCCGACGCACCCTGACTACTTCATCGCGATCACTTCCGTCGCGACGCTCGCCGATGGCGCTGTGTGCATGGCTGGCGCCCTGATGGGCACGGGCGAGACGTTCTTCTTCGCCGTGCGCGACAACGGCGCCGGACCTGCGCATCGTGACGAGGTCTCGAACATCCTGATCGGCCCTCCGGGACTCACGGCGCAGGCGATTGTCGACTTCATCGGCGGCTCGATACCGCCCGAGCAGTGGAACACGGTCTCGGGCGGCGAGGTCAAGACGTTCTGACGGCCGGCGCAGACTTGCGGCCAGGGCGGCGCCCGGCCGGGCGGCCGATTCCGGCTGACCCGGCTGTTTTTCTGGCGTCGGCCCCGGACTGGAGAGGTAATCCAGTATGATGGCGACACGCCCCGCGACACTCGACGGCGCGGTGGCCGACAACGGGACTGGGACGAATCCCACCTGCCGCAAGGACACCGGGAGGGCATCTCGGCGCATGAAGGAAGGTCCGCTCAGATCAGCAATACCTGCTGCACTGTCGGATGTGTCGCGAGATGACGATGATCGCGTCACGATCCTCCTTCCCCTGGTCTATGACCAGCTTCGCGCCATCGCGCAGCGGGCGATGGCCAGTGAGCGGCCGGATCATTCGCTGCAGGCGACGGCGCTGGTGCACGAGGCGTACCTGCGTCTGGTGGGCGACCGGGAGGTTCCGTGGTCGAGCAAGGCGCACTTCTACGTCGCCGCGGCGGAGGCGATGCGGCGCATCCTCATTGATCATGCGCGCCGCAAGGGGCGCCGGAAGCGCGGCGGCGGACGACCCCGGATGGGGCTGCAGAGCGTGGCGGATCTCGCCACCGAAGACGCCGGTGAAGTCCTGCGGTTCGACGCCGTGTTTCGGCGGCTGGAGGCGGAGTCGGCCGAGGCCGCGGCGGTCGTGCGGTTGCGGTTTTACGCCGGGCTGACGATCGACCAGACCGCCGCGGCCCTCGGGGTGTCGCCGAACACCGTTGATCGGCGGTGGGCGTTCGCCCGGGCGTGGCTGTTCCGCGCCATGCGCGAGGGTGGAGGCGAGGCGTGATTCCGGCGGCCATCCGGCACGCCGCAGCATGGAGCCGACGCCTGTGAATCCGGCGGTCGACATCTTCGGGAAGGCCGTGCAACTCCGCGGGGAGGCGCGGGTGGCTTACCTCGACGAGGCGTGCGGCGCCGACGCGGCGCTGCGGGTCGAGATCGACTCGCTGCTGGAGGCGCACGACGCCGCCGGGACGTTTCTGGGCGAGCCGGGGCGCGCCATGGAAGACGCCCTGCGCCAGCCGTCGGGGGTGGGGCAGCCGGCGGGCGAATCGGCCGGAGACATGATCGACCGCTACCGGCTGGTTGAGCAGATCGGCGAGGGCGGCTTCGGCGTGGTGTGGATGGCCGAGCAGACCGAACCCATCAGGCGACGAGTCGCGATGAAGATCATCAAGCTCGGCATGGATACCGAGCAGGTGATCGCCCGCTTCGAGAGCGAGCGACAGGCGCTTGCGACGCTCGACCACCCGAACATCGCCAGGGTGCTCGACGCCGGGGCCACGCAGGCAGGTCGGCCGTTCTTCGTCATGGAGCTGATCCGCGGCGAGCCGATCGTCGAGTACTGCGCCGGGCGCCAGCTCAACATGCGGGAGCGGCTCGAACTGTTCGTGAAGGTCTGCCGGGCGATCGAGCACGCGCATCGCCATGGCATCATCCACCGTGACATCAAGCCGAGCAACGTGCTCGTAACCGAGCAGGATGGCGCCGCGGTTCCCAAGGTGATCGACTTCGGCGTCGCAAAGGCGACGGGCCAGGAGCTTACCCAGCGGACCCACTTCACGCAGCACCGGCAGATGATCGGCACGCCCGCCTACATGAGTCCCGAACAGGCGGCGGTGAGCGAACTGGAGATCGACGCCCGCAGCGACATCTATTCGCTTGGCGTGCTCCTGTACGAACTGCTGACGGGAACCGCGCCGTTCGCCAGCGAGGAGCTGCTTGCCAGGGGCTACGCGGAGATGATGCGCATCATCCGCGAAATCGATCCGCCCAAGCCCAGCACACGACTCGCCTCGGCCGACCTTCCACAGGGGGAAGCAGACCAGCCCCAGTCCGATCTGCGTGAGCTCAAGTCGGCTCTGCGCGGCGACCTGGACTGGATCGTGATGAAGTGCCTGGAGAAGGATCGCCAGCGCCGCTACGAGACGGCCGACGATCTGGGCGTCGACATCCAGCGGCACCTCTCCGGGCAGGCGGTCATCGCCGCCCCGCCGAGCTTCGGCTACCGGGTCCGCAAGGCCATCCGTCGGAACCGTCGCTCCGTCACCATCGCGTCGCTGCTGGGTCTGGCGCTTGCCCTGAGCGTGGTCGTGGGTTGGCAGATGATCAACGCCGGGCGGCTGCGGGCCCTCGCCGCGGCGCCGGCGGCGCTGCGCAGCCCGTGGAGCGTGACCATCCTCCATCCGCCCTTCGCCGCTCAGTCGCAGGCCACTGGCGTCTTCGGCGGGCAGCAGGTGGGGTTCGTTGTCATCGACGGCGTGCAGCGCGCCGGTCTGTGGAGCGGAACAGTCGAATCATGGGTGGACCTCCACCCCGAGGGAGCGAGCAGTTCCGGGCCGCTGCGCAACAGCGCGGCGTTGCAGGTCGGCTCGGCGACGATCGGCGGTGTGCTTCGGGCCGGGCGATGGGCCGGCAGCGCGGCGTCCTGGCTTGCCTTGCACCCTGAGGGGGCGGCGGAATCGCTGGCGCGGGCAATCGGCAATGGGCAGGTCGCCGGCCAGGCCGATGGCCGCGCCGGATTGTGGGATGACGACGGCGCATGGGTGGATCTGAGCCCCCCTGGCGCGACCCGGGGCCAGGTCAACGACACCGACGGCGTGCGCCAGGTTGGTGAGGTGATGATCGATGGCGTCCGGCGCGCCAGCCTCTGGCGTGGGACCGCCGATTCATGGGTCGATCTGCATCCCGCAGGGGCCGAGCATTCACTGATACGGAGTATGGATGCAGACCAGCAGGCGGGCGCTGTCACAGTGGGCGGGCGCGGGCACGCGGCGGTCTGGAATGGAACGGCCGAGTCGTGGGTGGATCTGCATCCGGCCGGCGCCACCACGTCGTCGGCCGCGGCCGTCCACGGTGGTGTGCAGGCCGGCAGCGCCCGCTACGGCGGCGGGGGGGTCTATCACGCCGGCGTCTGGACCGGCAGCGCCGAATCGTGGGAGGATCTCTCGCTGGCGCTGCCGGGGTCGTGGTGGCACAGCTACGGCCTGGATGTCTGGACCGACGAGACGACCATCTACGTGGTCGGCTACGGCTGGAACGACGCGACGAGTCGGCGCGAGGCGCTGCTCTGGATGCGCCCGATCGCCGGCGCCGGATCCGCTTCTGCAGCCGCCGGCCAGCCTCGCGATTGAGCCTTTGGCACATCTCGTCCGGCGCCGGACCAGTTTCTGTCCTGTCGATGGGGTCGCCGCGCCGGCCCTGACGCTCTGAGCAGGGAGGCGCCGGATGTCGGCGCCCGGCTCGAGGGACGTGCGGGCGCCCGGGCGCCGCAAGCAGGGGAACAGTCATGAAGCAGCGGACGGCAATGGCGGCAGTCGTGGCGATGGCCGGCAGCGCAGTGGGGCAGGACTGCCTGATCCAGGTGCGCCAGTTCGACATGAGCATCGAGCAGATCGGGGCGGGCGCCGCCGAGTTCAACCTCGTGCTCGATCCGCCGGTGGCGGCGCTGGAGGGCACACTCTTCAGCCTGGACGCGTCGGAGTTCTCCCTGCGCGTCGACGAGGAGGGGCAGGCTCAGGTCGTGGCGACGATGGAACTGATCGATGATGGGGCTGTGATCGACGTGTTCGGGCCGGCGGGCATCATGTTCGGAGACGCCGTGGCGAGCCCGCTGAGCCGCGTCGTCGTACGGCCGGCATTCCTGACAGTTCCCGCCTCCGGAGCGACCGTCGATGAAGTCCGCCTGCGCTTCGAGGTGGTCCCGATTAGCGGGGCGCCGCAGGTGCGCTTCACCGTGACGGGTCTCGCCGGCGATCCGGCGATGCGCCTGCTCACCTGGCCGGGGCTGCGGTCGGTCGGCCGGTCGGCCCACACGGTCGTCGAGTTCCCGGGTGAGTTGCCGATCATCCTTCCGGGCCCCGGTGTGTCCGACTGGCGCGAGCTGGTCCTGCCCGAGCCGGCGCCGCTTGCCAGCGCCAGCGAACTGCTCTTTCGCCAGTTCGAGGGCGGCGTCGCCGGAGGTCCGGCGTCGACCCTGCTCGAGGCGCGGCTCGTCCTCGACGATGGCTCGGAGCTGGTGTTTGACGATGTTCGCTCGCCCTCGCTCGGCGCGCCGCTGCCGGCCGCCGATGGGATCGCGAACCTCGATTGTGCGATGACGATCGACCCCGCCCAGCGCCTGGCCCTGGCCGATCGCTCCGTGGCAAAAGTGATGTACCGCTTTCATCTCAACGGTCCCGTCGGCTCGTCGGCGCGCATCAGGCCATTCGGTGGCACGGCAGCCGGTGGCACGCTCGAACTCATCGTCGGGCGCTGCGCGTGGGACTGCTACGCCGACGCGAGCGGGGATGGAACGCTGGACTTCTTTGACTTCCTCGTCTTCCAGAACGAGTTCGCGGCGGGCCATCCCGCGGCCGACTGCGACGCCAGCGGCGCGCTGGATCTGTTCGACTTCCTGTGCTTCCAGAACGCGTTCGGCGCCGGGTGTTCCTGAGCGCGCAGCCCATGGCGACCGCGCTCGACTGCATGGCCAGGGGCCACCCGGGGGGGTGGCCCCTGTCACTTGGGTACCATGGCCCATGACCGATCACCTTTCGCAGCGGCGGGCGCGGGTCGGGCGCGCGTGGCAGGATCTCGATGGCGTCGTGCTGATTGCTTCTGGCGCGGTCGTGCCGGTTCCCGGCGGGGCGGATCAGACGTATCCGTTCCTGGCCCACTCGGATTACTACTACCTCACCGAGGTCGATCGCCCCGGGCGTGTGCTTGCGCACGACCCGCAGGAGGGTGAGGAAGGCTGGGTGGACTTTGCCCCGCCGATCACGCTGGATGACCGCATCTGGGAGGGGCGCGAGGGCGATGAGCCGGCGCGGCCCATCACGGAACTGAGCGACTGGCTCGACCGCCGGGCCGGGCGCCGCCTGGCGCTGCTGGGGGCGCCGATCGAGGGGCGCGACGCTCACAGCGAACTGTCCGACACAGCCCAGCAGGCGCTGGATCGCGTGCGCCGGATCAAGGACGAGCATGAAATGGGCCTGATCCGGCGGGCGGTGGAGGCGACTGCCGCGGCGTTCGCGAAGCTGCCGGCGCTGCTGGTTGCCGGGACGACTGAGCGGCGGGTGAAGGTGGAACTGGAGGCGGAGTTCTTCCGCCACGGGGGTGACTCGACCGGCTACGGCTCGATCGTCGGTTCGGGGCCCAATGCGGCGGTCTTTCACTTCGACCCGGGCGAGCGAACACTGCGCGAGGGGGAGGTCGTGCTGATCGACGCGGGGGCGCAGATCCGGCGGTACACGGCGGATGTGACGCGCACCTTCGGGGTCGGGGGCGAACTGACCGGGCCGATGCGCGAGATCTATGACATCGTGCTGCGCGCGCAGAAGAAGGCGGTCGACAAGTGCCGACCCGGCGTGGAGTGGCGCGATATCCACTTCGGCGCCGCGGCGGACATGACGCGCGGGCTGATCGACATGGGGCTGCTGAAGGGCGCCGCGGATGATCTCGTGGCGCGGGATGTGCATGCGCTGTTCTTCCCGCACGGCGTCGGGCACATGGTGGGGCTGGGCGTGCGCGACGCCAGCGGGTATCTGCCGGGGCGCGAGCGCAGCCGGCGCTTCGGGTTGAGCTTCCTGCGGATGGACCTGCCGCTGGAGCCGGGGCACGTCGTGACGGTGGAGCCGGGGCTGTACTTCTCGCCAGCTCTGCTCCGTGATCCCGTGCGGCGGGAGGCGTTTGGCGAGGATGTCAACTGGGACATGGCCGAGCGGTTGATCGGCCTCGGCGGCGTGCGCATCGAAGACAATCTGCGCATCACGGACGGGGCGCCGGAGAATCTGACGGCGATGATTGGGAAGTGAAGGGATCTGGGATCTGGGATCAGGGATCAGGGGGCTCAGGGCGGGGCGCAGAGGGATGAGAGCAATC
>JBICIE010000020.1:0-7698 GCA_043101635.1 Phycisphaerales bacterium JB039 | reverse complement strand
CCCGCGCGGGCCCCGGAGGGGGAAGGGCCGCGCGGGGCGAGGTTGGAATACCTACCCAGCGGCGCCCCGCCCCGTTACTCACGCCCGAAAATCGGATCTTGCACTGAGTTAGCGTTCGCTATACAATGGGCCCATGAAACCCGCTTCCCGCCTCGCCGCGCTCGCTCTCCTCGCCACCGTCCTGGCCGGCTGCGCCCGCGGCTACTCAGTCAAGGTCACCAACCTCACCGATCAGCCCGTCACGGCCCGGATACTCGAGCGCGACGATGGCGAAGACCGCACCAAGGTCTCGCGCTACATCGGCCCCCAGGACCACCACACCCTCCAGGCAGACGCCAAGTTCGGCCGGCGCGTCTGGCTCCCCGTCGACGTCGCTGGCAACAGCCGCGGCCCCGAGGAACTGCCCCTCACCACCGGCCTCACCGTCGTCAACGTCCGGCGCACCGACGAAGGGGGCAGGGGGCGCATCGAACTGCAGGAAGTGCCGTAGCAGCCTCTTCGCGCGATCTTCGCGCCCTCGCGCTGGCGCCGGCAGTCGTCGTGGCACGCCCGAGGCCCTACCTTTGCCACCCGGGTTAGAGTGGCCCGGATCTTCTGTCTGGGGACCCAAGCCATGAAGCGCACGCTTGCCCTGTTCGCCACCGCCGCACTGATCGCCGGCTGCTCCGGCAACGGCCAGAAGTCGACCGGATCTGCCGCCGCCAGCGGCGAGTTCTCCGCCACGATCATCAACCAGACCACCGACCAGGTCGTCTACGCCTCCATGTGGCAGGGCGGCGGCGAGGACGCTGAACGCATCGCGATGGTCACCGTCGAGCCCGGCCAGACCGAGACCCTCAGCGCCACCGGCGTCGGCCCCATCAACCTCCGCGTTGATCCCACGCCCGATGCCGCCAAGCCGACCGACCGCCTCCTCCGCATGCCCGGCCGCGTCACCATGACCGTCAGCGCCTCGGGTGAAGCGATCGCCGTCGTCCCGGAAGGCTGAGTTTTCTGGTATGCTCTGGCCCATGCGGGGCCAGGCCGCGGTCGCAGCGATCAGCATCGTCACTTCCGCGTTGTCGCTGCGCGCACAGACGGCGCCGCCCCCCAATCCGGGGACCCCGCTCGTCGAGTACCCGCACCCCCTCATCACCGAGATCTTCTTCAGCGTCCCGGCCTCCGGCGGCGACGCCAACGCCGATGGCCAGCGGGATGCCGCCGGCGACGAGTTCATCGAACTCACCAACCCCCACGCCGAGCCGATCAACCTGCTCGGATATGAGATCGCCGACCGGCCGACGGCCTCCCAGTTCCGCTTCCGCTTCCCCGACCTGACGCTGGCGCCCGGCGAGACCGTGATCGTCTTCAACGGGCATGACTGCCAGTGGCGCGGCCCGGTCGGTGACGACCAGCGGGCCCCCGAGGCCGCCCACGAATTGTTCAGCAGCGCCTGGGTCTTCACGGCCCGCGCGCCCAGCCAGTACACCTCCTTCGCAAACACCGCAGAGTTCGTGCTTCTCACCAGCCCCGGCGCCCAGCCAGTCCACGCCATCGTCTGGGGCAGCCCCGATGACGCCCCGCCCCCGGAGACGGCCGTCATCGAGCGCGTCGGCGCTGTCCGCGGGCGCAGCGTCCAGCGCCTCGCCCCCGGCGGCCCGCTCCACGAGCACCCGCAGGCCATCGACTCGCCCGAAGGGCTGCTGACCTTCGACCTACCATGTTCGCCCGGCGTCGCGCTTCCCGGCTGGAAGCCTCCAGAGCCCGCGCCGGCAGCGCCGGAGACCAAACCGGCCGAGTCCTACCCACCCGCGCCGCCGCCGTCAGGGCCGCCCGAGTAGGAGCTTCCATGGCCTGGATCGCCAAGCAGTCCGCGACGATGCAGATCGACCGTCGCGTTGAGCCGTACCTGACCGAGCAGATGCGCACCGAACTGCGCGACAAGATCCTTCCGCGCTACGAGCAGCGCATGGGCGCCCTCCTCCCCGCCCTGCACATGATCCAGCACGCTTACGGCTGGATCCCCGCCCAGGCGATGGAGGAGATCGCCACCGAGCTTGATATTCCCGCCGCCGATGTCATGGACACGGCCACCTTCTATGAGGAGTACTGGCTCAAGCCCAAGGGGCGCAACCTGATCGCGGTCTGCCGCTCCATCGCCTGCGAGTTCTGCGGCGCCGGCAAGGTCACCGAGGCCGTCAAGGACAAGCTCGGCATCGATGTCGGCGAGACCACCGACGATGAGGCCTTCACGCTGGTGGAACTCGAATGCGTCGGCTCCTGCGGCACAGCCCCGGCGATCCTGATCAACGAGACCCTGCACGAGGATGTCACGCCGGAGCAGATCGGGAAGCTGATCGACGAGGCGCGCAAAGGCGGCGCCGGGCACTGACACCCCTGCCGCTCCCCCATCCCCGATGGGGGAGCTGTCGAGCGCAGCAAGACTGAGGGGGTACAGCAACCGCGAGCGCAGCGAGCGCTCCCTGTCTCCTACTGAGTCTCCTACTGAGCCAATTGCAGCCCAGCCTCCTCCTCTCCCCCCGCGATCCAGTCATCCCGAACCTTCGCAGCCAACTCCCCGCGCGAGTGCACACCGTGCATCTTGTACAGCGCCTTCACATGCTGATGCACCGTCGAGTACCCCACCCCAAGCTCCGCCGCGATCTGTTTGTACGTCAGCCCGTGCAGCAGCCCCTTCAGCACCTGCGCCCGCCGCTCCGATGGCGCCCGGCGCGAAGGCCGATACGCCCGCTTGCACACCGCCGGCGCCAGCAGCGCATCCCGCTCCACCTCATGCCCCTGCAAGAGCCCGCCCGACAGATGCGTCACGAACACGTTCCATCCGTTCCGATCTATCAGGCTCACGTGCCGCACGCCCCAGCACCGATGGCACGCCGGCCGCGCCAGTTCCCAGTTCACCCATGAGTGCCGGGCGCTCTGCAGCGCCAGCGGCTCCTCCTCGCCGAGCATCTCCGCGATCGTGCACACCGGGACGGGCAGCAGCACGCTGCGGCAGCGTCGCCCGCATCGCCGGCGCAAATACCGGTCTCCCTGAAACTCGATGACCTCCGCGCCCTCGCCCTCTGGCGCACGCACGCCATCCGGCAGCGCCTCGATCCGCCCCGGACAGATCCACTGCCACCCGCGCTGCCGCGTCTCCCATCCCGGGTACCGACGCCACCGCGCCTCGCGATCCAGCCGCCCCTCGTACCAGTCCGGCAGCCGATCCGCCAGATTCCACCACATGCTCCCCCAGACATCGTCCGGGCGCCGCCCCCGCGCGGCCCCCGGATCCAGCGGCCCGCGCGCCCAGACCTCCGCCACCGGCTTCCCGCGCTTGCTCATCACCCTCGCCGGCCAATACCGCGCTTCCAGCGTGCCTTCCTTGATCCATCCCCGGATCGATTCCTCGTGCCGGCCGAGCCGTCGCGCCGCCTCCACCCAGTCCACCCCTGGCCACGGAATCCACACCGGCGCGCACAGCGACTGCAGCGCTAGCTTGTGCAGCACGACCGTGTGCTGCACGCCCGCCCGCGGCTTCCAGTCCTCCCCGATGACGGCGTGCTGCTCCAACCGCGTGTCCGATGCCCGAATGCTCAGACACCACGGCCGCACCGGCCGCCGCACAACCTGCAGCGCCGCCCGGCGCGTCCGCCGCTCCAGCTCCCCCGGATCCTCCCGGATCTTCGCTCGAACCCGCTCCCAGGCGTCCCGCAAGGCAAGGTCGATCGCGTCCATGCCCGATGGTGCCCCCAGCCGAGGCCCAATACCAGCCGCGCCCCGCGCATGTCCACGAAACGGCGCGCAAACAGCGCAGGTCCACGACAGAAAACGCACACGGACGACGGGCCCGGTGGCATCGGGCTTCTGCCCGATGCTGCATCGCCGCGGCCACGCTCGCACCCGCCGCCGCTTACATCACAGAACTGCTCGGACAACGCCGAGGCGCATCATGCGCCCTGCTCGTACAACCCAACCGCCCTCTCCAGATCGCCCGCCGCGAGGTGGTCGTCGCGGATCCACCACTGGAGCGAGCCGCAGTCGCCCCACTGGAAGCCGGGCCCCTTGTCGTCGGAGGCAAGGCGGGCGAGGAGGCAATAGCGAGCCGCTTCCCGCTTGAACGCTGCCTCCTTCTGCGACGATCGCTTCGCAAACTCGGACTCGCCGGCGGCGAGGCACGCGGCGGAGAAGCGGCTGTCGGACTGAAGTTCGTAGACATCGCCGAGGAGTTGATGATCGTCCCTGAAGTATGGCTGCTTCTGCACGCTCGCCAGCAGCGCCATGCACCGATCCCAGCCGCCATCAGGATCGACGGCCTCCTCGGCTGTGATGAGTTGCCTGAGGGCGTCGGCCCGGAGGGTCTCGAACAGCATGAACTGGATCGGGCTTTCGCGGTAGGGGGCCCACATGTCTTCGCCGTCGCGAGGGAAGTCCTTCGAGAACGATGGCCATGGGCGGCGATCAAGTGTGCGTGACTCGTCGGGATCGAGGGTCAGGTAGACGAGGCTCGGCTCGAACTTGTCGCTGCGGATGACCGATGCGGCCATTCGCTTCGCCTCGCCAAGCTCGTCATACCAGAAGCGGATCCATCCGGCGCCCGGCAGGATTCCCTTCGGGGCGTGCTTTGCGACTTCGGACAGGCGAAGCTGGCCGAGGAACGCGAGCGGGTAGTCGCCGCGGCTGGGCCAGGGCTCGGACCAGTGCAGGTCGGGTTCGCCGCCGAGCTTGGAGGCGCCGACCTGGCAGGGCTTGTGCGGCGGGTTGGGCGTTTGCATGCGGACACCCGGCACGACGGCGTCCCTGACGAGATCGCTGTGCTGCTCGAGCTTGTGTTTGCGGAGGAGCTTGAGGATCCGGGGTTCCTGCATAGTCAATTGGTCTGCCCCTCCAACTCCGCCTTCGCCTGCCGAAGCCGCGTTTCGCACACCCGCTTGTACGAACTCATCATCAGCCACACGATGATCCAGCCGAGCAGCCGGGGCGCACGGCATCTGCCGAGGCATTGCACCTGAGTCCCGTTCTCAAGCTCCCTGAAGGATGTTGTAAGGCGCCAGTGCATCGGCACGGCTTCATACATGTCGTCCCATTCGACGGTGAACGCGCGGTGATGGTCGAGCGCGACACACTCGGCAGTGGCGAGTGTCTGGCCATCTTCGCCCAGTTCGTGGATCAGAGAGCCGATCTGGATCGGGCCGTCGGGCTCAAGTGTCTGGCGATCCGACCCGCTGGGCACGGTCATGGACTCCCACACGCGATCGAGTGGCGCATGGATGTCAAGTGTGGCATGTGCTGCTCCTCGCATCATTTCAGCGTTCGGGGTACCGCTGCAAGAACGCCCGGAGCGCCTGAACGGCCCGTTGAAGCTGCCCCATCGACGGCTGCAAGTCGATGGTGAGCCCGAGCTGCAGTCGCGTCACCTCGTCGAAGCGGTCTGCCGGGAGAGCCTCGGCCCCGAGTCGGACTCCGAGGACGATGGCGTCGTCGATGGACTGGTTCGAAAGCGCCAGCAGCGGCTCGGTGAAGGCGATCCTCGGCCCGGGCGGATCGGGAAGGGCTTCGACCCAGTCGATCAGTGCTGCCAGTTCCCACGTGACAAGGCATGGATCCTCGAACGACCATGCGCCGGCGGCACACTCGACATGGCCGCGGACGTTGAGCCAGTTGGCGTCCCAGTCACGCTGGCCAGATCGCACCGGCCCGGCGAACTGGTAGCCGGTGATGGCAAGACCGATCCGGGCGCCGGGTTGGCCGAGCCACGCGACCGGGAGCGGGTCGCTCATGCGGTCGGGTCGGGATGCGCGAATGGGTTGATCACCGTCAGGCCGCTGATATCCGCCCCCGGAAGATCTTCCGAGTAGATGCGTTCCACGCCCGCCTCAAGACAGGCGGCGTAGATCATCGCGTCCCAGAAATGGAAGTCATGCTGTCCCATGATGGAACGAGCGCTCTCGAGCACCGCCTGGGATGGTGTCACGAGCCTCAGCAACTGCTGCATGTCTTCGAGGTGGCTCCAGGCGTCGGCCTGGGTAAGTCCGGCGCTGCTGAGCTTGCGCGAAGCCGCGACGAACTCACAGGCGACCTGCCAGAGCAGAATCCCGTCTGACAGCGTCTTCAGAAGCTCGACCGCCCGCGCCTGACGGTCAGGGTCTCGCGTGTCGTAGGCGTAGATCAGAACATTGGTATCAACAGTGTTCATGGATGGCGTTCATGGAGTTCATCGCGCGTGGGATAGGGACCGGTCGATCTGAACCGTGACCGCTTCACTCCATCTAGAAACTGCGCAACGGCAGCCTGGCGATCGCCGTTTGTAGTCGCCGCTTCCGGCGCCATCTCCTCCACGGTCAGCCGGACGCGCTGCTGCTCGCGCAGGGGAAGGGGATCGACGGGCTTGAGCACGCCGTCCGTGAACACTGCTTCGATGATCCGCACCATGCCAGATGATATGGCCTCAGGGTCGGCGTCGCGTGACGTCATCCCCGGCCAGCGCCGGCGCCGCCGGCAACATCTCCACCCCCACCCGCACGAACCGCGGCCGGTACAGCCCCGCCTCCCGGAAGATCTGCCCGAAGTCGCGCGAGTTGATCATGGAGCTGACCAGCAGTTCGCCCGGGCGCGACAGATGGGCGTGCCCCTTGGCCGCGTAGGTGAAAAGCCGCTCGTCCGCGGCGACCTCGCGAACCTCGTGCACCGCCGCCCGCTCGGACCACGGCCCCTCGGGCCGCCCCGCCGTGCGCGCGAAGATGCGACGGCCGAAGATCGGCTCACTCTGGATCAGCACCAGCCGCCGCTCGCCGCCGATCGTCAGCGGCTGCACCGTGAACTCGTCGATCAGGCCGCCGGCGATGGCCGCCGACGACGCCGGGTCCGGCGACCAGCCGCCGCCGTCGAAGAAGCGCCACGCCGCGGGGGAGGCAAGGTCGCTCTCGGCGCACCGGGCGACGAGAAGCCCGTGGTCGCCCGGCGCCTTCGTGCGCAGGCCGTAGATGTACAACATGCGCGCGGTCTCGCCGGGTGGATCGGCTCTCGGAGGCGTCCGCCGTGCCGCCGATGTCGGCCCTGCGATATCGGTGTCCTCATCCCCGCTCCACGCCACGATGGCAAGCCCCCAACTCGTCACCGTCCGGAAGTCCTCCCCGTGCCGGCCCGCCTCCGTCACGAGCGGGTTGCGCCGTTGCGGTGCCCGCCACGCACTCGGCGGCGCCGCCGGGTTCTCGACCTCGAAGATCACCCCGCCGATCTGGCGGAAGTTCCACATGCCCTCGGGCGCCCCTGAAGGTCCTATGGCCGTCGCGAACAGCACGAAGCGGTCGGCGCCATCGCGCCCGCGGATGCGGGCGCCATCGCCCATCAGCCAGTACCAGGTCTCCTCCGGCCACAGATCCGGCGCCGGGTTGATCCACGCCGCCTGCCCGACACCAGCGAACGGCTCGCCGATTGCGAATGTCATCTCGCCGGGAACAGCGCCATCCTCCGGCGTGTCGTGCCACGCGATCGCGCCGCGGACGAATCGCGATTCGCCGCCGATTCGCGCCCCTTCGCGCACCGGCCCGACGATCGAATCGCCGAACAGCCACAGCGTCCGCCCGTCGCCGAGGTCGATCGAGTGGGCGATATCCCCGCCGTTCCAGCCTGAGTCTCGGGTGAAGGCAGCGTCCCACCAATCGTCGCGCGCGCTCGGGCCGGGCGCCGGCGCGGGCCCGGATGCGGCGGCGCCGGCGC
>JBICIE010000019.1:0-6544 GCA_043101635.1 Phycisphaerales bacterium JB039 | reverse complement strand
GTCCTCGAACTCAACCGCCAGGCCCTGGAGCGACTCGGCGCCGACTGCGAACTGGAAATCATCCCCGGCGCCACCCACCTCTTCGAGGACGGTTTCGTCGCGCCCGCCGACGATGAGCAGTGTGGGGGCGCTGGCGCGCTGGAGGGCGGCGCCGGCGAGATCCGGGCGCCCGCCTCGGGAGACGACGGCGCCGATGCGAGGGTCGTCGGCCGCGGCGACGATGGCGGCGGCCGCGCCGGTACTGGCGCCGAAGTACCCGGTGGGGAGCTGCGCGGTCTCGGCGTGCTGGCGGGCCCAGTCGGCGCCGGCGCGCAGTCGCGACGCGAGCAGTTCGATGTTGAAGACATTGCGCCGGTCGGCGGATTCGTCTTCGGTGAGCAGGTCCATGAGCAGGGTGGCGAGGCCGCCGGCGCGCAGATCGGCGGCGACGCGGGCGTTGCGCGGGCTGAGGCGGCTGCTGCCGCTGCCATGCGCGAAGATGATCAGTCCGCGCGCGCCGGGCGGGACGCCGAGCAGACCGGCGAGGGTGGCGCCGGCAGCAGGGATCGTGAATTCGCGCGGCTCGCCGGTTTGCCCCTGAGGCGCAGCCATGCATGACACTAGGAGGGTGGCGCATCGGGCGCAGCTACGATCCCGCGATGTCCGAGGAATGTAGCAATTCACCCCCAGCAGCGGCGGCTGGGCGCCTGGAGCGTCTGCTGAAGAAGGCGCGGGCGCTGCCGCCGGCGCCGGGCGTGTACCTGATGAAGAACGCGGCGGGCGTGGTGCTGTACGTCGGCAAGGCGGCCCGCCTGCCGGACCGTGTCAGCAGCTACTTTGTGCCCTCGGCGGACCTGAACCTGAAGAACCAGCAACTGGTGGACCTGATCGAGGACTTCGAGATTCTCGAGTGCGAGGGCGAGTGGGAAGCCCTGCTGACGGAGAACCGGCTGATCAAGGACCTGCGTCCGCGGTTCAACATCCGGCTGGTGGATGACAAGACGTTTCCGTACCTGGTGGTGACGCAGCGGGAGGACTATCCGCGGGTGTTCGTGTCGCGCAATCCATCCGACCCGAGCATCGACTACCTGCGCGGGGCGAAGGTGTTCGGGCCGTTTACCAATGTCGGGGCGCTGCGGGAGGCGATCCAGATCGCCCAGCGGGTCTTCAAGTTCCGCACCTGCCGGCTGGACCTCACCGAGGGCGACCCGAAGAACCGGCACTTCCGGCCGTGCCTGCTGTACGCCATCAATCAGTGCACCGCGCCGTGCGCTGAGAAGGTCTCGAAGGAGGCGTACCGGGCCGATGTGGACCGGTTCGTGCGCTTTCTGGGGTCCAAGCGCAGCGCGATGCTGCGCGAGATGAAGCAGGAGATGGAGACGAAGGCAAAGGCGCTCCAGTTCGAGCAGGCCGCGGCACTGCGCGACCAGATCCGGGCACTGGAGAAGCTGGATGAGCGCAGCGACCGGCGGGCCGGCTGGCAGCCGGAGACGGAGATCGGCTACGTCGATCCGCAGAAGGGACTGCGGAGCCTGCAGAAGACGCTGGGGATGGATCAGCCGATCCGCTGCATCGAGGGGATCGACATCGCCCACCTCGCCGGCGGCGAGACGGTGGGCAGCAAGGTGTGCTTCGTGGACGGGCGGCCGTTCAAGAACGAGTACCGCCGGTACCGGATCAAGAGCGTCGAGGGTGGCAACGACGACTACGCCAGCATCCGCGAGGTCGTCAGCCGCAGGTACCGCGAGGCGGGCGCCGGCGAGGAGCTGTACCCGGATGTGATCCTGATCGATGGCGGGCTGGGGCAGTTGCACGCGGCGCTGGAGGCGTTCGAACAGCTCGATACCCAGCCGCCGATGGTGATCAGTCTCGCCAAGAAGGAAGAGCTGATCTACATCCAGCAGCGGACGGAGCCGGTGCGCCTGGGGCGGGAGAACTTCGGGCTGCGGCTGTGTCAGCAGATCCGGGACGAGGCCCACCGGTTTGCCCAGCACTATCACCACGTGCTGCGCCGGAAGAAGACGGTGGGAGAGTAGGGCGCGGGGGGCAGGGGGGTTGAGAACCGGGGGGGGGTGGATGATGGAGCCGCTGTATCGGGTGGAGATCGGGGCGCGGGAGCTCTGCGAGGCGTATCCGCCGCGGTTCGGGTTTCCGAAGAAGATGGCGATCTATCGGCTGGCGTGTCCGGACGGGCCGCAGAGGGAGGGGAACGTGGAAGTCAGCCGGTGGCCGACTCGGGCGCTGCCGGAGATCGTGCTGGCGAGCGCCTGTGTGGTGCGGGCCGAGCCGACCGTGTTCCAGTACGGGCAGGCGGATGTCGCGACGCACTGGCACGTGAACTTCGCGCACTCGCAGGTGTTCGAGTTCTACGGGGACGAACTGCTGGCTCAGGATGAGTTGCAGGTGCTGGAGCACCCGGCGCTCGGGTCGGTGCGCGAGGCGCTGCTGTCGCGGGGGCTGTCGAATCTGACAACCGAGGATGACCGGCCGACACCGATCCTGGTGCGCGGCGTGGAGCGGCGCTGCGCGCTCGATACGAATCCGGGGCCCGGGCGGCCGCAGGGGCTGTATGGCAACGCGTTTGCTGCGGCAGACGCGAGGGTCGTGCTGGAGGCGGTGACCGTTCTGCATCCGCCGCAGCGGAGCAACATCATCGCGATGGAGGCGCCGGCGTACGGCGTGGGGCGGTACCGGCTCGACGAGATCCGCGGCATCGTGCAGACGGCGTTTGCGGCGTTCGCCGCTGCGCGCGCAGCCTCGACAGCGGGGCGCCCCGTCATCGTGCACACCGGCTTCTGGGGCTGCGGCGCCTACGGGGGCGACCGGACGCTCATGACAGCACTGCAACTGCTCAGCGCGCGCCTGGCGGGCCTGGACGAGATGGTCTACTACACGGTGGGCGAGGCGGGCATGGAGACGTATGCCGAGGCCCGCAGCCTGCTGGAGCGGGTGGCGCCGGCGGGGGCGGAGGCCGCGCTGGGCGATGTCCTGGATTCGATTGCCCGCCAAGGGTTCGCGTGGGGCGAGAGCGACGGGAACTGAGCGCGGCGCCGGCGCCGTAAACGCCGCGTGGCGCAGCGCTTACCGCTGGCGGGCGGCGCCGGGCCGGTTTGTGGTAGACTGGCGCGAGCAGCGAAACTGAATGGGGGATCGTGCTGCGCCTCCCGCACAAGGAGATCGAGTCATGCATCGGATCGCACGCATGTCCGCTTCGGCGGCTGCGGTGCTGGCACTCGCCGGCAGCGCGCGGGCCCAGGCGGAGTTTCGGGGCCTTGGCGGACTGACGGCGGATCCCAACCCTCGCGGCACGGCCTGGGGAATCAGCGGCGACGGGCAGGTCGTCGTGGGCGACGCCCATGACGGCTCCATCTACCGGGCGATCCGGTGGACGTGGTCCGGCGGGATGGAGTCGCTGGGCGACCTGCCGGGCGGCCCGTTTCCGAGCTTTGCGCTGGGCGTGTCGCCGGACGGGCAGACGATCGTGGGGTCCACGATCAGCCCGCTCGGGCGCGAGGGCTTCAAGTGGACGCAGAGCGAGGGGATGGTGGGGCTCGGGGATCTGCCGGGCGGCATATACCGCAGCTATGCGTGGGATACCAGCAATGGCGGGAAGCGGATCGTGGGGCAGGCGGACTATGAGTTCGATCCGGTTGTCATCGGGCGGGCGGTGCGCTGGGATGATGGCGCGGCGCCGGTGCAGATCGTGGACACCTACAGCGAGGCGATCGGGCTGTCGCCGGATGGCTCGGTGGTGGTCGGCTATGCGCCGGCGCCTGGCGGTGGGACCGAGGCGTTTCGCTGGACCGAGGCGGGCGGTGTGGAACTGCTGGGCGACTTGCCGGGTGGGGACACCTTCAGCTTCGCGTACGGGGTCAACGCCGACGGGAGCGTGATCGTGGGCGCCGGGAGGGGCGCAGACAACCTGCACCAGGTGGTGCGCTGGACGGACGCGGGCGGCATCGAGGCGCTGGGGAATCTGCCCGGATCCATGCCGCGGACGGAGGCAACGGCGTGGGCGTGCAGCGCCGACGGCTCGGTCATCGTCGGGATCGCCAACCACAGTAGCTTCTGCGGCGAGTACGACGAGAGCGGCGAGGCGTTCATCTGGACCGAAGCCGATGGAATGCGGCGCGTGCGCGACGTGCTGATGCTGGACCACGGCGTGGACGTGAGCGGGTGGGCCCTGATCGCGGCGACCGGTGTCAGCGACGACGGCACGGTGATCTGCGGGCACGGGGTGAACCCGCTGGGGCATTACGAGGGCTGGGTGGCGAGGCTGACCGGCGGCGTCTGCCGCGCCGACTTCGACGGCAACGGGGTGCTGGACTTCTTCGACTTCCTGGCGTTCCAGAACGCGTTTGCCCGGGGGTGTCCCTGAGGTGAGCGCGCGCACGAAGAAGGCAGGCCGCGGAGGGTGCTCCGCGGCCTGCCGGTGGGCGAAATCAGTTGTCGTCAGGCGAGATCAATAGCCTGCCTTGGTCTTCTTCTTCTCCATGTCCTTCTTCATGGCCTCCTTGTCCGGACCACGGAGGGTGAATGTCTCGCCGTCGACCGTCACCTTGGAGACGACCAGCGTCTTCTGGCCGTTGGCGGTCTTGTGCTCGCCGATGAGCGTGGCGCGGTCGCCCGATTCGATCGGGAGCTTGTTGCGCTTCATCTTCGGCCCGAAGTTGGCCACCACCGCGTCGCGGTTATCGAAGCCGATGCGCAGGACGAGGTTGTCGCCCGTGTCGCGATCGGTCTGGCTGATGGTGCTGACCATGCCGCGGACGCGGGTCTTCGTGGACTCCTCGGCGGCCTTCTGCTTGTCCATCTCGGAGTCGCGTTTGGCCGTGCCGGCGCGGTCGCCGCGCTGGCGTGAGGTGTCCCTGGCCCGCTTCTCGGCGTCGCGCTGCTTCTGGGCCTGCTTGCGGTTGTTGTCCTTGTCGGCCTCAGGGACGACCGCGACGCTGTAGGTGTAGTAGTAGGGGTCGTAGTCATAGTCGTAGAGCTGGTCGTAGTAGCCGTCGTAGTACCCGTCGGTGTACGCCGAGGTGTAGCCGTACGGCCAGGCGTCGTTCCAGTAGTCGTACCCGAACTCATCGTCGTAATAGCCGTCGTAGTACCCGTCCCAGTAGGCCGTGCTGTAGGTGTCGTAGTAGTACGGCCAGTCGGCCCAGTCGTACTCATAGTCGACCGAGTCGTCGCTGTTGAACCAGTCGCTGGGGTCGTACCACTCTTCCTGGTGCAGGCCCTCATCGGGCTCCCACTCGTAGTCCTGAGCGGTCGCCGTGCCGGCGGTCAGCGCGAGAGCCAGCGCGGGAGCGATGGCGGCGGTGGTGAGTTTTCGAGTGATGTCAGTGTTGCGCAAACGCATAGGGTGTGGCCTCCTTTGAGAGGGATGTGAAGTCTCACTTGTGCGGGCGCCTGCGTGGCGCCTCGTAACACTGGGTGAATCATCGGGTGCGCATGTGAAACGGCGCTGCAAGCGATGTGAATCGGCGCTCATTGTGCATTCAAATGGCGCTGAGGCGCCGTCAGCGGGCCCGCATGGCGATCGTCGCGTCGTGGCCGCGGAGGTAGTCGTGGCGGAGCGTGACGGAGGGCGCGCGGCGGAGGGCCCACTTCATCAGTGGCGTCGGGTTGAAGCGCCGGGCGGGGCCGGTGTCGGCGGTCATGCGCCGGCCGTGGGTGCTGAGGAAGTTGAAGACGAGGGCGCCGCCGGGGACGACCTTGACCGCGTCCCAGGCTTCTTGCAGCACCGCGGCAGCGCGGCGGGGCTCGAGCGTGTTGAGCGAGCCGCTGAAGATGAGCGTCTCGGCGCCGCGGTCGCGCACCAGCCGGGCGAGCAGTTGCGGCTCGCTGACGAAATCGGCGCGGACGATGTCGACATCGGCCCAGCCGGCGTCGCGGGCCCGCTGCTCGCTGAAGGCGGCAAGTTCTTCGACGGCCTCGACGCCGATGTAGCGCCGGTAGCCGGCGGCGCGCTGGTGGAAGTAGGCGAGCAGGTCGGCCCGGCCGCTGCCGAGATCGCAGACGATGCGCCCGGCGATGGGCGCGACCTCGCAGATGATGCGGAAGCGCTCGGACTGGTATTCCTCGGAGCGCCAGAGGAGCGATTCGAAACTGGTTCCGTAGCGCCCGACGGCTTCGCGGTAGGGGGCGAGGTATTCGGGGGTGGGGTCGGGGTCGGGCACGGGGGAGGGTAGTGCGCGGCCGGAAGGCGCCGGCTACGGCGGTGGACGCGGCTTGGGGTGGTGATCGGGCGCCATCGTGCGGCGATTGGCCTCGCCGATTGCGTGAGACTCGCTGGGCGTGATGTTGGAGCGGGGCTGATCAGGAGCGCGGGGAGCGGGCGGGATTTGCTGCTCGTCGTCGGCTGCCTGGTCAGGCTCGGTTGGATCGTTCGGCGCGCTGGCGGAAGGCGGCGTGTGCTGGTGGGGGTGGTTGTCGGGGGAGGGGTCTGAGGGCGCCGCGGAGGTGGAGGCCGATTCAGAGTCAGAGGGAGGTTCAGAGTCAGAGGAGCGCTCGCTTCGCTCGCCTGGTTGTACCCCCTCAGTCTCGCTGCGCTCGACAGTTCCCCCGC
>JBICIE010000018.1:0-28261 GCA_043101635.1 Phycisphaerales bacterium JB039 | reverse complement strand
GTGTGCTCTTCCGATCTGCGCGGGATCGAGGCCGGGCAGTTGCACGTTCCGCCGGCGATTTTCGCCGATCCATCGAGCCCGATCGCGGTCTGGCGGGCGACGGCGACACTGGTTGATCCCGCGGCGATTCTCTGCGCCCGCACGAGCACGGCCGAGTTCCGGGTGTTTCCATCGTTTTCATCTGCGGCGACGCTGCTGCGCACGCCGGCGGAGGGCTCGGCTCTGCTGCGCATCCCGCCCTTGCCGCCGGACTACTGCTACGCCGATTGCGACAGTTCGGGCGAACTGGACATCTTCGACTTCCTGTGCTTCCAGAATGCGTTTGCGGCGGGGCGGTCGCTGGCGGACTGCAACCTGGACTGCTTCGTCGACTTCTTCGACTTTCTCTGCTTCCAGAACGCCTTCGCGGCGGGATGCTGAGCTGCGACCAGGAGCCAGATTGAGCAGAACACAAGGCGCTGCCGCATCCTCGCGGGCGCGCAGGCGTATGACTGTGCGCGAAGGAGGTGGCCATGACCAGAATCCGAACATGGACGGCGGCGATCGGCCTGATGCTGGCGCTCGCGGCAGCGCGCGGACAGGGCCCGGAGGCGGAAGCTGCGGCGGCCCGGATGGCGGACATGATGCGGGCCCGCGAGCTGGCGATGGCCGTGCACATGTACACGCAGGAGCACGAGGGGCTGCCGCCGGATCTGGGGTCGCTGGTGCGCTATTTCGGCGAGGCGAGCGGGGCGGATATTCGGGAGATCGCGGGCCACTTTGTCTCGACGGTGGACCAGTCGCCGCCGGTAGAGGGGGACATCCGCGCGTGGGTCAACGAGCACGCGTCGTTCGGGTATCTCGGGATGCAGGGGGTGGCGCTGGAAGATGTGTCGGACTGGGACCGGACGGTGATTGCGCATCTGAAGCTGGACCTTGGCCACGCTCCGGGGGATGGCGGGGCTCTCATGGTCCCGGTGACATTCCTGGATGGACACGTGGAGATACTGGACCGTGACGAGGCGGCGCGGCTGATCGAGGAGTCGCGCCAGACCTTCGTGGCGCTGGCCACGGGGGGACGGCTGCCCGACGCCCGGCAGGAGACATGGAATCTGCGCCTGATCGGGCGGGGCGTGCGCGCCTACGCGGAGGCGCACGAGGGGGCGCTGCCGCCGGACCTGGGCGCGGTGCTGGAGTACATCCCCGATGCGCGCGGGGCGATGAGCCCGCAGGAGAAGGCGCGGGTGTTCCTGTCGGCGCGGGCGGCGCGTCAGACCGCCATCCCGGAGGCGCCGACGGCCGAGTGGGTGCGCCAGCACGGGTCGTACGAGTATCTCGGGGCGGCGGGCGTGGCGCTCGGGGCACTGGAGGATCCGCAGCGCACGGTGCTGACGCATGGGCGACTGAACGACCCGATCGAGGTGGTCGCGCGCAGCGGCGAGGCGCAGCGGCTGACACCGATCGGCACGGTGGCCGGGGATGCGGCGAATCTGGAGCGCGACTTCGCGGGGTGGCGCATCGAGCAGTCGCGCCAGATCATCGAGTTTGCGCGCAGCGGGGGCAAGACGCCTCTGCCGGATGTGCAGCACGCGATGCGCGACCTGCGCCTGCTGCGCGCTGCAATGGGGCAGTACGCGGCGCTGGGCGACGGTTCGCTGCCGGCCCGCCTGAGCGACCTGTACGACCTGATCGAGGATCCACACCTGGACCTTGGCCCGCAGGAGCGGGCGGCGGTGTTCCTGTCGCCGCGGGTCGAGCGGCTGGTGGCGATCCCCGAAGCGCCGGAGGCGGCCTGGCTCGATGAGCGGGCGAGCTATGTCTACCTCGGGGCGGGGCGGTCGCTGCGGGAGCTGGGCGCGGCCGGGGCGCCGGTTCTACTGCACCAGCCGATCCAGGAGCCGCTGGTGACGCGGACCGAGGGCGGCGAGGTCGCGGTGGCGCCGTGGGTGGACGCCAACGGGCGCGTCTTTCCGCATCCGGCCGATGGGCTGGCCGAGTGGGTCGAGCAGTCATGGTCGCATGTCGCGGCCCCGGTGCGCTGAGCGGGGACGGCCGGCGGCGGGTCGCGGCCCCGGCTACCCTGCTGCGCAGGAGGTTGGTGAATGCGTAACAGGATTAGGGCGCTGGCGTTTGCGGCAGCCGCGGGGCTTGGCGGCTGCGCCGGACAGTGCCCAATCGATACTGGAGCCCCCATGGCCCGCACAGGTGAAGTGACTGGACGCGGAAACCCGTTGACGCTGGAGGGCGAGAGCCCGGAGGTCGGCGCGCAGGCGCCGCAGTTCGTGGCAGTTGCCAATGACATGTCGGAGCAGAAACTGAGCGATTACCGCGGCAAGACGGTGATTCTCACCACGGCGCCGTCGCTGGAGACGGCGGTCTGCGACGCTCAGGGCCGGGCCTTCAACGAGCGGGCCACCTCCCTGCCGCAAGAGGTCGTCGTGGTGATGGTGTCGATGGACCTGCCGTTTGCGCAGAAGCGATGGTGCGGGTCGCACGGCATTGAGAGCGTGGTAACGCTGTCGGATTACAAGCACCGGGCGGTGGCCGAGGCCTATGGGCTGCGCATCCGTGAGACGGGCCTGCTGGCGCGGACGGTGTGGGTGATCGATCCGGAGGGCGTGATCCGCTATCGCCAGATCGTGCCCGAGATCACCAGCGAGCCGGACTACGACGCGGCCCTGGAGGCGGCGCAGCAGGCGGCGGGGGCATAGCAGGCTCTGCGAGCGCGGTGACCCGGCTGGGGGGCCAGACTCGACCTGAGGCGCGAGGCAGTTGAGCGTGCGCCCTGACGAGGGCCCATTTGGCCGATGGCCCCCACTACCATGGTGGCCATGGGATCCTCGCCTTCCAGCGATCGCGTCAAGGAGGCCTTTGCCGAGGCCCTGGCGGCGCCGGCGCAGGATCGCGCGCTGGCCCTGGCGCGCGCCTGTGGCGGCGATGTGGAGTTGCGAGCCCGGGTCGAGGCGCTGCTGGCGGCCCATGATGAAGCCGGGGTGTTCATGGCCGAGCCGACGGCGCATCCCGACACGCCGTCGGGAGAGGCGGGCGCCGAGGTCGGCCAGTCGCTGGGCGCCTTTACGCTGGAGAAGGTGATCGGCGAGGGCGGCTTCGGGACGGTGTTTCTGGGGCGGCAGGAAGCGCCGATCCGGCGGCTGGCGGCGATCAAGGTGCTCAAGCCGGGGATGGACTCGCGCCAGGTGATCGCGCGCTTCGAGGCGGAGCGGCAGACGCTGGCGATGATGGAGCACGAGGGCATCGCGAAGGTGATCGACGCGGGGACGACGGCGTCGGGCCGGCCGTTCGTCGCCATGGAGTACGTGCCGGGGGAGTACGTCACGGAGTACTGCGACCGCATGCGTCTGACGATCGAGCAGCGGCTGGCGCTGTTCGACCGCATCTGCCAGGCGGTGCAGCACGCCCATCAGAAGGGCGTGATTCACCGCGATCTGAAGCCGAGCAACATCCTGGTGACGGAGGTGGATGGCCAGCCTGTCCCGAAGATCATCGACTTCGGCATCGCCAAGGCGCTGGCCGACGGGCGCATGGGCGCCGCATCGCGGATCACGCACGGACATCAACTGCTGGGCACGCCGGAGTACATGTCGCCGGAGCAGGCCACGGGCGAGGAACTGGATACGCGATCGGATGTCTACAGCCTCGGGGTGCTGCTGTACGAACTGCTGTGCGGGGCGTCGCCGTTCGATCGCCAACTGCTGCGCCGGGCCGGGCCGGCGCAGCTCGAGCGCATCTTGCGGGAGGATCAGCCGGCCCGCCCGTCGGGGCGTCTGGGGCCGGGCCGGCCGGATGCGGCCCACGCCGCGGCGATGCGCCGGACCGAGCCGCAGAGACTGGCGCGGGAGCTGCGCGGGGATCTGGACTGGATCGTCATACGGGCGATGGAGAAGGATCCGGAGCGGCGATACCCGACGGCCAATGCGCTGCGGGCGGACATCCGGCGACGGCTGGAGGATCAGCCGGTGGAGGCGGGCCCGCCGAGCCTGCTGTACATCGGGCGCAAGTTCATGCGCCGGCATCGGGGCGCGGCGATCGGGATCGGGATGGCGGGGCTGGCGATCCTGGCGGCGCTGGTGTTTGCGTCGATCGGGTTCTACCGGGCGAGGATCGCCGGATTCCGTGCGGAGGAGGCGCTGGCGGAGGTGGAGCGTCAGCTCGGTGTTGCGCTGCTGGCCCAGGCGCGGGCGATGCGCAGGACGGATTCGCCGGGCCGAAAGTTTGAGAGCCTGCGGGCGATTGCCAGCGCTGCAGCGCGGGCGCCGTCGGTGGAGCTGCGCAGCGAGGCGATCGCGGCTATGGCGCTGTCGGACGTGCGCATGGCGAAGGAGCGAGAGCGTTCGCTGCCGGCGTACGGGCTGGGGCTGGACCGGATCGACCGGCTGGCGGAGGTCGAGGGGCCGGGACGGGTGCGGGTGGTGAGCATCGGCGAGGGCGAGGAGCGGATGATCGCTCAGCTCGAGGGGCCGGCGGCGCCGGCGCAGTCGCTCCTGTTCAGCCCGGATGGGCGGTTCCTTTCGGCCCGCTTTGCTGTGGATGGCGCCGAGCAGGTGCGGGTGTGGGATGTCGAGACGAGCCGGACCGTGCTGGCCATGGAGGAGGGCTTTCAGCCGATTGCGATCGCCTTCGGGCGGGACGGCGGGGCGGGGCCGGTGGTGGCCATCGGGACAACGGACGGCGCCGTGACAACGTATGACCTGCCGCAAGGGCAGATGCGGGCGCGCGCGCAATTGGAGCCGGGCTGGAAGCTGATTGCGGTCAGCACGGGCGGCGCTCAGATCGCGATGTCGCGGTACGTCGACCCGGAGGTGGTCATCTACGACATGGCGAGCGGGACCGAGCTGATGCGCCTGGAGGCGCCGGCGCCGGTTCTGAGCCTCGAGTGGAGCGCCGATGACCGGTTTCTCGCCGGCGGGGCGCAGGACTTCTCGGTGTGCGTCTGGGAGCCGCGCGCCGGGCCGACGCCGCGCCTGCTGCGCGGCCACCAGGGCCAGCCGGTGACGCTGGAGTTTGCGGCGTCGGGCCCGCTGCTCGCCAGTGCGGCGTGGGACAACACCGTTCGGCTGTGGGATGCGGAGGCGGGATTCGGCCTGGTCGGCGCGATCGAGCACCACGCGCTGGCGGGGTTCGGCCAGCGGCTGCTGACGCTGCGCGATGCGCGCCTGATGGAGTGGGAGTATGACCCGGGGCTGGAATTCCGCACGGTGGTGCTGCCGCGCCGGCTGGGGGTGCGGGCGTCGCTGGCGCTGGAGCCGACGAGCGGGCTGGCCGCGACGGGCGGAGCACACGGCGCGACGATCTGGGACCTGGCCGGCGGGCAGGCGATCGCGGAGGTGACCGACGAGGAAGCGTTGAACGTGCGCTTCGTGGATGCGGGCCGGCGCCTGCTGACGCTGCACATGGATGGCCTGCGCTCCTGGCCGATCCGGCGCGAGGGCGATCGCGTGGTCGCCGGGCCGGGCGAGGTCATCTGGAGCGGCGCCGGGGACATGCGCATGTGGTCCGGGCGCGATGAGACGGAACTGCTGATCGCCGGGCCGCAGGGCGCTGCGCTGGTGGACCATCGCGATGGCAGCGTGCGGGCGGAACTGGCGGCGTATGACGGCATCGCGACCAACCCGTCGATCGCGGGTGATCTGGTCTTCACCGGCAACTGGAAGGGGCGATCGGGGCGCGTGCGTTCGCTGGCGACGGGCCAGACGCTGCTGGAACTGAAAGCCGAGCACGTGGTCGGGGCGTTCAGCCCGGATGGATCGCTGCTGGTGCTGGGAACCGGGCGCGAGTTCATCTGCTACCAGACGGAGCAGTTGACCGAGCAGTGGCGGGCCCAGCGCGACAACACCGACTCGCTGGCGGGGATGATCGCGTTCGCCGGCGACGGGTCGCTGCTGGCGCTGGGTCGGTCACGGTTCTCGCTGGACCTGGTGACGCCGGAGGACGGGCGCGAACTGGCGCACATCGAGAGCCCGGATCGGCAGGCCCTGGGGGCGGTGGCGATCGACGAGCGCGGCGAGCAGCTTGTGGTGGCGACGACGGGCGACCGCCTGCAGGTGATCGACCTCAAGGGCATCCGCCAGCGCCTGGCGGCGATGGGGCTGGACTGGGGCGCAGCGCAGACGGTGGAAGTGGAGCGATGATCGGGCGCCCGGCTGTGAAGGCCGACGCGGCAAAGCGCCGGCTCACGTCTGCAGGACGCCGGTGCGCAGCGGGCGGGACCAGTCCCAGTTGACGGCGGCATCCAGTGCGGCGACCAGTTCTTCGCGGGTGCGGTGCGGCTCGATGATGCGATCCACCCAGCCGCGGGCCGCGGCGTAGCGGATATCCTGCTGCTCGTTGTAGCTGGCGCGGACGGCATCCAGGATGGCCTTGTGGGTGTCCTCGTCGATCTGCTCGCCTTTGCGCTCGCGGCTGCGCTCTTCGATCATGGCGAGCGTGCCGGTGGCCTGGCTGGCGCCCATGACGGCGTACTTGGCGCTCGGCCAGGCGAGCGTGATGAACGGCTCGAAGGCGCGGCCGCACATGGCGTAGTGGCCGGCGCCGTAGCTGCCGCCGAGGATGACGACGATCTTGGGCACGACCGAGTTGCTCACGGCGTTGACCAGCTTGGCGCCGGCGCGGATGATGCCGCCCTGCTCGCTGTCGCGTCCGACCATGAAGCCGGTGGTGTCGTGCAGGAACACGATGGGTATTTTGCGCTGGTTGCAGTCGAGGATGAAGCGGGCGGCCTTGTCTGCCGAGTCATCGTAGATGACGCCGGGCATGTTGGTGAACTTGTGCGGGCCGGCGCGGCCGCCGGGCAACTGGCGCGTAGTCAGCCGCTTCTGGTTGGCGACGATGCCGCAGGCGCACCCGCCGATGCGCCCGTAGCCGCAGACGATGGACTGGCCGTACTCGGCCTTGTACTCATCGAAATCCGGGGCGAGCGACTCGTGGCCCTCGTCGTTGGGGATCGCCGCGGCGTCGACGATGGACTCGATCACCTGGCGGATGTCGTACTGAGCGCCGGGCCGGTCGGTGAAGATGTCGTAGACGCTCTGGGGATCGGCAACCGGCGTCGGGCCCGAGGTGTGCCGCTGCCGGTTGATGAGTTCGTAGATGCGCTGGTAGCGGCCCTCGATGGCCTGGGGGGTGACGAGATCCCGGGCGCGCGCGGTGTCGGCCGCCTGAAAATCCTCGGCGGCGGCGCGGGTGTGCCCGAATCCGAGCACACGGGCCGACATCGCCTCCTGGTCGCTCTCGAGTTCGTGGACCGCGCGGGCGACGGCGTCGGTCGGGTATTTACGCATCAGGCTGCGCAGGCGCGCGATGGCGGCCTGGTCATCAGGCTCCCGGAAGTCGATCGTGCCGGAGATCTGGGCGTGCATCGAGGCGCCGCCGAGATCCTCCTCCGGCGCCTCCTGGCCGATGGCAGCCTTGACCAGGGCGGGGCCTGCGAGGTAGAGCCCACTGCCCTCGGTCATGATGAGCGTGTCGCACAGGACCGGTAGGTAGCCGCCGCCGGCGACGCAGTAGCCCATGATGGCGGCAAGCTGCGGCACGCCCTCGGCGCTCAGCACGCTGTTGAGATAGAAGATCCGCCCGAAGTCATCGGTGTCCGGGAAGACATCCTCCTGCAGCGGCAGGAAGACGCCGGCGGAGTCGACCAGGTAGATCAGCGGCATGCGGGCCATGCGGGCGATCCGCTGGGCCCGGATGATCTTCTTGCAGGTCATCGGGAAGAAGGCGCCGGCCTTCACGGTGGCGTCGTTGGCGATGAGCATGCACCGGTGACCACAGACCTCTCCGATCCCGGTGATGACGCCGGCGGCGGGCGCCCCGCCGTGGTCCGCGTACATGCCCCAGGCGGCCCAGAGGCCGAACTCGGTGAAGGTGGCGCCATCGTCGATGAGGCGGTCGATGCGCTCACGGGCGGTGAGGCGGTTCTTGGCGTGCTGGCGCTCGATGGCCTTGGGGCCGCCGCCCTGGCGGATCACGGCCTCAGTCTTGAGAAACTCGGCTGTGAGGGCCCGCAGGTCGGGGGCGTCCGGCTTGGTCGGCGTGGGGCTGGCGGTCGGGGGCATGGGGGCTCCTCGGGGCCGATTCTACTGGGGGCGCCCCGCCGCGGCAGTGAGTCCGGCAGGATCGCTTCCTAGAGTCTCGGCCTTCGAGAAACCCCTCCCCCACCGCGACCGGAGAGATGGATCATGCTCAAGCGCACGCACTACTGCGGCGAGCTTCGCGAAGAACACATCGGCCAGGCCGTCACCCTGTGCGGCTGGGTCAACGCCCGGCGCGAGCACGGCGAGGGGCTGATCTTCGTGGACATCCGGGACCATACCGGGATCACGCAGCTCGTCTTCGATCGCGAGGATGTCGAGGCGGCGATCGTCGAGGTGGGCGAGCGGGCCCGGACGGAGGATGTCATCGCGATCACCGGGCCGGTGCGCAAGCGCGTCGGCGGGGTGAACCCGAAGCTGCCGACGGGGACCATCGAGGTGATGGTGACCGAGGTGGAAGTGCTGGCCAAGACGGAGACGCCGCCGTTCCAGCCGAGCGACCCCGCCAATCTTCCCGGCGAGGAGATCCGCCTGAAGAGCCGCTTTCTGGATCTGCGCCGGCCGAAGATGCAGCAGATCCTGCGGACTCGGCATCGCGTCACCAAGGTGGCCCGCGATTACTTCGACGGGCGCGGCTTCATCGAGGTCGAGACGCCGATCCTGTGCAAGAGCACGCCGGAGGGCGCCCGCGACTTCCTGGTTCCATCGCGCGTGCAGCCGGGGATGTGGTACGCCCTGCCGCAGAGCCCGCAGCTCTTCAAGCAGATCCTGATGTGCTCGGGGGCGGACCGGTACATGCAGATCTGCCGCTGCTTCCGGGATGAGGATCCGCGGGCGGACCGGCAGGCGGAGTTCAGCCAGATCGACCTGGAGATGTCGTTCGTCGAGGAGGCCGATGTCCTGGAGATGATGGAGGGCTTCGCCCGGACGCTGTGGAAGCAGGCGCTGGGCGTGGAGATCCCGCCGCTGGATCGGCTGACGTATCGCGAGGCGATGGACCGCTATGGCAGCGACCGGCCGGACCGGCGTTACCCGCTGGAACTGGTCGACGTCAGCGATCTGGCCCAGCGGACCGACTTCAAGGTCTTCACCGGGGCGCTTGACAAGCCGCACGGCGTGGTGAAGGCGATGCGCGTGCCGGGGGGCGCAGAGAAGCTGACGCGCAAGATCACCGACGGCTACGGCGAGTTCGTCAAGCAGTTCGGCGCCGGCGGGCTGCCGGTGACCAAGTGCGTTGAGAGCGAGGGGGGCACGCCGGCGCTGGACACCGGCGTGGCGCGGTTCCTGGAGCCGATCGCCGGGGAGCTCATCGAGCGGGTCGGCGCCCGGCCGGGCGACACGATCCTGTTCGGCGCCGACACCTACGCCGTGGCGTCCAGGGCCCTGGGCGAGGTTCGTCTGCGGGTGGTGCGGGACATGCAGATGCAGCCGGAGCGGGCCTGGGACTTCCTCTGGGTGACCGACTTTCCGATGTTCGAGTGGGATGAGAAGGAGCGGCGCTACTACGCCCTGCATCATCCCTTCACGGCGCCGAAGACCAGCGAGACCGAGCGTTTCCTGGCGGTGAGCAGGGACGATCCGGAAGAGGTCTGCGCGATCCTCTCGGCCGGGTACGACATCGTGTGCAACGGCTCGGAGATCGGCGGCGGCTCGATCCGTATTCACCGGCGCGATGTCCAGGAGCGGGTCTTCGACCTGATCGGTCTGACGCCCGAGGAGGCGGAGCAGAAGTTCAGCTTCCTGCTGCGGGCGCTGCGGTTCGGGGCGCCGCCGCACGGGGGCATCGCGTTCGGGCTGGACCGGCTGGTGATGCTGCTGTGCGGGACGGACAACATCCGGGATGTCATCGCGTTCCCGAAGACGCAGATCGGCGCCGACCTGATGACCGAAGCGCCGGGCCCGGTCGAAGCCATGCAACTGGCCGAGTTGCACGTGCGCAACGTGCCGCACGCCAGCGCCTGAGGGTTGACAGCGCGGTCGGTCTCCGCATAATGGTCAGCGGGGAGGCTCGGGACGGCTCGAGCAGACAGGGTTGCGGCGATCCGACGCGTTGTCGGACGCTGGCAACGCGCAGCGCCGGTCCGACATGGTGTCGGACACTGGTTGCTGTCCGCGTCGACTGGTCCTGCGCCTCGCCGGTTGGCACACTGTTCGACGAGGAGGATTCCCTCCTCCCTTGGGATGCGTGGCCCGCCGACGAACGGGGAGGCGGGCCACGCCTTTTTTGGGCCGGGCTACTGCGCCCCAGTCCAGCCGGCCGGCGTCCGAACGCTGGCGCCAGTCAGGGTCCAGAGGGTCTCGAGCAGTTCGCGCACACCCAGATGCGTCGCGCCGCTCAGTGGAATCACCGGCTGGGTGTGCGGCAGGTTGAGATCGCGCTTGAGTCTGCGGATCGCTTCGGCCCGCTGGGCGTCATCCGGCAGCAGGTCAAGCTTGTTGAGCGCGATGATCTCGGGCTTCTCGGCCAGAGCCCGGGAGTAGGCCGCCAGTTCGGCGCGGATAGTCCGGTAGTTTTCGGCGGGCGTGGCGTAGGAGGGCTGGACCTCCAGCAGGTGCACGATCACGCGGGTGCGCTCGATGTGGCGCAGGAAGTCGTGGCCCAGCCCGGCGCCCTCGCTTGCGCCCTGGATCAGGCCCGGGATGTCGGCGATCACCAGTCGGCGGGCGGGATCGAGCTGCGCGATGCCGAGCTGCGGCGCCAGCGTCGTGAAGGGGTAGCCGGCGATCTTGGGATCGGCCCGTGTCAGCGCCTTGAGCAGGGTGCTCTTGCCGGCGTTGGGCAGGCCGACGAGCCCGACATCGGCGATGAGCTTGAGTTCCAGGCGCAGATGGCGAACCTCGCCGGGCTCGCCGGGGGTGGCTTCATCCGGCGCCTGGTGGGTGGAGGACTTGAAGTGCTCGTTGCCGAAGCCGCCGCGCCCGCCGCGGGCGCCGACCACGCGGTCACCCGGGCCGAGATCGAACAGCAGTTCGCCGGTGTCGGCGTCGTAGACGAGCGTGCCGGGCGGCAGGCGGACGATCTTGTCGGCTCCGGCGGCGCCGTGGCGCTGGGAGGTCTCACCGGGGTGGCCATCTTCGGCCCGCCAGTCGTGGCGGCCGCGGAAGTCCAGGAGCGTGTTGACGTTGTCATCCGCTTCGAGCATGACATCGCCGCCGTTGCCGCCGTCGCCACCGTTGGGCCCGCCCTTGGGAATGCCCTTGGCGCGGCGAAAGGAGACGAAGCCGGCGCCGCCCTTGCCGGCGTGCACCGTGATTTCAGCGCGGTCAATGAACATGGGAAATGGCAAAGGGGCAAATCGCAAATGGCAAATCAGGGCGGCGGAGGATAGGACAGTGGGCGCTACTGCGGATCCGTTTTGTGGCGGATGGCGCCGATGATCCTGCGGAGCTGGTCAGATTCGTCTTCCAGCGCCGCGGCGACTTCGGCGGCGATCCAGCCGCGGCGTCCGAACAAACGAATCCAGAACTTCGACTCACTGAGTTCTTTGATCGAGACGCCCAGCGCACGGCGAAAGTCCTTCACACTCACGGCCTCCGCCGCCTCGTAAGCATTGGCGCCGACCGATGTGCTGCACGCTCCGAACTGCTCAACCAGCCGGCGCGACCGCCTCGCATTCTCCAGCCGATCGCATTCATCGAGCGCCGCATCGCAGAACCGCTCGATACGATGAAGAAAGTCCTCCCGCAGCCTTCCCACGTCCCGTCCCTCGTAAGTTTGAAGGCGGCAATGGAACTGCCAACCGGCAACCGGCGCCCGCCTCCGGATTTGCCATTTGCTATTTGCCCTTCGCCATTTTGAACTCCCCTGCCCTCTGAATGACCGTGCCGCACTGTCCACAGGTCCGGCGCTCCTCGGGGCCGCCCCAGAAGTCCTCCATGATGATCTTGAGATCCTCGTCGATCTTTCTCAGGCGCCACCTGGCCTCGTGGACGAGGGCGTCGCACTCGGGGCAGTACCACTGCAGCCCGTCATCCTGGTCGCCGCGCGGGAACTCGACGATCAGCCCGACCGTCCCGGCGGGACGCTGCGGACGGTGCGGGACCCAGCGCGGGAGCAGGTACATCTCGCCCTCGCGGATGATCTCATCGCGCGGCGGCGAGCCGTCGAGCGGGCGCACCCGGACGGCGATGTCCCCCTTGATCTGGTAGAACAGCTCCTCCGTCGGATTGACGTGGTAGTCGTTGCGGGTGTTTGGCCCGCCGCTGACGAAGACGATGACATCGTCGGCGCCGGTGAAGAGCTGTTTGTTGGCGACCGGCGGCTTGAGGTGCTCGCGGTTTTCTTCGATCCAGCGTTGCAGGTCGAGCTTGGGGAAGAGGGTCGTGGTCGTCGGCATGGGCGATCCTCCGGCAGTTTGGTCTGGTTGGAGGGTACCGGCGCCGGGCCGCGGGTGGGTGGAACCGGGCGGGGCCGGATGCGAACCGGTCCCCAACACCGCGCCACCCGGCCGACGCCGGGGGCCCTCAGGCGACCCGCAACGGGGCGCCGCGGCTGGGAGAATGGCCCCCGTGGGCCTACGCTCACCGACGGGCCGAGCCCGGGTGGGGACTTGACGCGAGCGAGCAGAGCGCAAGGTCCGCCGCGACATGGAGTTCGCGCGGGCTGCCCCGCGACCGACTGACGCCGAGAACCGGCTTTTGAATCAGAGAGGAAGGACCGACATGGCCGATGAGCAGCAGCCACAGGGACAGCAGATCTCCCTGCGAATCGACGAGTCCCGGATGACTTCGTCCTACGCCAACACGATCCGGACATCCACGACGGCCGACGAGGTGGTCCTCGACTTCGGGCTGAACCTGCCGATGCAGGCGCAGGATGGCAAGCCGGCGATGGTCTTCGCGGTCGGCAGCCGCGTGATCATGAACTGGCAGGGGGCCAAGCGGCTGGCGATCAGCCTCGGGCAGGTGGTCCGCCAGTACGAGGAGCGGGCTGGCGAGATCCAGCTTGGCCCGCGCCAGGGCCCGGCCGGCGGCGGGGGCGAGGGCCCGAAGCTGGCCAACTGACTGTTGCGCGGGATCCGGGAAAGCCGGATCGCCGCGCTTTATGCGGGAGCCGAGCGCGCGCCCCGCTGACGACGGGCGCGGCCGCTCCGCGCCAGGCGCATGAGTCAGACCGCGACCCAATCCGAGCATCCCCGCGACAGCGCGGCGCTGGCGCCGCGTCAGGGCGCGGGCGAGCCGATGGACGCCCTGCTGGCGTTCCTGCGGGAACTGCTGCGCGAGCAGTGCCGGCAGGTCGGCGCGGTGGGCGCCGTGGCGTTCCTGCGCCCGTCGGGCGGCCGGCCGGGTGGCCCGGTGGCGACCTATCTGGAGCAGTCGGCGGCCGGCGCCCTGAGCAGCGCACTGTCGCGCCAGGGGCCGACGCTGACGCGTCTCGGGCGGCTGGCGGCTGAGGCGGCCGAAGGCGCCCGATCCGAGGCGATTACGATCACGGAGGAGGGGCTGTACGCCAGCGAGCCGACGCATCGCGCCCTGATGACGCCACTGGCGGCCAACGGGACTGTCGAGGGCGCCTGCGTGGCGCTCGTGCCGATGCGGGCCGGGCTGGAAGACGCCGAGGCGATGGTGCGCCTGACGCTGCTGGCGGCGCGCTTCGAGACGTTTCTCTGGCGTCAGCAGTGCCTGACCGAGGCCGAGCACAAGGCGAAGCTGCGCGAAGCCCTGGAACTGCTCGACGCCGCCCAGCAGGGGGCCAGCGCCGCGGCGATGGGCTCGCTGATGTGCCATGAACTGGCCCGGCGCTTCGGCTGCACGCGGGTGTCGATCGGGCTCATTCGGCGCGGAGCCCTGCGCCTGGCGGGCGTCAGCGGGGCGGAGGCGATTGATCGGCGGTCGCCGGCGGTCGAGGCGATCGAAGCGGCGATGGAGGAGTGCGCCGATCAGGATGTCGAGGTGGTCTTCCCCCAGCCGCCCGATGCGCCACCCTCGGAGCGGCGGGCGGTGCGGATGCACCAGACGCTGCACGAGAAGTTCGGCCCGGCGGCGATCGTCTCGCTGCCGCTGCGCATCGAGGGCGACCTCGTGGGCGTGGCGCTGCTGGAGCGGCCGGCGGATGATCCGTTCCCGCCCGGGGCGCTGCCACTGCTGCGCCTGATCGGCGAGTTCATCGGGCCGGCGTTGTGGACCAGGCGACTTGCCGACCGCGGCGTGCTGGCGGTGTCTCGCGACCGGCTGGTGGATCTGGGCGCCGCGGTCGTCGGGCCGCGCCACACCGGCAAGAAGCTGCTCGGCGCTGTCGCGGGCCTGGCGCTGGCGGCCATGGCGCTGATTCCGATTCCGGATCGGGTCGTCGCCCCCGTAGAGATTCAGCCGGCGCAGATGCGCACGATCACGCCGCCGTTTACCGGCCTGCTGGCGCAAGTCATGGTCGAGCCGGGGGACGCGGTCGCGGCCGGCGATGTGATCGCCCGCATGGACACCGCCGACATCGAGGCGGACCTCGCGGGCCAACTGGCCGAACGCCAGTCGCTGATCCGCCAGCGCGACGACGCCCTGGCGGGGGGAAGGGTCTCGGAGGCGGAGCAGATTCAGGGCGCCATCGACGAGAAGGATGCGCGGATCGCGCAGCTCGAACTGCACATTGAGCGGTCGCTGATCAAGGCGCCGGTCGATGGCGTGATCTCCGGCAGCGACCTGGATCCGTTCGTCAACGCCCGTGTCGATCCGCTGACATCGCTGGTGGATGTGATCGGCGCCGAGCGCATCGCCGTGCTGCGCGTCGACGAGCGGGACATTCGTGATGTCATCATCGGACAAGGCGGCCGCCTGACGGTCAAGAGCATGCCCGGCGAGCGGGCGGAGATCCGGGTGCGACGCATCAATCCGCGGGCGGAGGCCGGTCAGGGCGCCAACACCTACACCGTCGAGGCCGATTTCGTGGCCGACCCGGGCTGGGTCCGTTCCGGCATGACCGGGACCGCCAAGCTCCAGCGGGGCGTGACGACCGGGCTGGCGCGCATCATTGGCCCGCTGATCGACGAAGCCCGGATGAAGCTGTGGTGGTGAGGAAGATGACAAGCCGTCCATGGCGCATGACGGATGGCGAGGTCGCCGCGCCCAGCCGGCCAGCGGCCGGCGCCGCTGATGCGCCACGTGTGAACTGCCGGCGTACGACTGCCCATGCTCAGGCGTGATCCTGGACCAACCTTCAGCGACCTGTGGTATCGCGTCAGCGCTGCGCGCCCGCGGCTGAGCCCGCACGCCCAGCTCGTGCGCCAGCAGTACGGCCCCACCATCAGCTACATCGTCAGCGATCCGGCCACCAGCAAGTTCTACCGGCTCAGCGAGTCGGCCCAGTTCTTCATCGGCATGCTGGACGGGCGCTCTACGGTGCAGGAGGCGTGGGAAGCCTGCTGCGCCCAGCTTGGCGACGGGGCGCCGACCCAGCGCGAGTGCATCGACGCCCTGGCCAAGCTGCAGATGTTCGGTCTGCTCATCGGCGACGCTCCCCTCGCCGCCGACATGGTGCTGCAGCGCACCGACCAGGCCCGCCAGCAGCAGTTGCAGCAGCGCACCGGGCGCTGGATGTTCTTCAGCATTCCGCTGTGGAATCCCGAGCGGCTGCTGGAGCGGCACAAGGGCCTGTGCCGGCTCGTCTTCGGGCCTGCGGGGGCGTCGCTGTGGCTCGGACTTGCCGCGGTGGCGCTGTGGATGGTCCTGGCGAACGCCGAGAGGTTCGGTGACGCCCTGAATCACCTGCTGCACGCCACGCCGGGCGGCCTGCTGGCGCTGGGGGCAGTGTTCATCGGGCTGCGCGCCATCCACGAGATCGGCCACGCCGCGGCCTGCAAGGCCATGGGCGGACGCAGCACCGAGATCGGCCTGCTGCTGATCGCGGGCGTGCTGCCTCTGCCGTACTGCGACGCCAGCAGCGCCTGGATGTTCCCGCAGATCTGGAAGCGGGTGCTGGTCTCAGCCGCCGGCATGCTGGTGGAGATGGCAATCGCCGCCATCGCGGCAATCGTATGGGCGACCAGCGAAGCGGGCACGCCGCTGTCTTCGCTCGCCTACAACGTGATGCTCGTTGCCAGCGTGACGACGATCGTGTTCAACCTCAATCCCCTGCTGCGCTACGACGGCTACTACATTCTCTCCGATCTGGCCGGCGCGCCCAATCTCGCGCAGCGCTCGCGCGAGGCGCTCAAGTACCTGGTGCACCGTTATCCCTTCGGCGTCCGCTCGGTCAGGCCGCCGGCGGTGCGCGGCGCCGGGGAAGCGACGCTGCTGGTCGTCTACGGCCTGCTGGCGACGCCGTATCGCATTTTCATCGGGGTCATGATCCTGCTGGTGATCTGGCAGCACCCGACACTGCGCACGCTTGCCCCGGTGCTTGCGGTGATCATGGCCCTGGCGTGGATGGTCTGGCCGATCGCCAAGGGCGCCGGCCACCTGCTCAGCGCGCCGGAACTGGTCGGCCGCCGGGGGCGGGCCCTGACGGTCACCGCGCTTGCGCTGGGCCTGATCGGCGTGGGACTCGGCGCCATTCCGGCCCCGGCCGCGGCGTATGCGACGGGGGTGGTCGAATCCCGCATCCGGGCCCCGGTGCGGGCCACCGAGCCCGGCTTTGTCGCCGAGACGCTGGTGGAGACCGGCGACTGGGTGCGGGCCGGACAGCCGCTGCTGGTGCTCGAGAACAGCGAGCTGATGACCGAGGCGGCGACACTGCGCGCGCAGCTTGCCCAGGTGCGGGCCCGGCGCGACGCGCTGGCCGAGTCCTCGGTGACGCAGGTCGAACTCGCCGACATCGAGCTGGCGCGCCTGACAGATCGGCTGGCCCAGGTTCTGCGCCGCATCGAGCAGTTGACGCTGCGGGCGGGCGCCGATGGGCAGGTGCTCGCGGCGCCGGGACGCGTCGGCTCGCTGCAGAACCTGAAGGGCAGGTTCATCGATCGAGGCAAGCTGCTGGCCGTCGTGGCCTCGACCGACGACCTGGTGGTGCGCGCCAGCCTGGCGGAGACCCAGCGCATCGGCGCCTTGGCCGGGCAGGCGCCCCGCGCGGCGATACGCATCGAGGGCGCCGCCGGGCGCGTGATCCCGGCCTCGCGCGTAGTGGTCAACCCGGCGGCGTCGCGTGATGTCATTGATCCTGCCCTGACCAGCGAGGCCGGCGGGGCGGTGCTGCTGGATCCGACCCAGGCCGACCGGCCGCGCTCGCTGACGCCCCAGTTCATGCTTGTCGTCGAGCCCGAGCCCGGCGCCGATCTCGGCGGGGCCCGACCGGGGCTGCGGGCCCGGGTGCGCATCGAGGATGATCCGGCGCCGCTGGGGGCCCAGATGCTCCGCAGGGTGCGCCAGTTCTTTGAAGGGCGCAGCCGTTCGTGACCACGCTCCCCTCCAGCGCCGCGTCGAGGACGCAGCGACTCTGGCCCGGGCTGGCCCGGCCGGTGGAGCGTTCGCTGCCGGCCCGGGGGCTGGACCTGGCCGGTGAGAAGCTCCGCGGCCTGGCGGCCCGGCGCCGGCTCCGCGCCGCCGAGCTTCGGCGAGCCAGCGCGATCTGCGCGCGCAGCGACGCCCTGGACGCCCTGTCCGAGCGCGCCCTGGACGCTGAGATCGACGACACGCGCGAGGCGGTCATGCGCCGGCGCGAGGATCGCGATGTCATCGACCGGGCCTACGCGGTGATGCGCGAAGTGATCCGGCGCGAGATCGGGCTGGCGCTGCATCCGGAGCAGGTCGCCGGGGCCCTGGTCATGGCGTCCGGGGCCCTGGCGGAGATGGCCACCGGCGAGGGCAAGACGATCACGGCTATTCTGCCGGCCGCGCTGGACGGCTTCAGCGGGCGCGGCGTGCACATCGTCACGGTGAATGACTACCTCGCCCGGCGCGACGCCCAGACCACCGGCAGCGCCTACCGGCGCCTGGGGCTCTCGGTCATCGCCCTGCAGGACGCCATGAACACCGAGCAGCGCCGCCGGGCCTACGGCCACGACATCATCTACGGCGCTGACAAGCAGTTCATCTTCGACTACCTGCGCGACCGGCTGATCGCGCCGCTGGCGCCGCGCCTGGTGCACGCCGCGCTGGACGCCATCGTCGGCGAGCGGGGCGACTCGGGCGATGGCCGGGCCGACTGGACGCGCATGGTCACGCAGCGCGGGCACTGGGCCGCGATCATCGATGAGGCGGACAGCGTGCTGATTGATGAGGCGGTCACGCCGGCGATCATCGCGGCGGAAGTTCCCCCGGAGGCGACCGAGGAGCAGTTCGGGCACTTCCGGCTGGGCGCGGAGCTTGCCGGGAAACTCCGCGCCGGCGAGCACTACAACGTCGACCGCAAGCTGCACCGGGTCGTGCTGACCGAGCGGGGCCGGACCGCGCTTGGGGAGATGGCCGAGGGGCTGCCGCCGTTCTGGGCCGGGCCGCGCCGGCGCGAAGAGCTGATGGTGCAGGCGATCTCGGCCCGCGAGTTGTATCACCAGGGTGACGACTACATCATCCGGGATGGCGAGGTGGTGATCGTCGACCGCTCCACTGGCCGTCTGCTCGAGGGTCGGCAGTGGCAGCTTGGGCTGCACCAGGCGGTCGAGGCCAAGGAAGGCGTCGAGATCACCGGCGAGCGGCGCACCAGCGCCCGCATCAGCTACCAGCGGTTCTTCCAGCGGTACCGGCGGCTCAGCGGCATGACCGGCACGGCGTGGGAGGTCGCCGAGGAGTTGTGGCGCTGGTATCGGCTGCCCGTCGTGCGCGTGCCCACTAACCGTCCGGTGATCCGCAGGCGCGCGCGCGACCGGGTGTACTCCACCGAGCAGCGGAAGTTCGAGGCAGTCGCCGACCGGGTCGCGCAGTTCCACCAGCAGCAGCGGCCGGTGCTGGTCGGCACGCGCAGCGTGGTGGCGTCTGAGTCGCTCGGCGCGCTGCTGGCCGAGCGCGGCGTGGCCTGCCGCATCCTCAACGCGGTCCGCGAGGCGGAAGAGGCCGAAATCGTTGCAGACGCCGGCCGGGCCGGCGCCGTCACCGTCGCCACGAACATGGCCGGGCGCGGCACCGACATCAAGCTGGATGACCGCTCGCGCGAGCTTGGCGGGCTGGTGGTGATCGCCACCGAGCGGCACGATGAGGCCCGCGTGGATCGCCAGCTTGCCGGGCGCAGCGGGCGCCAGGGCGATCCGGGGCTGGCCGAGGCGTTCGTCAGCCTCGACGACGACCTGATCCGGCGTCACGGGCTCGGGCCGCTGGTTGCGCTGTGCCGCGTGGCGCCGGGGCTGGCCCGGCGCCCGGTTGCAGCGCTGCTGTGGCGGCTGGCCCAGTGGACCGCGAGCCGGCGGTCGGCCGTGGTCCGCTCGGAGGTCGCCAAGGGCGACGCCTGGGTGGATCTGGCGATGCATCACCATTCGCTGTGATGACTATTGGTCTGTTCACCGCGATAGTCAGGGACAGCCGGTCGCAAACGCGTTTTGGAAGCACAGGAAGTCAAAGATGTCCAGCCCGCCTGACTGATCACAGTCGGCTTCCATCGCTCCCGCGCCGAACAGATTCTGAAAGCAGAGGAAATCGAAGATGTCGAGTTCGCCCGAGCCATCGCAATCGGCATAACAGGATCCGGGACAACCTTGCCACTGAGCTATTCGGTTTGCGATCAGCCCACCAGCACGCTCAAAGCCGCCACCAACAACCAACGCTGCCGGCGCCAGCCCGTCGTCGAAGATGCCGATCGAGGCGACGCGCGGCGACGCTCCGCTGGTGACGCCTGTCCCAGATGGGCCGGATAGCGCAGCCCAGCCAACACCATCCCACCGGGCGATCGACTGGACATTCATTCGTCCACTGACCGTGGCGAAGCTGCCTCCTACGTAGAGTGCGCGACCATCGATATCTTCATAGACTGCGAGCGCGGTCGACTCGCCACTGAGGCCGACGCCTCCAGGCGCGGCCAGCGGAGTCCATGCGATGCCATCCCATTTGGCGACGTAGTTCACTGTGACGCCGCCCGCACTCTGAAATCTGCCGCCAACGTATAGCGCCGCGCCAGTCCCATCGTCGAAGACCGCCATGCCTTGAACTTGGTCGTCTACACCCACACCTGTGGGCCCCTCAAGAGGCGTCCACTCAACTCCATCCCATTTCGCGATGTTGTTGACAACTCGACCGCTTGCAGTTGTGAAGGAGCCACCAACGTACAGTGCAGCCCCGCTTCCATCGTCATAGGCCGCCATGGTATAGGCTGGACCGTCGACCCCTACGCCCCCGGAATCCGCGAGCACCTCCCACGATGTCCCATTCCACCGCGCGACGTTATTTGCGGCCTGGCCTGCTACCGTTGCGAACAAGCCACTGACATACAACGCTTGGCCTGCTCCATCGTCGTAGGCGGCCAGGGCACGAACTCCACCCGAAGGGCCGACCCCGCCGGGCAGCGGTATCCAGTCACTGCCGTTCCATCGCGCGATGTAGTCCACGGGTGCAGGTCCGGACGCTCGAAAGTTGCCCCCAGCGTACAACGCGTCTCCCGAACCATCATCGAAGATGACGAGCGCATAGGCGGACTGGTCAAACCCGCCACCAATCCGCTCCCAGGCGCTCCCCGTCCACCGAGCGATATTCGGAGCGATCACACCGCCCGCAAGGGTGAAACTACCCGCAGCGTACAGCGCCGGCCCGGTCCCATCGTCAAAGGCCTTCAATGCTCGGACAAACCCAAGTCCAATGCCGGTCGCCGACGGACCAGAGAGGGCCGACCAACGCTGATCGCAGTCGCTACCGCCACCACCGGGTCGCGGCGGCGGCTGGCTCCCAACTACGGTTGACACGGCGCAAGCGGCCAGAACGACCGAAAGGCCTCCAGTTCGTAACATGTGAACATCCACGTCTCGCGTCCTCCAAGCTCCGTCAGGCTCCAGCCGGCCGGTCCGGGCCGGCCCAGCATAACAATGTTCGCGATGCTCCGCCAGACGCGACGCCAGAAAACATTGAGCGTGGGTGAAGATTGATGGCGCTTCAGTGCGGGGAACAACCAGCCTTACTACATTTCGTCGGGAGGACGCCATGGAGCCCAGCCGCCGCGATTTTCTGCGTACCGCCAGCGCTGTGAGCCTCGGGTTTGCCGGTCTGCACACGCTGATGGCCCGGAGCGGGTTCGCCAGCCCGCGGGACATTCGGCTGGGCTTCGGGCCGCTGCTGCCGGACCCCGAGGGCGTCATCGACCTGCCCGAAGGCTTCCGGTACACCATTGTCTCCCGCTTCGGCGATCCGATGGATGACGGCCTGCGGGTTGCCGGCCAGCCGGACGGGATGGCCGCGTTTGCCGGGCCCGATGGCAAGACGATACTGATCCGCAACCACGAGCTTGATCCGGCCGAGTATCCGCGCCGGGGGCCCTTCGGCGATGAGCACGAGCGCCGCGGGCTCATCGACCCGGCGTTGATGTACGACCCGGGCCCGCCCGGCGGCCCGCCCGGTATCGGCGGCACGAGCACGGTGATCTACGACACCGGCGCCCAGCGCGTCGAGCGCCAGTTCATGAGCCTCGTCGGGACCTCGCGCAACTGCGCCGGCGGGCCGACGCCGTGGGGCTCGTGGCTGACGTGCGAGGAGAGCGACTTTCTTCCGGACGATCTGCACGGCAAGGCGCACGGGTATGTCTTCGAAGTGCCCGCCACGATGGAGCAGAAGCTGGCCGAGCCGGTTCCGCTGAAGGCCATGGGGCGGTTCTATCACGAGGCGGTCGCGGTCGATCCGGCCAGCGGCGTGGTGTATCTGACCGAGGACCGCAACGAGGGGCTGCTGTACCGGTTCATTCCCAACGTGCCCGGGCGCTTGCGCGAGGGCGGGCGGCTGCAGGCGCTGGCGGTAATGGACACGCAGAGCCTTGATACGCGCCAGTGGGATCCGGAGGGGCGCCAGATCCCGGTTGGCGCGCGCATGCGGGTCCGCTGGATCGATCTGGAGGACATCGATCCCGAGGACGATTCGCTGCGTTTTCGGGGCCACGCGGCGGGGGCTGCGGTCTTCGCCCGCGGCGAGGGCGTGTGGTACGGGCGGCGGACGATCTTCTTCGCCTGTACCAACGGGGGCAAGGCCGGCAAGGGACAGATCTGGAAGTACTACCCGTCGCCGCGGGAGGGCGCAGCCGGCGAGGCGTCCAACCCCGGCGTGGTGGAGCTGTTCGTCGAGCCCAATGACGCCGGGCTGATCGACAACGCAGACAACCTGACGGTGGCGCCGTGGGGCGACCTGATCGTGTGCGAGGATGGCACGGGCGAGGACTTCCTCGTCGGCGTCACCCCGAAAGGCGAGATCTACAAGTTCGGGCGCAACGCAACGGGTGAGAGCGAACTCGCCGGCGCCACGTTCTCGCCGGATGGCACGACGCTGTTCGTGAACATCCAGGGGCGCGGGCTGACGCTGGCGATCACAGGCCCATGGGACCGGCGCGAGGGCTGATCGTGGCATCGGGCTTCCGCCCGATGCGCCTTGCTCATGCGCGCGCGGCCCTACACATCGCCCGGAAGGGCGATGCCACCTCACGGGATCGGGCGTCCGTGCGGATCTTCTGCGCCGGCGCCGCGGCCGAGTTGGGCGGCGACCGCGTCGGGCGTGAAGTGCTCCAGGCTCATGGCGGCATCGTGGACGTGGTCCGGGCGGAGGCCCATCTCGCGGACAAGGAACGTCTCCCAGAGCCGGTGAATGCGCACGAGGGTGCGTGCCGCGGCCCGCCCGCGCTCGGTGAGGCGCACCGCGCCAGCGCGGATCTCGATCTGCCCGCGCCGCCGGGCCAGCGGCAGGGCAAGGCGTCCGGCGAGGCCGGAGTCCAGAGCGCGCCGGACCTCGGCGGGGGTCATGTGCGCGCGCGCCGGTGGTGTTCCGGCCTCGCGCCCGAGGCGCGACGCTTCCTCGAAGCGCCAGAGCATCGCCAGCAGGTCCTCGCGGGCGACGGTCAGGCCCAGGCGCAGGTGGCGCAGGCGCCGGGCGATCAGGCCGTAGCGCGGGGCGGCCAGGATCGTCAGGGCGAGGGCGGCGCCGCTGGTTGCGCTCATCATGCCGGCGGCACTCAGCGATTTCTCCGTGCCGAAGATCGCCGGGGCGTCGGCCGCGAGCCAGTAGCCCAGCAGGCTGGTCGCCGCGGCGATGATGGCGCTGAGGATCACCTGCCGGCGCAGCCGGTCGGTCAGCAGACGCGCCGTAGCCGCGGGACAGATGAGCATGGCGATGACGAGGATGGAGCCGACCGCCTCGAACGCCGCCACGACCGCGCAGGCCACCAGCAGCATGAGCAGGAAGTACAGCCCGGTGGCGTTGAAGCCGAGCGAGGTGGCAAGGGCGGGGTCGAACGTCGCGATGCGCAGTTCCTTGAACAGCAGCGCGACGAACGCGATCGTGATCACGCAGACCACCGCCAGCGTGATGAGCTGGCGCGGCGGGCCATCCGGCCCGGGCAGGAACGTCGAGAGGCGGAGGAACTCGTCCCAGTTCGTCGGTGGAAGCCAGAAGATGTACTCGGGCTGGCCATAGAGCACACAGTCGGCATCCAGATCGACGCCTTCCAGGTCCGCCGTCTGGATCAGCAGAACGCCGAGAGCAAACAGGGCGCTGAAGACCACGCCCATGGCGGCGCCGCTCTCGACGCGCCCCCACTTGCGGACGATCTCGACCAGCGTGACGGTGAGGATGCCGCTGGCCGCGGCGCCGATGAACATGGGCAGGCTGGATCGCGCTCCGCTGATGATGAACGCAACGACAATGCCCGGCAGCACTGCGTGGCTGATTGCGTCGCCCATCAGCGCCATGCGGCGCAGCACGAGAAAGTTGCCGAGCAGGGCGCATGTGACCGCCGCAAACATACCGGCCAGCGCAACGGGCAGGTCGTACGAGATCAGGATCTGGACCTGCGGGCTCATATCGCTCATGAGCCGCCCCCGATCGTGTGCACGCTGGGCGGGACGCCCTCGGGCAGGCGATCGCGTTTGCGCAGGGCCACCTCCAGCCGGTCGATGATGCCGGGCGAGAGGATGTGCTCGACGCGATCGGCGGACCAGTCGACGTGGCTGGCGGCGACATCGGCGTAGGCGCTGAGGTACTCCTCCCACATGCGGTGATTGCGGGTGAGGCGGATGGCGCTGGCGGCGCCGCGCTCGGTGAGGGTCAGTGCGCCATCGCGGATCTTGACGAGACCGGATGCGCGCGCAAGGGCGCACACGGCCAGCCCTCCCACTTTCGACCAGCTTCGGGCGATGCGCAGGTCGGCGATGCGGACCTCTGCGCCCGCCTTGATCGGCTCGCTGCCGGCCTCAAGCCGCTCGTAGGCGGAGCGCAGCAGGTGATCGACCGCAACCCGCACCCGCAGTCGCAGCAGGCGGAGCAGGTGCGCGAAGGCGCCGCGCCGCGGGGCAAGGGCCATGCTGATGGCGAAGAACCCTGCGGCTGTCAGCACGATCACCGCCCCGGCGGGGAGGTTGCCATCGGTGGAACTCTTGACCGCGCCGAGCAGGCCGCTGGCGCCACCGATCGCGGTGGCGATGATGAGCATGAGGCCGAGCCGCTCGGTCCAGAAGCGGGCCGCGGCCGGCGGGATGATCAGCAGTGCGACGATCAGCAGCAGCCCCACCGCCTGCAGGCCGATCACGACGACGATGACGATCAGCGCCATCATGGCGATGTCGATGACGCCGACGGGCAGGCCGATTGCCGCGGCGAAGCGGTCATCGAAGCAGACGACGCGGAACTCCTTGAGCAGCAGGCCGGCGCCGAGCAGGCTCGCCAGCGCCAGGGCGCCGATCAGCCAGGCGTCGCGCTCCTGCAGCGCGGCGGTCTGGCCGTAGATCAGGTGGTTGAGCCCGGCGGCGTTGCCCTCGGCGGAGTTCTGGATGACGCTGAGCAGCACGATGCCGACGCCGAAGAAGACGCTGAGGACAGCGCCGATGGCGGCATCCTCGCGCAGGCGGGAAGCGCGGAGGATCGCTTTGATGGTCAGGGCGCCGAGCACGCCGGTGGCCGCGGCGCCGGCGAGCAGCAGCGGCAGGCTGCGCCCGTCGGCGCCGAAGCGGGTGGCCAACAGGAAGGCCATGGCGACACCCGGCAGCGTCGCGTGGGCCATGGCGTCGCTGACGAGGGCCTGGCGACGGAGCATCGCGAACACGCCAACGGCGCCGGAGGCGATTCCCAGCAGCGTGGCGCCGAGCGTGACGACGATCGTGTTGTACCCGGCCTGCAGCGTCACCACGTCGATCAGCGATTCGGCGAAGCTGGGCTCGGCGCCGGTCACCTCAGCCTCCTGCGCGCCGGACGGCCTCGGCGGCCTGCTCCAGCACGTTCAGCCGGCCGCCGTAGGTCCGCCGGAGGTTGTCCTGCGTGAAGGTTTCGGCGACCGGGCCTGATGCGATGATGCGGGTATTCAGCAGGATGACGTGGTCGAAGTACTCGCTGACCGTCGGCAGGTCGTGGTGCACGCAGATGACGGTGCGCCCCTGCGCGCGCAAATCCCGCAGGACGGTCACGATGGCGCGCTCGGTAGCGGCGTCCACACCCGCGAACGGCTCATCCATGAAGTAGAGGGTGGCATCCTGGGCGAGGGCCCGGGCCAGGAAGATGCGCTGCTGCTGACCGCCCGAGAGCTGGCCGATCTGTCGCCTGGCGTAGTCGGCCATGCCGACTCGGTCGAGGGCTTCCATGGCCGCGGCACGGTGCGGGCGGGTGACCGGACGCAGCCAGCCGATGTGCCCGTAACGGCCCATGCAGACGACATCCAGGGCGCTGACCGGGAAGTCCCAGTCCACGCTCTCGCGCTGCGGCACGTAGCCCACGAGGTGTCGCTGGCGCCGGTACGGCCTGCCGTAGACCTCGATGCGTCCGGAGGCCTTGGGGATGAGCCCGAGGCAGGCCTTGATCAGCGTGCTCTTGCCGGCGCCGTTCGGCCCGACGATGGCGATGAGCGACTTGTCGGGGGCGTCGTAGTCGATGTCCCAGAGCACGGGGCGGCGCTGGTAGGCGACGGTGACATCGTGCACCGAGAGCGGGCTGTGCTCGCTGTGCTCCGGCCGGCTTTTAAGGTTGCCGGGGGCGAGGCGGGGATGGACGGCAACGCCGGTGGCCATCTACTTGCCTTCCGCTTCCAGTTTGCCCTGCATGCCGCCGGCCGGGGCATCGCCGCCGAGGGCGCGGGCGATGGTCGTGACGTTGTGATCGATCATCCCGATATACGTGCCGGTGTAGGTCCCCTGCGGCCCCATGGCGTCGGAGAACAGTTCGCCTCCAATCGTGACTTCGTGGCCTTTGGCGGCGGCGCCGGCGATCAGGGCGCGGATGTTGCGGTCGGCGACGGTGGTCTCGATGAATACGGCAGGGATCTTGCGTTCCACCAGCAGCGTGACGAGGTTCTCGATGTGGGCTACGCCGGCCTCCGACTCGGTGCTGATCCCCTGGATGCCGACGACCTCGTAGCTGTAGCGGGCGCCGAGGTAGTTGAAAGCGTCGTGGGCGGTGACGAGCACGCGGCGATCCTCGGGGACGGATGCCAGGGCGCCCCGGGCGTACTCGTGCAGGCGGGCAAGCTCCTGCTTGTAGGTCTCGGCCCGCTCACGGAAGCCGGTGGCGCCATCCGGGTCGAGTTTGCTCAACTCCGCGGCGACGACATCGACGGTGTGGGCCCAGCGGCCGGGATCCATCCAGACATGCGGGTCGTGGTGGCCCTGCAGCGATTCGGGCGAGAGCAACTGGTCCTCGTCGATCGCCTCGGTGACGGCGACGACCGGTCGGCTGCGGGCGACGCGAATCAGGGCATCCGTCATCTTCCCCTCCAGCAGCAGGCCGCTGTAGAAGACGACATCAGCGCCCATGAGCGTCAGCATGTCAGTGCGGGTCGGCTTGTAGAGGTGCGGGTCGACGCCGGAGCCGAGCATGGTCGTGACGGCGACGCGATCGCCGCCGACGTTGCGGACGACATCAGCGACCATCCCGGTGGTGCAGACGGCGTTGACTGGCTCGGCCCGGGCGCCGGCGGCGGCGAGCAGGATCATCAGGAACGCGAACAGTCGCAGCGGCACGCGGCCTCCTTCCGGGAAAATGTAGCCATGGCTACATTTGAAGTCTAGCCGATATCCTCCCCCCGGTCAAACCGCCGGCCAAGCCGCTACATCCGGGGGGAGAAGCTGGCCCCATCGAGGATGTCGAAGCTGACGAAGTCGCCGGGCTCGAAGTCGGACGCCTTCTGGCGGGGGTCGGTCGGAGCGCAGTGGATGGGCATGCCGGCGTTGACGACGATGCGCCCGTCGGCGATCGCGACGACCGTTCCCTGCACCCGCCGCGGCCGGCCGTAGACCGGCTCGACATAGCGCCCGCCGGTCTTGACGCGATCGATGCGCTTGGCCTGCGCCTGGATGACACCGATCACGCGTTTGCCGGGCGCCACCCCGACCGGCCCGTCGGTGCGCAGGTACACCTGGTAACTCGTGTTGGGAAAGGCGAGCTTGATTATGCCGCCGCCCTCCGGGGCATCCTCCAGCAGCGTGGCGCGGGCGAGGGTCGGGTCGATCTTCGTCGTCGGGGCGGGTTCGAGCATGGCCGACAAGGGTACCCCCCCACTCCGTGGGGGGCTTCTCCCGCTACCGGCCTCTCATGGCGAGCTTGCGCCGGCCCGCGCTGCGGTCGCCTCCAGGAAGTTGGCGAGCAGCCGAGGCCCGTGTTCGGTCAGGAAGCTCTCGGGGTGGAACTGGACGCCCTCCAGCGGCGCCTTCGGCCCGGCGCCAGCAGGCCACCGGCGGCGCAGACCCATCATCACGCGCTGGGCGCCCCCGCTGTCCGTCGGCTCATCGGTCCAGGCCGAGACTTCCCAGCCGCTCCCATCCGGCGCCGGCGCCGGGACCGACTCGATCGGCACGACCAGCGAGTGGTACCGGGTTGCGACCATCGGGCTTGGTATTCCAGCGAAGAACCCCCGGCCGTCGTGGTGGATCTGGCTCGTCTTGCCGTGCATCGGGGTGGTGTGTCGCTGCACCGTCATGTGGTGCAGGGCCGCCAGCGTCTGGTGGCCCAGGCACACCCCCAGCACCGGGACCCGCCCGGCGAACCGCTCGATGATCGCGGCGCTGATCCCCGCCTCGGCCGGCGTGCAGGGGCCGGGGGAGATGATCACGCCGCGGGGCCCGGCGCCGCTGGCGAGGGCCTCGGCCTCATCGGGCGTGATGGCGTCGTTGCGCCGCACGACCAGGTCCCGGCCCGGCTCCAGCGACGGGTCGAGTTCGCCCAGCCGCTGCACGAGGTTCCAGGTGAAGGAGTCGTAGTTGTCGATCAGGAGGATCACGGGC
>JBICIE010000017.1:0-12010 GCA_043101635.1 Phycisphaerales bacterium JB039 | reverse complement strand
TTCACAGGACGGGGGCGCGGTCTTCCAGCCCTTTTCAGCAGGACAGGGGCGCGGGCTTCCAGCCCTTTTCAACCGGACAGGGGGCGCGGGCTTCCAGCCCGCGTCGGCCCGAAGGGCCGAGCCCCGAGCCGCCCCCGCCCCGAGCCGGAAATGTCCCGCCCGGCTGCGGCCCGCTCCCGCCGGGGCCCGCAGTGCCTTCGCCCGGGCCCGGAATGCTCCCGCCCGGGCCCGGAATGTTGTCGGCGGGGCCCGGCGGGCTTTCGGCCGGGCCGGGAAATGTTCCGCGGGCAACGGGAATGCTCCCGCCCGGGCCGGGAAATGTTCCGGCCGGCTGCGGGAGAGAGTCTTCCGGGCCCGGAATTGTTTCGCCGGCGCCGCCCGAGAACCTGCGCAGGTCGCCCGGATCGCCGCCGCGCCCGCGGATAAGCCGAAACGGACCGGCGGCGGCGGCAGGCAGGGCCGCGCCGCATGGCTTCGGCCCGAGAATCCCCGCGCGCCCCGGCGCGGGGGTTCGGGCGCGCGGCCAGAGCGGGGAATCCGCCCTGTTCTGACCGGCGCCCGCCGGACAACGCTTGCGGGGCAGGGGCCCGGCCCGGTATGCTGGCCGAGTCGGGGAACCTTGCGCCCGCGCCAGCGGGCGCCGAGCGGGAAAGGAGCCTCAACATGTCGCGCACACTTGCAGCCGCGGCTGGACTCGCGATCTGCGCCCTGGCGGCGCGAGGGCAGGATGCGATGCTTGAAGTGCGAGCGGTGGGGGAAGCAACGCCCGGGTCTTCAATTGTCCATCTGGAGGTGTGGGCGCATTTCCCTGTGGCCGACTACGCGTTCGCCTTTGCGGGCTTCGACCTCATGGCCGGGGAGGCGGGGTTTCTGGACATCGATTTCTGTCGGTGCGGCGAGGTGCCGGGGTATGTTCTGCGCTCCGATCGCATCGAGGATCTCGCCGCAATGCAAGTGCATTTTCCGCTCGTCGGCGCCTTCGCGGATCCGGCGAACCCGATACACCTCGTGACCGCTCGATGGCAGGCCGATTCCTTTGACCCCCGCGTCGTCGATGTCTGGGTGGACAGTGTCAGCGAGTTCCTGGTCTACCCGGAGCGAATGTCCCCCGCGTCGGAGTCCCGTATCGCGGGGCTTCTGACCCGCGGGGCCCGCTTCCGCGTGCTCGAGCGCGAGTGCTACGCCGACTGCGACGCCTCGGGCGAACTGGACCTGTTCGACTTCCTCTGCTTCCAGAACCTCTTCGCCGCCGCCGACCCGATCGCCGACTGCGACCTCTCCGGCGAACTCGACCTCTTCGACTTCCTCTGCTTCCAGAACGACTTCGCCGCAGGTTGCCCGTAGGAACTGGGCAAATGGCAAAGGGGCAAATGGCAAACGAAGCGTGCGCGCTCAGGGCGCTGTGAACTGCGGGTCGCTCTGGCGCACGATCGGGCAGACCAGCAGTTCGCCCGCCGCCGGAGACCTTCGAAGGTCCGCCCCTCATCCCGCACGAACAGACCCGCACGGGGGTCTGCCTGCCTTGCCTCTGCCGAGGAACCACCGCTCGTGCGCAAGGGCTCCAGCGCGTTGCGCTACGGGCAACCGCCGGCGTAGGCGTTCTGGAAGCACAGCACGTCGAACAGCGTCAGCAGCTTGTCGCCGTCGCAGTCGGCCAGCATGAGGTCGCCGATCTCGAGGGCGTGCAGGAAGTGGAAGTAGTCGTTGACGGTCAGTGCGCCATCGCCATCGGCGTCGGCGAGGCAGCGCAGCCGGTAGGCCTTGATGTAGTCTCCCGCCTCGTAGATGCGTCCATCGGCCCATGCCAGGCGCGGCTCGCGCTGAGCGCCCCTGGCCTGGGCAAGCACGCGCGGGTTGGCCGGATCGCTAATGTCGAAGACGCTCAGGGCCTCGGAGTGCGTCGAGCCGGGAATGGCGCTCCCGGTCGAGCCCACGGTGTACAGCCGCCCGGAGTCATCCATGGTTACGCTGCTGCAGAAGCGGATAGGGATGTGGCTCAGCAGTTCGGGCGAGCGCGGATCCGAGACGTCGTACACATGCAACCCCTCGCCGCGAAAATCCGGCTGGGAGATCCACAAGCGCCGGCCGTCCTCGAGCCAGGCGTCACTTCCGCCGACGCCGATCTCGGCCAGCAGGGTGGGCGTATCCGCGTCGCGAGTGTCGAAGACCAATGACCGCGTGCGAACGACGGCGTAGCTGTGACCTGCGCCGTCGCTGCGGATGCGCGCTGGCGGACTCCCGATATAGTAGAACCCGTGGTCGGCGATCGTCTGTGCGCCGTAATCGATCGTGAACTCGACCAGCCAGCCTTCGCCCCCGCACCCGCTCGTGCCGACGTGCAGACGGGCGCCCTCTCGCTCGACCGCTTCGGATCGTACGCACGGAGGGAACGCGAGCGCCGCTCGCGGGAGGAACTCAGCCGGGTTCTGCGCGTCGAGCACGTACAGGCCGTTGTAGCCCGCCGCGAAGGCCAGCTGCGCGTCGGCGAGGTGCAGGCCGCCGTGGACCTGAAGCCCTCCGCTGGCCGTGGTCCCGTCGAAGCCGGGTGTCCTGAACACCGCCGCAGCCGACGGGCGGTGATCATCGGACCAGTCGAGCCAAGTGACCCCGGTCGCCGAATCGCTCACGAACACGTCATCGCCGCTGGCGGCGATCCCCTGATCCGTGCTGGTGCGGTAGCGCCGCGCGATGACGAGCGGGTCGGACGGGTCTGAGATATCGAGCAGGATCAGGCCCTCGGCGGACGCGAGCCAGGCGACGCCGTCGACGACGCCGAGCGGTACCGGGAGATCCCGTGGCTTGAACGCGCTCAGGGGGCGCGGCGCATCGGGATCGGTCCCGATGTCGAACAGCCGCAGACCCTTCGAGAGTTCCCACTCGCTTGCGCCCCCGGCGGAACTCGGTCCAGGCGGCGCAGGGTCCGGGAGGAGCAGGACACCGCCGGCGACAACGATCGGGGCCGTCCTGCTGACGCTGGATTCGATACGGCCTCGCAGGCGTGGGGCCGAGGGGACCGAGACATCGACCACCTGGACGTAGGGAGGATCCGGCGAATCGCGATCGATGACGACCGCTGCGATGTGACCGTCGACGGAGAACTGCCGCAACGACCCGGGGAAGGTCAGTCGACCAAGCAACTCCGGGTGCAGCGGATCTCCGCCCAACTGGTGGATCGACAGCCCCTCCTCCCGGTGGTCGGAGCCGACGTACGCGAGGTCCCCAACGATTTCGACGCCCCGGTCTCCAGCCAGAGCCGCTGGTCCCAAATGGACCGGCCTCCAGGGCTCGGTCAGATCGAAGACGCCCACGCTGCTGTCCCTGACGTACGCGAAGCTCTCCCAAATGGCGACACCGTCCGGGCTCCGAGGCCACTGCCCGGCCCCGACAACCGGTTGTTTGTGCTGCTTGGCGAACGCGAGCGCGGGGCGCGACGGGTCGGCTGCGTCGACGACGCAGAAGCGGTACGGCTCGCCGGCCGTTGCGCAGTACACGACGTCGCCGTCCACGGCGACTCCGCGCACGGCTGCGACGAGATCCACCGCCCCGAGAAGCTCAAGCGATCGCAGGTCGGTCGCATTGAGGATCTCCAGCCTTGATCCGACCGCGACGAAGGCAAGGCGCTGGCCGTCGCGTTCAACGATCTGGACATCGGCCGCGGAACCTCCCCACGAGCCGATCAGATCGAGTCGCAACTCGGGCTGGCCGGCCGCCATTGGAACTGCTGCCAGCATCCACGTGATCGCTAGTCGCACTGAGGTCGAGTCTACCTCGAGGCTTCAGTATTCGCAATACGAACATCTTGCAAACGGCGGCCTCTGTCCACCGCCGCTTGACACAGTTGCGGATCTGGGTAATTTGGCGAGGTTCGGCTCTATCCACCATCACCTTTACCTGGAAGGAGAACACAGATGAACTGGACACATGAGGGAGTGGTCGTGTGCGCCGTCCTCGTGATCGGGCAGTCGGCCCTCGGCGACGTCAAGTACTTCCGGCCGTCTGGATCAAGCGCCGCGTGGTCGGACAACGTTTGGTATGACTCCGAGGTCGGAGGCAGTCTCGTCGCAAGCCCCGATGAGGGTGACCGCGCGGTGATCCTCGCGGGGAAGAAGTGCAATCTGACGACCAATGAGGCGGCCGACACGCTCGAGCTGCGCTCGACCGCCACACTCGAGATCCAGTCGGGCAAGACGCTCACACTCGACAACGACGACAGCAATGCAAACGGCGCCGCCAACAGCGAGATCGATGGGCTTATAGACCTCATCACCGACGCGACGCTGAAGTTCATCGATCAGGACCACGGCTTCGAGGGCGACGGCGAGGTCGCGGGAGATGACGAGGACTGCACGATCGACATTGACGACGAACTCCTGCTGACGAACCGGCTTGCTGTCGGCGGATTCACCGGCGCCATGACGATCCTGGGTCAGACGGGAACGAACAACGGGGAGTTCCGCAATGACGGGCTGGTCGTCGGCAGTGGCGGAACCGAAGACTTCGTGCTGGCCTCCACCACTGAGTTGTCCGATCACAACACCGTCGACCAAGCAGTCTGGAAGGCAGATGGTGGCTCGCTGATCTTCAAGCGGGATGCCCAGGACCTCGACGGGAACATGGTCGTGGAGTGCAAGAGTCTGCTGCGATTCGAGGCAGACGTCAAGACGTGCGGCACCTTCACCTGGACTGCCGGTACCTGGGAGGTCGACACCGACCAGACCTTCAAGTACGTGACCTACTCGAGTGGGTCGGCCAATCCCGGGACGGATCTTTGTCCAAACGAGCGTTGCGATTGCCTGAAGTGGGGGATCACCGGCTCTGACTCGGGCACGATCATTTGCCCCTAGCAGGCCGCTAAGGAACTCATCCTGACCGGGCGCGTATGGTAGAACCATTGGCATGGAGGCCTTCGATGCGTGGACGGGTGGAGCGGCAGCAGACGATGTTCGTGGCGTTCGATCTGGAGCAGGTGGTCCCGCAGGATCACCCGCTGCGGCAGATCAAGCGGTGGGCCGACGGGATCCTGATGCAGATGAGCCGGGACTTCAACCGGGCCTACGGCACAACGGGCCGGCCGGGCGTGCCGCCCGAGCAGTTGCTCAAGGCGCTGCTGCTGCAGGCGCTGTACTCGATCCCCAGCGAGACCAAGCTGGTGGAGGCGATCCAGTACAACCTGCTGTACCGCTGGTTCCTGGATCTGCCGCTGGAGCAGGACGCCTGGACGCAGGAGGCCTTCGGCATGAACCGCGGGCGGTTCGAGACGCACGATCTGTGCCGCAAGTTCTTCGACCGGGTGGTGCGCGAGGGGCTCCAGCGGAAGCTGGTCAGCGCGGATCACTTCACGATCGACGGCACGCTGATCCGCTCGCTGGCGAGCCACAAGAGCCTGAAGCCGATCGACCAGGGCGCAGGCAGCGATGACGATGCCGGCGGCGGCGCCGGCGGTGGCGGCCGCGACATCCCGGTCGATTGGCGTGGGCAGAAGCGCAGCAACGCGACGCACCGCAGCACGACCGATCCGCAGGCGCGGCTGGCGCGCAAGGGGGGCGGGAAGGAGTCGCATCTGTGCCACACCGGCCACATCACGATGGAGAACCGCAGCGGGCTGTGCCTGGCGGTGGCGGTGGACGGGTTCGACGGGCACGCCGAGCGGCGCAACGCGTTGCGGATGCTGCGGCACATCGAGCGTCGGCACGGGATGATCCCGCGGACCGTGGGCATGGACGCCGGGTACCAGGCGGGCGCGTTCCTGATGCGGGTGGAGCAGCGCGGCATCGTTCCGCACGTGCCGATGCCGGTCGAGCCTGCGCGAGGCGATGATGTCGAATCCCGGGCGCGGCGGCGGGCCCAGCGCCGTCGCCGGACGATCGGCTACCGGCTGAGTCAGCGCAAACGCAAACGCGTCGAACAGATCATCGGCTGGGCCAAGACCAGCGCGGGCCTTGCCCGCACGAGGTTCGTCGGCCACCGGCGCATCGAGAACTCCCTGCTGATGGCCGGCGCCGCGTACAACCTGCTGCGGATGACCCGCCTGGTAGCGACGTGAGCGGACGCCCCGGGCCTCCAATGGCCGCCGCGGCGCCGATCACACCCCCAACCACCTCGCCAAACCCCGACAAGCCCCGCAGAAAGCAGATGCCTCGATCAGTTGCTTAGCGGCCTGCTAGGCGCGCTACGCACGGCGCGCGACTCATCAGCGTCTCGTACGATCGGGCAGACCAGCAGTTCGCCCGCCGCCGGCGCTGGCGATCCATCCTCCAGCGGCGCCGCCAGCAGCAGCATCTCGCGCGAGCCGGCCGGGATGCCCAGCACGAAGAAGGCGTCGGCCTGGTACTGCGCCACCACGCCGGCGCCGGCGGCCAGCCACACCGCCATCGACCGCCGCGCTGACAGCGGCCCCAGCGACGCCACCGCGTCCAGGTGCACGCGCTGGGCCGCGTAGATCCCCGCGGGCGTCTCGATCAGCTCGCGCCCCGCGCCGGTGATGGTGTGCTTTGCCCGCAGCCGCCGCTCGCTGGCGCCATCCAGCAGCGTCACGGCGATGTCCTCCTGCAGCAGGCGCGCATCGCCCAGTGAAGTGGGGGCCGTGACCAGCCCCGGCTCGAAGCTGACGCTGCGCTGCGAGTGGTCATCGACGATCCGCAGGAAGCGCAGCGAGCCATCCGGCGCCGTGTCGCCCTGGATCTCCTGGGCCCACCTGAACCCAGACCCCGGGCGGGCGGACTTCCACGCCAGACGCATGCGCCACGCGCCATCCGAACCTGGGCCGATGCGCTCGGTCATGGCCTCGGCGCCGCTCGGGTCGCGGGTGCGGGGATCGACGACGATGTAGCGCATCTTCGCCGGCCCGCTCATCACCAGGGCGGCCACCGCAACCGCCTCGGCGCCGGCCTGGGGCCCGGCGTGGCTCAGCCTGATCGAGGCCGCCGACGGGATGCCGCACCCTCCCAGCAGCAGGGTCAGTCCCGGCAGCAAGCTCAGCAGCAGCAGGCGCACGCCCATTGTTCGAGCCCCGGGCGGCGCCGGGTTCATAGACTCCGGCAGCATGAGCCTGCGGGATCGCAGATTCTGGCGACCGGGCGTCCGATACCTCGGTCTGCTGGCGGCCGCAGCCCTGTGCGGCTGCTCCGGGCCCGAGGGGCTGCGCCCGTACATCGGCGAGGAGAGCGTCCTGCGCCACCTCCTGCCGCCGACGCCGGGGGAGGCCGCCGAGATGGCCGCCGATCCCTATGACCCCGGGAAGCGCTACCGCGGCACGCTGGCGCTGGCCAACCAGGGCTTCGTCGACCCGACTCCGTTCGTCGAGATGTTCGAGGCCAACATCGTGGATCACGATGCCCGGGTGCGGGCCGCCGCGGCCCGCGGGCTGGCCAACCACGGCCGGCCCCGTCACGCCATGATGCTGGTGGCGGCGCTCGATGATCGCGAGGCGATCGTCCGGCGCGAGGCGGCCCGCGGCCTGCAGCGCCTCCACAACCCGGAGGCGGTCGACGCACTGCTGCGGGCGTCGGACGACGATCAGGAGCCCGATGAGGATGTCCGCATCGAGGCGGCCTACGCGCTGGGCCAGTATCCGCAGACCCGCGTCTTCGAGGCGCTCAAGAAGGCGCTGTGGGACCGCAGCCTGGCGGTGAACACCGCCGCGGCCAGCTCGCTGCGGTATCTCACCGGGCAGGACCTGGGGACCTCCATCAGAGCCTGGGACACCTGGGGCGCCCAGGCAAGCGACCTGTTCGCCGGCCAGCTCGAGTACCGCTACCCGATCTTCCAGCGCGACCGCCGGCTGCTGGAGTACGTCCCGTTCTGGCCGCCGCCGCCCAACGAGGATGCGGCGGCGCCCGCCGGGCTGCCGCGCCTGGACGGCTGACGCTACTGGTCGGTGGGGGCCGTGGGGGCCTCATCATCGCCGAAGCGCAGGGCCCAGTACCCGACATCCCGCCACGCGCCGAGCTTGTAGCCGACCTTGGGAAACACGCCGCAGGGGCGCATGCCGACGGCCTCGTGCAGGCGCACGCTGGCGTCGTTGGGCAGCGCGATCCCCGCCAGCACAGTGCGGAAGCCGGCGGCGCGCAGCATCGGCAGCAGGGTGTCGTACAGGGCCCGCCCGACGCCGCGCCCGCGGGCCGCGGCCTCGACGTACACGCCGATCTCGGTCGTCCATGCGTAGGCGCCGCGCGACTTCCACGGGCCCGCCTTGGCGAAGCCGAGCATGGCGCCGGAGCGGGCGTCAATCGCCGCCAGCCAGGGGTAGCGCATCGCTTCGCGCGCAAACTGTGCCGCCAGCGTCTCGAGCGACATCGGCTGCGTGCCGAAGTGGGCGACGCCGTGAACGATCTCGCGGTTGATGATCGCCAGTATGGATGGCAGGTCGGCTTCCTGCGCCGGGCGGATCTGGACGCTGCCGGGCGCGGTCATGGCAGCGCGCCCGCAGCGCCGGCCAGCGCGATGCGCCCCACGCCGGCTCGCGTCAGGGCGTCGTGCAGCGCCACCACATCCTCGTAGGGCACATCCGGCTCCGGATCGATCAGGATGACCAGCGATTCGTTGTCCAGCCCGCCGAGGGCGGCCCGCACCCAGTCGTCCATCGTCGCGGCGCCGGCGATGTCGTCGCCGATGCCGCTGATGACCGTCCGTCCATCGGCCCCGCGGCGCATGTGCAGTACGAAGCGCGGCGCCGGCGTCTGGAACGGATCGGTCCGCTCGGGGCGCGCTGCCCCGGCCGCGGCCGCCGGCAGCGAGACTCCCGCGCCGAGGAACCACTCCTCGCCGACGATCACCGTCGTTGCCATGAAGAAGATCAGGATCACGAGGATGACATCGACCATGGGCGTCATGTTCGGGCCGGCGAAGGCCTCGGCCCGGCTGCGGGCGTCGCGCTTGCGCAGCGTGCGCGCCATCAGCGGGCGCCCTCGCGCTGTGTCGCCAGGCGCACCGACGGCGCCCCGGCCCGCCGGGCCGCCTCGATGACCGGCTCGACCACGCCGTAGGCCAGCGACCGGTCTGCGCGCACGTGCAGCGTCGCCTGCGGCCTGCGCCGAAGCTGCTCGCCGATCGCCTCATCGAGCAGCGCGGCGGGCACGACCTGGCGATCGACCAGATACATCGGAGCCGCCGGCCCCGGCGCGATGTTCACGAAGATGGCGTCCGGGGGGGCGTCCGGGGCCCCGGCCTGCGACGGCGGCAGGTCCATCTCGGCCCGCCGGTCGCCGGCCAGCTTGCCGACGATCAGGTAGAAGACGATCAGGCACATGATCACGTCGATCATGGGCGTGACGTTAATCCGCCCCAGCGAGGCCGCCGGCGCCATCGGACGCCGGCGCATCAGGTCTGCTCCGCCCGGATCAGCCGCTCGACCAGGTCGCCGCTGACCCGCAGGCCCCGGTTGCAGATACGATCGGCCCGGGCCCGGAACAGGCCGAACAGTCCCAGGGCCGGGATCGCCAGCATCAGCCCCAGCAGCGTGTGAAACAGCGCCTTGGCGATGCCCGGGGCAAGCTCCTCCGGCCCGGCGGCGCCGGCGGTTGCGCCAAGCTCGGTGAACGCCAGGATCATGCCCCAGACCGTCCCGGCCAGCCCGATCAGCGGTCCCAGGTTGCCGATCAGGCTCAGCGGTTCCACCCGGCGGAACCAGCGGGCGCACTGCTCGCTGGCGGCGATCTCCGCGGTCTCGCGGATGGACTCGGCGTCGTGGGCTTCGGCGTCCAGGGCCGCCTGGAGCACGCGCGCGGGGAAGGAACTGTCGCTGGAGACGAACGAGACCAGCTCGGCGCGCCGGCCTCCCCGAACCAGTTCGCTCATGCGCGCCAGACTGGCCTCCGGCAGGATGCGCCGCTCCCGCAGGTCCAGCGCGCACAGATACGACACCCACACCACGCCGACCGAGCCCGCCACCAGCAGCACCGTGAACAGGTCGAAGGACTGGCGGAACAGCCCCCACACGCTGCCAGGCTCCTGCGCCAGCGCCGGCGCCGGGGCCGCCAGCAGCACGGCGCAGGCGAACAGCGGCAGGCGTGCGCAGAATCCGGGAATGCTCATCGTGGCCGATCGTACCGGCCGCCTAGCCGCCCTGCAGATCGTCTTCTGTCGCCTCGCGGCTCAGCCGGTACTCGCCGGCAAACCACCGGTGCAGGTCGGCCATGCGGGCTTTCTCGCTGGCGAACGGCCAGGTCGGGCTGTCGGTGGGCGTCGGCTCGCCGGTGACCGGGCAGGGCGTGACTTCCACGCCCGGGCCGCACAGCTCGCGCAGCCGATCCGTCTCGGGCCGCCCGGCCCAGCCGGCTGGCGCCAGGATGGCAAAGCGGCGCGCCTGCTCATCCACCGGCTCGATCGTGATGCGCACGGTCCGCCCCGGCCCGGGCAGGGCGGCGGCGATGCGGTCGGCCCATTCCACCACGACGACGGCGTCGGCCTGCGGATCGATCAGCCGGTCCCAGTCGACGCTGTCGAGCTCATCGGCGCCGGTCAGCCGGTAGGCGTCCACGTGCACCAGGGCCGGTCCGCCGGCGCCGGCGTACTCGTTGACGACCACGAACGTCGGGCTGGAGACGGCGCGCCGGTCCAGCCCCATCCCGGCGGCGATGGCGCGCGTCAGCGTCGTCTTGCCGGCGCCGAGCGGACCGATGAGCGCCAGCACGTCGCCCGGGCGCACGATGGCCCCGAGCGCCTCGCCGAGGTCCGCCGTCGCGCGCGCAGAATCGGTTGTCAGCCGCCACAGGCGCATCGGGTCATTGTTGCCCGTGATTCCAGCCGAGCTGGGCCGCGTCGATCCGCTCGCCATCCGGGGCAATCACGAAGCAGCCGCGCCCCTCGATCACGCGCCCGATCCGTGTCAGCATCGTGCCGCCCGGCGTCGGTCGCGGCACATCGACGCCCGGGCGCACGGTGAAGAGCAGTTCGTAGTCCTCGCCATCGGCGAGGGCTCGGCGCCAGCCGACGCCCGAGTGCGGGATCGTCTCGGCCTCGATCTCCAGAGCCACCTCGCTGGCCGCGGCCACCCGCCCGCCGTCGATGCCGAGCCCGTCGGAAAGATCGATCATGGCGCCCAGGGCGTCGCCGAGGGTCTCCGCGAGCCACGCCCCCTCGCTGAGGCGCGGGTCGAACGTCAGGTGGCGGCCCTGGCCGGTCTCGGGGTCGAAGCTGCCGCCGAGTTCCCCGGTGACGTACACCACATCACCGACGCACGCCTCGGAGCGCAGCACGGGCCCGCGCGCTGCGCCGGGCACGCCCAGCACCGTTGTGGTCAGCGCCAGCGGTCCGGGGCGGATTGCGATGTCGCCGCCGACCAGCGGGCAGCCGAACCACGCCGCAGCCTTGCGGGCGTGCTCGAACAGCTCCTCGGCGCGCGCAAATTCGGGGGCCAGGGCCGCGGCGGTCACGGCGCCGAGGGCCCGCCCCCCCATGGCCGCGATGTCCGAGAGGGCCCGCGCGATCGCTTTGCGCCCGATTAACTCCAGCGGGGGCTGGCGCCCGGCGCTGTAGTGCACCCCCTCGATCACCTGGTCGACACTGACCAGAAGCTGGTCGCCGTGCGGCGTGCGCAGCACGGCGCAATCGTCTCCAGGACCGGTCTGGACCTGTTCGAACGCGCCGGACAGATCGGCAGAATGTTCATAGATGGCACTGAGCAGTTGCGACTCGCGCATGACACGCCCACCTGTCACCCGGAAAGCTCGCTGACCAGGCGCGCCAACTGCTCCAGGTTCCGCTGCTGGATGATCTGCGCGACGCGGGCGTCGTTGGCGTCGGTCTTGCTCAGGGTGTCAGCCGCCCGCTGCCAGAGCCGGTCGACCTTCTTGCCGCCCGCGGCGGTCTCGATGTACAGTTCGCTGACGATCTCGCTGAGGCGCTGCAGCGTGATCGTGTCGAGATTGCGGTAGTACCGCTTGATCACGCCCTGCTGGAACCGGCTGTACTCGCGCCCTGCGCCCATGGGCAAGGGTAGCGCCGGGGCGGAACCGACAGGATTGTCAGCGATCTGCCTGCGCCCGCGCCGGCGCGGGCCCCCCCCCGGGGG
>JBICIE010000016.1:0-4721 GCA_043101635.1 Phycisphaerales bacterium JB039 | reverse complement strand
GCCGCGCAGCGCATCGAGGAAACGAGCCTCATCGCCGGTCTCGGTGACGATGTCGACGAACTCCCGGGGGGCGTAGGCCCGGCTCATGAGTTCGCGGCCGGCGGCGGCGGCGAGCCGAGGCCGCTCGATGAGCTCATAGTGGATGATGTCGTTGATGAGCTGCTCGTCGGTGAGCTGCTGATCCTGCGCCGGCGCGACGACGGCACAGAGCAGGCAAAGGGCGGCAGCGAGCCAGGGAAGAGTCCTGCGAGTCGTCACGATCGCCTCCTGAGCATTGGGCGCGTTCCCGGTCCGATACCGGTTCCCGCGACGGGTCGGCCGGTCGCCAGCAGGACCATACGCCCTCCTGCGGGCGCGGATGCGGCCGAAGCGCGTCGCAATCTACCTGTCTCCCCGGCCGGCTGTCAAACCGGGGCGCCGATGGTAGGCCCGGGGCGGGTGGCCAGCGGCGCCTGGCGGGGCGGGACCCGGGCCGTGATCGGACGCGCTAAGTCGTCCCAGAACTGAAACTTGCGCGCCTGGTCCACCCAGGCGGTGAAGGCTGACGCATCGGCCGTCGATCTTGCTTGCACTCCAACCGCGGCGCGTGCTGTTCGCCCCGCGGATCGCGTTCTCGGGGGGCTCCGAATGCCGCTGGACAAGGAAGTGCTCACCACCGGCGAGGTCGCGAAGCTCTGCAACGTGGCGCCTCGCACGGTCAGCAAGTGGTTCGATTCGGGCGCCCTGGGGGGCTACCGGATCCCGGGCTCGAAGGACCGACGGATCCCCGTCGGCGAGCTGATGAAGTTCATGAAGGCGCACGGCATTCCGCTGGACGCGCTGAGCGACGGGCGCACGAAGGTGCTGATCGTCGACGACGAGCCGGAGATCACGCAGACGCTGCAGCGGGTGCTGGCCGAGCAGGCCGGATACGAGACGTACACCGCCGACTCGGCGTTCAAGGCCGGGGCGCTGTGCGAGCAGCTTCGTCCGCACGTGGTGCTGCTGGACATCCATCTGAGCGACACCGACGCGCGCTACATCGCCCGCGCGATTCAGACCAGCGACACCATGCAGATGACGCGGGTGATCGCGATGAGCGGCAAACTGACCGACGGCCAGGCGCAGAGCCTGGGCTCGGCCGGATTCGACGGCTTCCTGAAGAAGCCGTTCCAGGTGCGCCAGGTCGTGGAGACGATCGAGCGCGCCACCAACCTCGTGCACTGAAGGCAGCACAGTCGCCCGGCGGGCTGTGTGCGCGTCCGCCGGGCGGCGCCTTACGCAACCGATTCAAGGTAGCGGGCCACGATGTCGCGCGCTGCGCCGAGATCGCGGGTGTCGATCATCTCCGTGACGGTGTGGATGTAGCGCGTCCCGCAGACGATGCCGATGGCCTTCGCCCCCGCGGCGGCCTGCTGGGCCGCCGCGCCATCCTGGCCACCGCGCGCCAGGATCGTGCGCTGGTACTTGATGCCGTGCTCCTTCGCCACGGCCTCGACTTCGCGGACCACATCGTGGTTGCTGATGAACGAGCTGTCCTGCAAATGCAGGCCGAAGCCGTCGCCGTGCTTGTTGACGCGCTCGTGCTCGGGCACGCCGGGCGTGTCGCAGGCCAGCGAGACATCAAGGCCAAGGCCGATATCCGGACGCACGGCGTAAGCCGCGGTTCGGGCGCCGCGCAGCCCGACTTCCTCCTGGGTGGTGAAGGCGACGTGGATCTCGCAGGCGTGGCCCTTTCCGGACCGCTCGATCTCGCGGACCGCCTCGATGGCCAGCCAGCAGGCGAAGCGGTTATCGAGCGCCTTGCTGACGACCTTGTTGCCGATCTGGAGGAACGGCTCGTCCATGACGACGTAGTCGCCGACCTTGACCTTCTCGGACACCTCCTCGGGTTCGAAGCCGAGGTCGACGAAGAACTCCTTGACTTCCGGGACCTTCTTGCGCTCCTCGTCGCTGGAGATGTGGACCGGGCGGCCGCCCGGGTTCATGACGCCCTTGTAATCACCGGAGTCGGCGCACACGAGCACGCGGCGCGAGAAGAGGTTGCGGGGATCGAAGCCGCCGGCAGCGTTGACGTACAGGAAGCCGCTCTTGTCGATGCTGGAGATGTAGAAGCCGATCTCGTCCATGTGGGCCAGGAGCATGGCCTTGGTAGGTTTCTCGGACGAGCCCTTCTGCCCGCGCGGTCCGCGGCGGCACAGCAGTGAGCCGAGGGCGTCGGTGGTGACCTCGTCGAAGAGGCCCTCGATCTCCTTCTGGATCAGCGCGCGAACGCGCTCCTCGCGTCCGGGAATGCCGGGCGTCTCGCACAGGCGTTTGAGCAGGTCGATGTTCAGGTCGCTCGGCATGGTCTTTCTCCGGGGGAGGTGGGAGGGAACGTCGCGGCATTATCGCGCCCTGCGGGTGGCCCAGCCATGAGCCGGTCCGAGGCCGCCGGGGCCGGACGGCGCCCGACGCGACGCTTACCATCGCGCCCATGGCCCGTATAAGCCCACTTCGCGCGCAGCACGAGCAGGCCGGCGCCCCGGCGATCTGCTGGGGCCCGCCGGAGGCGGATGTCCAGGTGGTCGAGGCCTTCGGGGCCATCGAGTCCGAATACGGCGCGATCCGGGCAGGCTGTGCGCTGCTGGACTGCCCCCACCGCGGGGCCATCAGGGTGACCGGCGCCGATCGCATCGAGTTCCTCAACCGGATGCTGACCCAGCAGGTTGCGGACGTGGCGCCCGGCGACGTCCGGTTTTCCTTCTGGCTCAACCGCCAGGGACGGATCGAGGCGGATCTGCGGATCGGCCACTATGCGGACGAGACGGACTTCGACCTGGATGTCCATGCCGCGCCGGGCGTGGCGGCGACATTGTCCGAGTATCTGTTCACGGAGGACGTCCGGATCGAGGACATCAGCGAGCAGACCCACCGGCTGGCGCTGCTGGGGCCGGGCGCCGCCGAGACGCTTGGCCGCGCGATGGACCTGGAGGATGCGGAAATCGGACCCGGGCGGGCGACAATCGGACGCTGCGCCGGGGCGCCGGTGCGGATCGAGCGGGAGGACTCGGCGGCCGCGGGCGGCTTTGTGCTGCTGACGCCGGTCCCCGATGCGCCGGCGGTGTACCGGACGCTGACGGAAGCCGGCGCTGCGGCGATCGGCTGGCACGCCTGGAACGTGGCGCGCATCGAGGCGGGCTGGCCGGTGTTCAACATCGACTTTGGTCCGAAGAACCTGCCGGCGGAGACCGGGCTGCTGGACCAGCGGGTGAGCTTCACCAAGGGGTGTTATCTGGGCCAGGAGGTGGTCGCCCGCATGCACAGCCGCGGCAAGTCGCGGCAGCGCCTGTGCGCGCTGGCGCCGGCGCAGCTCAAGGGCGCCGACCGGCTCTCGATCCCGCAGCCGATAAGCGGGGCGCAGGTGTTCGTCGCAGGGGATGTCGGGGGCGAGACGGTGGGCGTGGTGACGAGTTCGACGATCAGCCCGGCGCTGGGCAGCGCGCCGATCTGCTTCGCGATGCTGCGCGGCGGCTCGACCGATCCGGGCACGGCGGTCGACGTCTCGGCTGAAGGCGGCGCAGCGCGCATGGTGGTGCGCGACTCGCTGCGCTTTGTATAAAGAAGGATGGGGCTATCCGGACCTGCGCCGGTAGTACAGCGCGGCGTCGGGACCGATGCGCCGCGCGTTGACGAGTTCGAAGCCGCGCGCGTCGGCAAGAGCGGGCGCGGCGCGTCCGGTGGCCGGGCCGGGCGCGGCGCCGTCGGCCAGCGCCATGGGCCCGATATACACGAGCAGCGCGTCGGCCAGGTCCTCGGCGATCAGCGAGCCGATCAGGCGCGGCCCGGCCTCGACCAGCGCGGTGGTCAGACCGAAGCGGGTCGCAAGGTCCGCCAGGGCGCTGCGCAGGTTGAGGCCACCCGGGGCGGCCGGCGCCTCGATGATCTGCGCCCCGGCGTCCGAGAGCGCCTCGCGCTGCGCGCTGCCGGCGCCGGGGGCGCAGACGATCGCCAGCGGAGCCTGGCGCGCGGTCTGGACCAGAGCGGAGCTCAGCGGCGTGGCAAGCTCCGGGTCGATCACGATGCGCTGCGCGACGCGGCGCGGGGCGCGCTCGCCGCGTGCGGTGAGCAGCGGGTTATCGGCCAGCACGGTGCCGGCGCCGGTGAGGATCGCATCGACGCGCCCGCGGAGCCGGTGCACCTGTGCCCGCGAGCGCGGGCCGGAGATCCACTGCGACTCGCCGGCGCGGGTGGCGATGCGTCCGTCGATGGTCTGGGCCCACTTGCAGATGACCCAGGGCAAGCCGGTGGTGGCTCGCTTCATGAACGGATCGCTGAGGTGGGTCGCGGCAGGGCTGGCGCCGCACTGGCGGGCGCGAATCCCGGCGGCCCGCAGGGCCTCGGCGCCGCCGCGCGAGGGGCTAGGATCGGCGCGGGCGTAGACGACCTCGGCCACCTTGGCCCGGATGAGTGCCTCGGCGCACGGCGGGGTCTTGCCGTGGTGGGCGCACGGCTCCAGCGTGACATAGACGGTTGCGCCGGCCGGGTCGTGGCCCTGGCGCCGGCAGCTCCCGAGGGCCTCGACCTCGGCGTGGGCAGCGCCGAAGGCGGTGTGGCGCCCGGCGCCGAGCATGCGCCCATCGCGCGCGATGACACACCCGACCATGGGGTTGGGCTCGACGCGCCCCATGCCGCGGAGGGCGAGGCGGGCGCCACACCGCCTTCGGCGCTGCCCACGCCGAGGTCGAGGCCCTCGGGAGCTG
>JBICIE010000015.1:0-2765 GCA_043101635.1 Phycisphaerales bacterium JB039 | reverse complement strand
TTCCGATCTCCGGAACACAGCTACTGGAAGGACGCCGGCAGGGTGCAATACGCGTCGGTGACGGACGCCGAGGCGCTGGAGGCGTTCGGGTTGCTCGGGCGGACGGAGGGGATCCTGCCGGCGCTGGAGCCGGCGCACGCGGTGGCACACGCGGTCAAGGTCGCGAGGGACCGGCCGCGGGAGGAGCGCATCGTGATCTGCCTGTCCGGCCGGGGAGACAAGGACGTCGATGAGGCGGCACGGCTGCTGGCGCAGCGCTGATCCACGGAGCGCACAAAGAAGGCTCGCTGCGACCTGGCGCAACGAGCCTCATCGGTTCTTCCGAAGCCGTGTGCTCAGCGGCGACGGCGGAGCATGCTCAAGCCGCCGAGGGCGCCGAGGGCCAGCGCCGTCGAGGGCGCCGGGACGACGCTCTCGAAGCTCAGGCCGGCGATGACGTTGTCGATCCGCTGGAAGCCGGTGTAGTCGTTGCTCTGGCGCAGCGCGATCGAGTCGATCAGCGTGCCGGTGGCGGCGCCGGTGTGGGTGATCTTCGGATCGGTCTCGACTGTGGGGTTCAGCCAGAGTTCGCTCTCGCCGGTGGCGGCGTCCCAGGAGAAGACGACGCGGTACCAGGTATCAAACGAGAGGTCGTCGGCCCAGCGGGCGCCATCGCCGAGGCCGCTGCTGTCGGCGTTGATAGCGAGGCCAAAGTCGCCGCCGGCGTCCGGCACGACAATGCCGGTGCGCCCGCGGAAGGCGGTGGTAGAGTCCTTGAAGTGCGCGAAGTAGAGGCCGTTGGCATCCAGCCCGGAGAGGTCGGCGGTCTCGACATACATGTCAAAGGCGCCGTAGATCTTGTCGGTGGCGCCCAGCGGCGCGAACGGACGATTGACATCCTCGCCGGAGCCGTCGGACTGGTCCAGTCGAGCCACGGCGCCGTCGGCCATGATGAACTTGGCGCTGCCGCTGTGATTGACCCAGCCGTTGTCCGTCAGCAGACCGACGTAGCTGAAGTCGTCGCTGGTCAGCACCTGGGCGGAGGCGGCGGTGGCCATTGCCAGCGCGGTGGCGGGAACGATCGGATGGATGGGCATGTCTCTGGTCTCCTCGGGCGGGCGCCTGCACAGTGAGAACTCGAGCGCCAATCTGCGTCGATGGCCTGCACCAGTACTCGAGCCTCGCTGCGGGGGGCCTCGCTCTCAACTCCCATGCCGGCGACTGTAGCAACGGGCCGGGCCGGGGATATCGGGCCGAATGTGCAGACTCCATGAAGGTCGCCCGCGGCCTGCGCCAGGGGCGGCAACGAGGTTTCCGCGTCGCCCGGGGACCGGCCCAAATCCGCCGGGCTGATTCAAACGAAGGCCCCGAAAGGGGTTAGAATGTACCGAGCGGGGCGCGCCGGAGGATCCGGCCTGGGAGCACGACAATGACAGGAATGAGGCGGCCCGGACGCGGCTTCACGCTGATTGAGCTGCTGGTGGTCATCGCGATCATCGCGCTGCTGATCGGCATCCTGCTCCCGGCCCTGGGGAAGGCCAAACGGGCGGGCGAGTCGGCCCGGTGCCTGTCCAATTGCAAGCAGATGGGGCTCAGCCTCACGCTGTACGCCAACGACAGTCGGGACTGGTATCCCGTGGTGTCGGTTCCGGACCGCTACATCTCCCCGGACATTCTCGACGGTCAGTATCTGTACGGTGGCCTGGCGGGGTTCTTCAGCCTGAATCAGGTCGGCGACGGCGTACATACCGGGTACCGGGGCGCGACGACACCGGAGAAGTCCTCGTACTACGACGGCAACCGCACCCCGCTGCTGCAGCCGTACCTGGACGGGTTCGACATCCTGCTGTGCCCGTCGGACCAGGAGGACCGGTGGTACGGGATGCCGTACACGCCCGGCACAGCGCCGGGGTTTCTCTCGGCGACGCCCAAGCAACCGGAGGTTCCGCGCGGCGAAGAAGGCGTAATCGCGTACAACATCAGCTACATGTACATCTCCGGGCTGAAGACCGACGAGCCGGTTATTCTGAATCCGGCCCCCCTGTGGGGTGACGAAACCAACGGACCGGACATCTCGACGCGGGCCTGGTACGGCGCCGGCGGGGGCGATCCGGGCGCAGCGAAGGCGGCGGGGACCGAGCCGGGGTATTACGCCCCGATCGACAACCACGGCAAACGCGGCGCGAACTGGGTCTTTTCCGACGGCCATGGGGACTTCATCCCGGACAACGTGCACGATCTGTTCTTCCGCAGTCCAGACCCGGGCGGGAAGACGAATCCGCAGAACATCAACATCATCGACAAGAACCGCAGCAAGCGGACGCAGTCGGTCGATTGACTCAGCCATGCTGAATCCTGCGTGTTGTTCCGTCGCCAGGGGCGCCTGGACGCTTGCCGCAGCAGCGCTGCTTTGCGCGCCCGTCAGCGCGCAGATCACGTTCATCGTGACCGATGAGCCACGGCTGGCGACAGCGCAGTCGCCGATCTATCTTGCGTCCGATGAGGTCGGCTGGAATCCCGGGGACACTGCGATGCAATTGAGCCCGCGCTCCGACGGGGCGTGGCAGATCACGATCCCGGCGCCGGCGGACGGGACGCTGGCGTTCAAGTTCACACGCGGCTCATGGGACCGGGTGGAAGTGGATGCGGATCTGCAGGACATAGCCAATCGCACGCTCGGGTCCGCGGAGCTTGGGACAGGGCCCGTGTCGCTTCGGTTCACGGTCGAGGGGTGGGGGGACCAGCGTCCGGTTCGGGCGCCGGCGCCGGGGACGGATCGGTACCAG
>JBICIE010000014.1:0-7173 GCA_043101635.1 Phycisphaerales bacterium JB039 | reverse complement strand
GCCGGAGCCGGTCCTGCAGCAGTCAAGGAGCTGATTGTCAGCGGTGGGTGATCAGCGGCTGCGCCGGCTCGCCACCAGCCCCCCCAGCGCCAGCAGCGCCAGCGGAGCGGGCGCCGGGACCGTGGTGGTCCAGACGCTGAAGCCAAGGGGTCCGACACCCTGGACGTGCTGGGCCAGGCGGAAGTCGCCCGTGTCGCTCCGCAGTGCCGCGAGCATGTCCGAGAACACGCCTGAGAAGTCAAAGCTGATCGTCAGCGTCTCGCCGGGGTTGATGCCCATCATCGGCGACGGTTGGGTCGCGCCGGCCGTGTACAGGTTCCCGGCCCAGTCCCGGTAGAAGCCGCTGATCGAACCCGCCGGATCGCCCGGCGTCGCGCCCGGCGCGAAGTCAACGCCCGCGCCCGGGAGGATGCTCGGGCTGGACAGCCCACTGGCCGCCGAGACATCCTCGAAATACACGGAAGTCACGACCGACGCGATCGTCGAGTCGTTGTGGAACACGAAATCCACGCTCGACCCGCCATCGATGACATCGACCCACAGGTCCAGTCCCGACACGTCGCCGCCCGAGGCGCTCTCGTATACGAACAGGTCAACGCGCTCTGCCGTGGCGGCAGCGCAGAACGACCCCAAGGCCGCGGCGATCGCCGCCCGCTGCGCAACTCTGTTGAACATCATCTGCCTCTCTCTCTGGGGACCTGGCCCCTGTCTCTCTTCCTATGAGCTATGAGGATACCATGGGCCCTGAGCCAGCGTCAAGCCTGATTTTGACCAGGCTCGTCGGCGAAATGGCGAGCGAACCCCCGGCTCCGGGCAGACGCCCCAAGCTACCACAATGCCCCGTCTTTCCACGAACATCCTCGACGCCCGGCGGGCCGTGGCGCTGGAAACCACGCTCCTGGCGCACGGCGTGCCCGCCCCCGAGGGCGCCCGCCTGGCCACCGAACTCCGCGAGACTGTGCGCCAGGCAGGGGCTGTCCCTGCCGTCGTCGGCGTCCTTGCCGGTCGAGCCGTCGTGGGCATGACACCGGCGCAGCTTGATGAACTGCTGGCGGCCCCGAGCCTGCCCAAGCTGAACGCCTCCAACCTCGGGCTGGCCCTGGCCCGGGGTGGGTCCGGCGCCACCACGGTCAGCGCGACCATGGAGCTTGCCGCCGCGGCCGGAGTCAGCCTTTTTGCCACCGGCGGCCTCGGCGGGGTGCATCCCGGCCTCGGCGAGCGGCTCGATGTCAGCAGCGACCTTCTCGCCCTGGCGCGGTTCCCCGTCGCCGTCGTCTGCAGCGGCGTCAAGAGCCTGCTGGATGTCGAGTCATCCCGCGAGGCGCTCGAGACGCTCGGCGTGCCGGTGGTTGGCTTCCGGACCGAGGCCTTCCCGGCCTTCTATCTGGCCGAGAGCGCCGCCGGCGTCGACGCCACTTTCGACGATGAGGCTGCGTTGATCCGGTTCGTGGACTTCGAGCTCGCTCGCACCGGGCGCGGCGTCGTGATCGCCCAGCCGGCGCCGAATCCGATCGCACCGGACCAGTGGCGCGCCTGGCTGGAGCAGGCTCGAGAGCGCGTCGAGGCCGCAGGCGCGCGCGGACGGGATGTCACCCCGCGCACGCTCGCCGCCCTGCACGAGATCTCCGCCGGCGCCACGCTGCGCGTCAACCTTGAACTGGTGCGCACCAATGCGGCCCTGGCCGGGCGGCTGGCGGCGCTGCGCCCCTGAGCCGCGTCGATCTGCCTTACGCCTTGCCGCGCTGCCGTTTGATCTCGCGAAGCTGGGCCGTGGCCCCCTCGAGCTGCTGCTGCAGCCGGCTCAGACGCAGCAGCGACCGCACCCGAGTCAGCAGCTCGATCTTGTGCACCGGCTTGGTCAGGAAGTCATCGGCCCCGCAGTCCACCGCCCGCTCGACATCCCCGACCTCGTTGAGGGCCGTGATCATGATGATCGGGATGTTGCGGGTCGCCGGGTCGCCCTTGATCCGCTGGCACGCCTGAAACCCGCTGACCCGCGGCATCATGATGTCCAGCAGGATGATGTCCGGCGGGTCCGCCAGCGCGCTGTCGATTGCCGCCTGCCCGTCGGTGGCCACCCGGATCTCGCACCCCAGATCCTCCAGGTACGCCTGCAGCAGTTCCAGATTCTGGATGTTGTCATCCACCAGCAGAACCGACATGCCCTCCACGGACTCGGGCGGCGTCTCGGTCGCGGGATGCTCGGCGGGCTCGGCCACGGGCTGCTCCCCAGGAAAGTCCGGTATGGTACGGCCCGGAGCCGGGAGATCGAAGCCCCGGCGCCGGGCCGGACGATAGCAGTGCGGCGCCGGGAGGGCGCCGGAGCGAAGGGACTCGCATGGCCGTGTGTACACGTCGGATGATGATCGCCTGTCTTGCCGCGGCGGCGCTGGCGCTGCTCGCCGCCCCCGCGCTGGCCCAGAGTCTCGCAGACCGCCTGGAATCGCGGATTCGCGGCGCCGGCCTCGGCGAGGTCAGCATCGGGATCTCAGTGGTCGACCTCGACACCGGCGCGGCGATCGTCGCCCGCGACGCCGCCACGGCCCGCACCCCCGCTTCCAACATGAAGCTGCTCACCAGCGCCGCCGCCCTGCTCACCCTGGGGCCGGACTTCGCGTTCCGCACCGAGATCCAGCTCTCCGGCGATCGCCTCGTCATCCTCGGCGCCGGCGATCCCGCCCTCGGCGATCCCGATCTGCTCCGGGCCCTCACCCCCCCGATGACACCCGATGAGATGCTTAGCGCCATCGCCAGGGCAGTGGCCGACGCCGGTGTGCAGCAGGTCTCCGAGGTGGTGGTCGACGACCGCATCTTCGTGCGCGAGGGCCCCCATCCGCTCTGGCCCGAGGATCAACTGCATCGCTGGTACTGCGCCGAGGTCGAGGGGGTGAACTTCAATACCAACGTGCTCGATGTCTACGCCCGGCCGCGCCGCCTCCGCGATGGCTCGCCCGCCGAGCCGGAGATCACCGTCACGCCGCTGATGAGCTGGCTCGAGTTCGAGAGCCGCGTGAGCACCATCAACGATCGCAACCGTCAGAGCGGCATCGACACCCTGCGCCCCGAGCCAGGCGTCAATCGTCTGCTGGTGATCGGACAGGTGCGGGTCCCGGCCGGGCCGGCGCACGTCTGCGTCTATCAGCCCGGACTGTGGACAGGACGGCTGATCGCCGACCGGCTGCACGATGCCGGCGTGCGCGTCGGCGACGGGCACAAGCGGGCCCACAACGCAGCCCGCTACGCCGAGCCCGGCGAGAACCTGCCGGCGGATCGCACGCTGGTGGCGATCACCACGCCGATGGATGAGATCCTGGCCCGCTGCAACGGCGACTCGCAGAATCTCTACGCCGAGGCCCTGCTCAAGCGCATGGCCTACGAGGTCACCGGCCAGCCCGGATCGTGGACCGGCGGGACCGATGTGCTGCGCATGCTGCTGGTGGAGCGCCTCGGCTCGCGCCTGGGCGGTTCAGTGCGCTTCAGCGACGGCTCCGGCATGAGCCGCGGCAACAGCGTGCCGCCCGAGGTCTTCACCGCATGGCTGCGGATGATCGACGCCGAGCCGGAACTGCGCCGCGCGATGCGCGCCTCGCTGGCCAGGCCCGGCCAGGGAACGCTGCGCCGACGCTTCCGCGAGGACACGCCGCGCAATGAGATGCTCGCCAAGACCGGCCTGCTCGATGGCGTCCGCGCCCTGTCGGGTTACATCGAGAGCGAGGCCGGCCCCGCCGTCGCCTTCAGCATCCTCATGGATGACATCCCGTCCAGGCTGGATGGCGCCGCCCGGCGCGTGATGGATGAACTGGCCCTGGAAATCGATGCGCACGTCACCCGTCAGGCCGCCCGCACGCCCGCGCGCGGCGGATGACGCCGCGCCGATGCGCCCCGCACGCGCTTCGATTCGCCCTTGCCGCTGCCGCCCGAGCGCCACAGGTGGATCATCAGCAATGCGATGCCGATCAGCAGCCACAAGTCGGCGACGTTGCTGACATACGGCCAGATCTCTCCGGTCGACTGCCCGGGCAGGCGCCAGCCGAACGGCAGGTGCACATCCGGCAGCGGGTGCAGGAAGTCACGCACGCACGCAAAGCGCAGGCGGTCGTACAGGTTGCCCAGCCCGCCGGCGATCAGCAGCCCGATCGCGGCGTGCGCCATGCTGTCACGCGAGCGCGTCCACGCCCCGAACATCCACAGCCCGAACCCGATCGCCAGCACAGTGAAGATGATGAAGAACCACCGTGCGCCCGCCCCGATGCCGAAAACCGCCCCCGGATTGAGCACCAGCGTCAGCTCAAGCACGTTCGGCACGACCACCACCGGCTGATGCGGATGAATGAGGTTCTCGAGGTTCTTCGTCGCAAGCACGTCCGCGCGGCGCACGATCACCGGCTCCGTCGCGATCATCGCAAACGCCATGGCCTTGGTCACCAGATCCGCCACCAGCGCAACCACCGTCACGCCAATCAGCGTCCCGAGCGCGCTGCCGCTGCGCCAGGGTGAACCGGCGCGCCCATCGGCGCGCTGCGCGGTCATATCCGCCCCATCTGGCGCCGTTCCTCCGCCCGCGCGGCTTCGATGGAAAGGCTGGCCCATGGCAACTCACGCAGGCGCTCCTCGCGAATCGGCTTGCCGGTCACGACGCACAGCCCGTACGTGCCCTGATCGATCCGCTGCAGCGCCTCGTCGATCATCCGCAGCAGCCGCCGGTCCGCGGCAGCCAGATCAAGCGACACGGCCTGGTCGACCGCATCAGAACTCTGATCCTCCAGATGCTCGGCCAGTCGCGGGTCCGAGCCGTCGGCGCTCTTGAGCGCCTCGCTCTCCAGCCCGGTGATGTCGCCGAGCAGTTCGCGCCGCTTGTCCAGCAGCATCGTCCGGAACTTCTGAAGCTGACGCTTGTTGAACGGGCTCTTGCCGGCGCCGTTGGTTTCCGCGGCCAGCGGCTCATCGACCACGTTCTTCGGGCCCGACGGGATCAGCGGCTTGCGCATCGGCGAGCCCGGCGCCAGCAGACCCCCGGAGGAGGGGAACTGCACCGGCGGCGCCTTGGGACGGCTCGGACGCTTCTTCTCAACGACGGTGATCCCCTTGCGGCCCTTGGCGTCCTGCGGACTCTTCGAGTCCTTTGCCGGCGCTGCGCCCTTGGCGGGCTTCTCCGCCTTCGACGCCTCCTTCGCCGGCGCCTTGCTCTCGGCGGAGCCCTTGGCCGTCGTCTTCTTGGTCGTCTTCTTCGAGACCTTCTTGGCGGCAGCCTTCTTCGTCGTCTTGGCCGTCGACTTCTTCGCGGTCTTCTTGGCCGACTTCTTCGGCGCCGTCTTCTTGACGCCCTTCGTCGCCGCGGCCTTCTTCGCAGTCGATGGCTGACCGGTCGCCTTTCTGGTCGTCCGGCCTGCTGACTTCTTTGCCGTCTTCTTCTTCGCCACGGCGCGGTTCCTTCGGGTGGCCGGCGCCACCCTCACGTCCCCCCTCGACGCCCAGGCGACAAAAAACCGGCTCGGACAATAGGTCCAGACGGTGTTCTGGGTCAATCAGGTAGGCTTCTGATCGGAGGTCGGCCCCTCCGGCCCCTCCGGCGCCGCCCCGGCCTCCTCTGCCTCGGCCGCGGCGGGCGCGGCAGCCGCCTCCTGGAAGGCGCCAAGCCGCCGGAAACGGTCGTAGCGGGCCTGCAGCAGGTCCTCAATCGACTGCTCGGCCAGCTCCTCGAGCTGCTCGACGATCCAGGCCTCCAGATTGGCCGCAGCCGCGGCCGGATCCCGGTGAGCCCCGCCGACAGGCTCGGGAATCACCGAGTCCACGATGCCCAGGCCCAGGTTGTCCGAGGCCGTCAGCTTCAGGGCCCGGGCAGCCGAGGCGTTGGTCTGCTCGTTGGCCTGCTTCCACAGGATCGCCGCGCAGCCCTCGGGGCTGATCACCGAGTACCACGCGTGGGCCAGCATCCCCACGCGGTCCGCCACCGCCAGCCCCAGGGCCCCGCCCGATCCACCCTCGCCGATGATCACGCTGACGATCGGCGTCTTCAGCCGACTCATCTCCCGCAGATTCACCGCGATCGCCTCGGCCTGGCCCCGCTGCTCCGCCCCGATCCCGGGATACGCCCCCGGCGTGTCCACCAGCGTCACCACCGGCAGTTGCATCTTCTCGGCGAGCTTCATCTTCAGCATCGCCTTGCGGTACCCCTCCGGGTGGGCGCAGCCGAAGTGGCAGGCCAGCTTCTCCTGCGTGCTGCGACCCTTGTGGTGCGCAATCAGCATGCACTTGATCGAGCCGATGCGCCCCAGCCCCGTGATGATCGCCGGGTCATCCCCGAAGCGCCGGTCCCCGTGCAGTTCGGCAAAGTCGCGGCAGAGCCGATCGATGTAGTCCCGCCCCTGCGGCCGGCTCGGATGCCGGGCCACCCGCACCGTGTCCCACGGGCTGAGGCGCTGGTACAGCTCCCCCAGCAGCCGGTCGCGCTCGGCGGTCAGCCGGGCCGCTTCCGCCCGGCGCTGCGCGGGATCATCCAGCCCGGCCGCGCCGGCGGGCTCGGCGACGCCCAGGGCCGCCGGAACCCCCGCCGCATCCGCCGCTGGCTTGCCCAGGGCCTCGATCTGCCGCTCCAGTTCCCGAACCGGCTTCTCGAAGTCAAGCGAGTAGAACGTGGACATGGCCCACATGGTACGCCGCCGCCGCCCGAACTCCCGGCGCCTGCGGCGCCCAGCCCTACCCTCCCCGATGAGGCAACTGAAGCAGCCGGTCCTGTTCATCGGCGCCGGGTCGATGGGCTCGGCCATCCTCCGCGGCGCCCTCGAGGCCGGGACGCTCGATGCCCGGCGTCTCGCGGTCGCCGACCCGGATGCCGACCGCCGCGCCGGGTACGCCAACGCCTTCGCCGCCAGCGCCGAGGCGATCGACTGGCTCATCCAGCATGATCCCGAGGACCGGGGCATCATCGTGCTGGCCATCAAGCCGCAGTCGCTGCGGGCGGTGGCCCGCGAGATCCGGCCGCAACTGGAAGGCTCGCAGCGCCTGGTCATCACGATCCTGGCCGGGGCGCCCTCCGAGACCGTCCGCGATGTCCTCGGCGGGACCGTCCGCGTGATCCGCGTGATGCCCAACCTGCCGGCCCAGGTGCAGCGCGGCATCAGCGCCATCGCCCGCGGCGCCGGCGCCGGCGCCGGTGATGAGTCCATCGCCAGC
>JBICIE010000013.1:0-40701 GCA_043101635.1 Phycisphaerales bacterium JB039 | reverse complement strand
TCTTTCCCTACAAGACGCTCTTCAGATCTCTGGAATCGTTCGAGGTGGTGCGCCTCGGCGCCATTGACTCCCGACGGACAGATGTCCGATTCATCAGCGCCACCAACAAGGACCTGCGCGTCCTGATCAAGGCGGGCGAGTTCCGGGAGGATCTGTACTTCCGGATCAACGGCTCGCACATCCCCCTGCCGCCGCTGCGGGAGCGCCGGGAGGACATCCCGCGCATCGTGATGCACGCGGTGGCGCGGTTCGCGGCGGAGATCGCGCCGGGGCGGCCACCGCCGGCCGTCACCGACGCGGCCCTGATGCGTCTGACCAGCTACCGCTGGCCGGGCAACGTGCGCCAACTGCTCAATGTGGTGCAGAACATGGTGGTCACCGCCATCGGGCAGTCCGAGCCGGGCGCCGAGGTCACGCTGGATGTACGACACATCCCCGACGAGGTCCGGGCGGGCGAGGATGAGGGCGAGCCGAGCGGCGGCGGCTCGCTGGCCGGCGCCAGCCTGCAGCAGATCGAGAAGCGGGCCATCCGCGAGACGCTGCGCCTGACCGGCGGCAACCGGGAGCAGGCGGCCAAGCTGCTCGGCATCGGCGAGCGGACCTTGTACCGGAAGCTGAAAGAGTACCAGCTCCGCTGAAGCGGGCGCCCGGCGCCGCCGGCCTCAGCCGAGTTCGACCGACCAGTACGCGTCGTCGAGGAAGGCCTGCCAGGAGGCGTACCGCTCGCTGCCGAGCCGGATGGCGACGACCGGATGGCGGGCCGGCCGGGCCGGGGCCCGCACCAGGCGCATCTGGGCCTGCCGCGGCGTACGCCCGCCCTTGCGCGCGTTGCAGCGCACACACGCGGTGACCAGGTTCTCCCAGGAGTCGCCGCCGCCCTGCGTGCGCGGGACGACGTGGTCCAGCGACAGCTCGCTGGTCGGGAAGCTGTGGCCGCAGTACTGGCACTGGTTGTGATCCCGCGCAAACAGATTGCGCCGGTTCAGCTTCACCACCTGCGTCGGCAGCCGGTCGTAGCCCAGCAGGCGCACGACCCGCGGCACGGCGATGTACTGGCGCACGGTGCGGACCCAGTCGTGGCGGTCGGGCTCGAAGCGGCGCTGCAACTCGGCCAGTTCGGTCCAGGTCTCGAAGTCGTAGTTCAGGTACTGGCGCTGGTGGCCCGTCCCCTCGACGTGGATGACCTCCGCCAGGTCCTTGCACAGCAGGGTGAAGGCCCGCCGGGCGCTGATCACGCGAATCGCGACGTACAGCCGGTTCAGGACCAGAACATTCGCTTCCAGCCCTGACGCTGCCCCCGGGGGGCGAATCGAGTTCGACGGCTCACTGGACATGATGGGACCTTGGCCGACGGTCCGGCCAGCCGATTGTCGCGGGCGGATGGGGCCATTTCAAGCTGTTTCTGGCCGATCCCGCCGGAAACGCGGATTCTCACGGAATCCGAGCGCGGGCCCCTCAGGCGGGCTGTGCGGCGTGCAGGACCGGGCGATCCGACTCGATCAGCCCGTCCCGCAGCCAGATGATCCGCTGGCAGCGCGACGAGACGCTGGGGTCGTGGGTGACCATCATCAGCGTCATCCCATCGGCGTGGAGCGTCTGGAACAGCTCCAGGATGCTCTCCCCGGTGGCGGTGTCGAGGTTCCCGGTCGGCTCATCGGCCATCAGGATCTTGGGGCGGGTCACGAGGGCCCGGGCGATGGCGACGCGCTGCTGCTGGCCGCCGGACAACTCGCGCGGCCGGTGGCCGAGGCGGTCGCCAAGGCCGACCATCTGGAGCGACTCGATGGCCCGGGCGCGACGCTCGCGTTTCGGCACGCCCTGGTAGAACAGGGGCGCCTCGACGTTCTCCTCGACGGTGAGCTGCGGGATCAGGTTGAAGGCCTGGAAGACGAAGCCGATGGTCCGGCCCCGGAAGGCCGAGAGCTGCTCGTCGCTCATGGCCCGGACATCCTCCCCGGCGACGAAGTACGAGCCGTCGGTCGGCTGGTCGAGGCAGCCGAGGATGTTCATCAGGGTGCTCTTGCCCGAGCCGGAGGCCCCCATGATGGCGACGTACTCGCCCTGGTTGATGGTCAGGTCGATGCCGCGGAGGGCCTCGACCATAACCGAGCCGTCCGGCTTGAAGTAGACCTTCCGCAGGGCGCGCAGCTCGGCCACGGGCCGCGGGCCGGGGGGCGCTGAGCCGTTGTGGCGTGGGGTCTCGGACACACAGGAGTGTACGAGCCGGCGCCGGCGGACCGAACGGCCGGGCCGGCAAAAAAGCGGCGCCGTCCGGCCGGACGGCGCCGCCAAGGAGCATGAAGGCCGGCCGCGACGGGCAGCCTGCCGCGAACTCGTTCTGGAAGGCCAGGAAATCAAAGAAGTCCAGCACGCCGTCGCCCGTGAAGTCGGCCTTCAGGTCGCCGGCGCCGAACAGATTCTGAAACTCCAGGAAGTCGAAGAAGTCGAGCGAGCCGTCGCCGGTCAGATCGACCCGGCACACGTCGCCGCAACTGACCGTGAAGATCGACAGGGCGTCGATCCCCGCCTCGGTGACCGAGTCGTTGGGATTGTCGGTGGCGCTGAAGCGCAGGCGCACCTGCGCCGTCGGCGGGAGGATGTCGGCCACGCGGAACTCGCTGGTGATCCACTCGGGCGCCTGGCCGGGAACGCTCTCGACCAGCGTCCAGGAGACGCCGCCATCGTTGGAGATGTGGACATCGAGCCGGTCGATGTCGCCATCGTCGTTGGTGAACCAGCGGGCGTAGCTGATGGTCGCCTCCGGCGCGCCGGAGAGGTCGTAGACCGGGCTGGTCAGGCGCGTCGGCCCGCCATCGACATCGCTGTTGCCGGAGCGGTTGCCGGTGAGCCAGCAGCGCCCGGAGCCGTCGCTGTCCTTGGTGGGGTCGCCGCGGTCGCCGAGGCCGGCGGGCACGCCGCGCTCCCATGCGCCATCGAGCAGATCGATGTTCTCGACGCTCCAGCCCTTGTCGGTCTCGAAGTCGTCGCTGACGATCTGCATCAGGTCGGTGAGGACCCTGGCGTCGTAGGTAAAAAACGGCGCGCCGAGCGGCAGTGTGACCGTATCACCGGCGGTGGTCTCGGCGGTGAACCAGTACTCGATGGTCTCGAAGCACGGCAGGGCGCCGAAGTCGCCCTCGTAGACGCCGGCGCCGACGCTGCTCATGGCGACGGTGCGGTCGCCGCCCGAGTCGCGCACGTGCAGCGCCACCGAGCCGGCCGCCAGGGCGCCGGTGGTCTCGATGATCTCGACCTGCACGCTCTCGCCGGACGGGGCCAGCGTGGGGCTGGGATCGCCGACGAGCTGCATCTCGACGCCGTAGGCGCCGCTGTCGAGTTCGCGCACCAGGAACAGGCCGCGCTCGATGTCGCTGATCAGAATCGTGCCGCTGTCGAAATAGGGATAGCAGCTCCAGGCGCCGTTGAACTGGGCCGAGTCGCTGCCGGGATAGGTGTCGAAGAAGGCGACCTGGGTCGGATTGGTCGGGTCGGCGATGTCGAAGATCCGCAGGCCGCTGCGGTAGTTGGCCTCGTACAGGCGGTCGCCCCTGGTGTACAGGTTGTGATCGATGGAGGTGCTGCCGCTGGTGAAGCTCCGGACGAAGGTTGGCTTGGAGGGATCGGAGACGTCGAAGATGCGCGTCGTCGTGACGCTGACGGTCGAGCCCTCATCCAGCTCATCGTTCATGTACAGGTACTGGCGGTCGGGCGAGAGCCAGCCCTGATGCGTGTAGCTCACGCCGGCGTAGCTCGTGCCGCCGATCTTCACCATGTTGCCCTTGTCGGTGACATCGATGACCTCGATGCCGCGCCCGCCGTTGAAGCAGAAGGCGATCTCCTTCCCCGCGTAGGGCCCGGAGCTGTAGCTGACGACCTGGGCGTCGTGCACGTAGCTGCCGGACCACTGCCCGGCGATCGTCGGGTTCTCGGGGTTGGTCGTGTCGACGGCAACCAGCCCGCCATTGGCGATGTTGGCGCCGACGAGGTACAGGTAGCCCGAGTCGGGATTGGCGGCGATGTTGTGCGTCGAGGAATGGCCCGACTGGGTCTTGTCGATGACGTGGCGGACGATCCCCTCGTCGATACGGCCCAAGTCGATCACCTGAATGCCGCTGCCGCCCTCGCTGACGCCGTAGGCGTAGGTCCCGATGATCTTGATGTCATGCCAGGTGCTGGACGGCCCGGTGACGACATCGAGGATGACCGGGCTCGCCGGATCGGTGATCTCGACGAACCCGTAGCCCTTCTGGAGGCCCATGATGGCGTATTCGCGGCCGGATGGCGAGGTGTAGCCCCAGCAGTCGTTGCCGGAACCGTGGCCGCCGGGAAACTCGCTGAGCGGGATCCACGCCAGCATGAGCATGTTCTCCGAGTCGAACATGTCCGGCTCGGGGGCGCCCTTGTGGTGCTGCAGCGTGTTGATCGTCACGATCGGACCGACGAAGGCTTCCTGCCGGTCGCGCAGCTTCCGCCAGTCCTCATCGTGCCCGGACGCCGAGAGCGTCAGCCCGCCCGTCACGACCACAAGCAGCCCGGCGCGGGCAATCCATCCAGTATGCATACCGGTCCTCCCAATATCCGACTGTTTTATCCGGCAACCACCTCACCGCGGGCCGGACTCGTGAACAGAATACACGCAGATTGCGAATGGGTGCTAGAGAAATCGGACGTTCCGACCGACTCTGGGCAAAAACACGGGGAGGCCCGATGATTCCGACAGTTTGTAGTATTGCCGCCGCGCTGGCCGCGGCGGCCCTCGCCGCCTGGTCCGGGCCCGTGCTGTACGTCGATGACAGCGCCCACCCCCGCTATTCCCTCAGTTGGGAAACCACGGACGGCGAGACGATCGTGCTGGAGGGCCAGCGCCCCTACACCACGCCCGAGCAGCGCGGCATCCTCGGGTACAACGTCGAGGCCTTTGTGGCCGTTGGCGGCACCCGCCTGGACAAGGGCGCCGGGCGCGAGTCGGGGGCCATCCTGCGGATCGGCTTCTACAAGAGCGACCCCAAGTCGCTGTTCTTCACCGACATCCGCGAGGGCTCGCCGGTGACCATCACGATGGACGGGGTGCGCTTCGCCGGCGAGGGTGTGCCCGTGCCGGAGACAGCGCTGCAGCACCTCAAGTACACGCTGGCGGATGTCCGCGAGTGCGGCCTGAGCGACGAAGCCAAGGACCAGTACAACACCCGCAGCGCTGACGACACCATGAACGGCCAGATCACGCCCGACAACGCCCGCATGGCCTCGCTGGATGGCAAGGCGGATGAGCGGTCAGCCGAGAACGGCCAGGCGGCGCCGCTGGAAGGCGAAGTCAAGGTGTGGCTGGCCGACGATGGCTCGGTCTCGCTGCGGGCGCTGGTCCCCTACGCCATGTTCCGCCACGTGCGCGACCCGTGGATGCGCAGCGACCCCGGCGGCTTCTTCGAGCCGTACCACTTCCACCTCGAGTTCGAGGCGATCCCGCTGGAGGTGTGGAAGCAGGAGTTTCCCGACCGGCCGCTGCCGCGGGCGGAGGAGGGCGAAGGCGATGCGCCGGGCGGCGCCTGATCGCCACTGGAACCCCGTCGCGATCTCATCCTCGAACACGAGAAGAGAGCCCTGAGCGCAAGGGGTAATTGCGCGATTAGCGCCCACCAACTTGCGCCAAGGGCAGCCTGCGCCCATACTTCCACTGTCTAGCAAACAGGAGGAACTGCATGGAACGCAGGCTGCTTAAGGCCGTACGGAGACGGCTTCGGGAACTCGGTAGACGCCATCTGAACGGCCGATTCACCTACACCGATTCCACTATTGTTGAAGTATACCTCTGGGCGGTCATCAACGACCGGCCGACCTGCTGGGCGTGTGACCCGGAGAGCTGGCGCGGCGTGACGCTGCCACCGGGCCTGCCTTCGGCCTCGCAGATGTCACGGCGGCTGCGCAGCAAGAGCGTGCAGCGTTTGCGGGCGCGGCTGGAGCGATGGGTGCTGCGTCGCCAGCGACGGGCGACGCTGCTGTGCGCGATCGACGGCCACGCGATGGAGATCGCTCCGCACAGCGCCGACCGACACGCCGGCTATGGGCGCGCTCGAGGCGGGTTTGGCAAGGGATACAAGCTCCACATGCTCATCGACTCTTTCGGCACGATATGGGGATGGCGCGTTGCGCCGATGCACATCGATGAGCGAGAAATGGCTCGACGAATGATGCGTGAACTACCTCCGACGGCTTACCTGCTCGCGGATACCAACTACAACAGCAACCGGCTGTTCCGGCTTGCGCGCCAGCGCGGCGCACAGATGCTGGCGCCCCGGCGCCAGCGCGGGCGCAATCGGATTCAGGGGCTCGGAAACCACCCGCAAGACCCCGGCCGGATCCGGAGTATCAACCTCCTGGAGCAGTCGCCCTCCCGGTTCGGCGCCGACCTTCTCAGGATGCGCGGCCTCATCGAGGGCGCCTTCGGCACGCTGACCAGTCACGCCAACGGGCTCAACGGGCTCAGGCCGTGGGTTCGGTCCTACGGCCGGGTGCGCCAGTGGGTCCAGGCCAAGCTCATCATCAGCGAAATCCGCCGCCAGATTCTCACCCCCTCACCCCCGATTTGATGCAATTTGCCCGCAAGCTCGGGGGCCGAGCGGTTCCGCCGCGGCGCCCACCTCAGTTACTGCCGGTTGATCACGTAGTCGGCCGCCATCTCGACCGACTCGACTGTGAAGAGGTACCGCGTACTGCCATGCGCTGTCCAGACTCGCCCCTGCCCCGGTACATATTCCGCCTCGCGCAATCTCCTCGTCGCCCAGTCCTTGAGCTGTTTCATGATCGGCTCCGGGGCGAGGTCGGCGCCCAGCACGACGACATGCACATGATTCGATCGGACATTGATCGCCCGAAGCGTCCATCCCCTGTGCAAGCAATGATCCCGGATCGCCCTCTCCACTAACCTTGCGCGCCTTCTCGTCAAGAACGACCGGGGAGCATTTGAGCTGGGCGCGATTCGCCTCTTCGCGCGGCACATAAGGTTTCACGCGCGGCCACTTCCACCGACTGTGATCATCATCGACCGAGCCGCGCACATCTCCATGCAGCCATGTCCCGTAACACGTCCAAGTCAGCATGTATCCCATCGCCATTGGCAAGAGTGTATCAGAAGAGCCCCGAGCGCAAGCTCGGGTGGCCGGCCTTGTCCGCGGGCGGCCTGCGTAGGCCGTGGCAGAGGCCCCTGAGCTCGCGCTCAGGGCTCTTTACACCCGCCGCACCGCCGGATCCGTGAAGACATCCAGCTCATCGCGGCTGGTCGAGCTGAACTCGCTGACCACCGCGCCCTCGGGCCCCGCCTGGAACCAGTGCAGCGTGTCCGGCGGGATCGTGAACTGCTCGCCCGGATGCAGCGCGATCTCGCGCTGCGCTGTGTAGAAGCGCTCCTTGCCCGCCGGCGGCCGCGCTGCGGGGGCGCCGGTCGCCGGTCCCTCCACGTGCAGGTACACCGTCCCGAAGCGCACCCGGAACGTCTCCTGCTTGCCCGGCTCGCCGCCCACCGGCGGGTGGCGATGCTCCGGGCAGGTCTGCCGCGGCAGCAGCACAAGCTCCTTGGCGCAGTAGCGGTCGGTGTTGATGTAGATGATCAGCCCCAGGCCCTCGATCTCGAAGTTGCCGAGCCCGAGGTCGGTCAGCTCCATCGAGGCAAGCTCGGCATCGGTGACGACCACGCCGGCCCGCGCCAGCAGTTCAGCGCAGCGTTCGATCCGTCGGGGTCGCCCCGCTTCGGTCGGCATCGAACGCCTCCTGGCTCAGCGCACGAACGTCGCCACATCCTTGCCGCTCTGGGGGCCGCCGGCATCCTTCCAGCGGTCCACCGCGTCCCGGATGCGGTTCTTCTGGATCTTGCCGGTGACCGTCGTCGGGAACGAGGAGACGAACCAGATCCGCCGCGGCACCTTGTAGTGCGCGATGCGGCCCCGGGCCCATTCCTGCAGTTGCTCGGCGCTGATGTCCTGGCCGTTGCGCAGGCGGACCCACGCCCCGACCTCCTCGCCCAGCTTCTCATCGGGCACGCCGAAGACCGCGACCTCCTCGACATCGGGGTGCTCGTAGAAGAACGCCTCGATCTCGGCGGGATAGATGTTCTCCCCGCCGCGGATGATCATGTCCTTGATGCGCCCGGTGATGGCGACGTACCCGTCGGGGCTCATCACGCCGACATCGCCCGAGTGCAGCCAGCCGCGCTCGTCGATCGTGCGGGCGGTCTCCTCCGGCTGGGCGTAGTAGCCGCGCATCACGTGGTACCCGCGCATGCAGACTTCGCCCGGGACGCCGCGCGGCTGGATCTGCCCGGTCTCGGGATCGATCACCTTGCACTCCTGGTGCGGGATGGGTGTGCCGACCGTCTGCGTGCGCCGCTCGACGCTGTCCTCGGCGTGCGTCAGCGTGGCGATCGGCGAGCACTCGGTCTGCCCGTACCCGATGAGGATCTCCCGGCAGCCCATGTCGTTCATGACGCGCCGCATGAGTTCCGGCGGGCACGGCGCTCCCGCCATGATGCCGGTGCGCAGGCTCGACAGATCGAAGCTCTTGAACTCCGGATGCTCCAGTTCGGCCAGGAACATCGTCGGCACGCCGTGCACGGCCGTGCACCGCTCATCCTGGATCGCCTTCAGCGTGGCGCCGGCCTCGAAGTGGTCGGATGGGATGACGATGCACGCCCCGGTCGACAGACACGCCAGGTTCGACACCACCATCCCGAAGCAGTGATAGAACGGCACCGGCACGCACAGCCGGTCCTGCTCGGTGAAGCCCATGGCCTTCGCCGTGAACAGCGCGTTGTTCAGGATGTTGTGGTGCGTGAGCACCACCGCCTTGGGGAAACCGGTCGTGCCGCTGGTGAACTGGATGTTCACCGGGTCATCGGCGTCGAACGACTCCGCCCGTCGCGCCACGCTCTCCGTCGGCGCCGCCGCGCCCGCTTCCAGCAGATCGGCCCACGTGTAGAAGCCCGGCGCCCAGCGTTCGCGCCGCGCGATGTCCTCCGGGTCGTAGACCACCACCTGCCGCAGTTGCGGCAGCAGGTGCGACCTGAGCCGCTCCGGCTCGCACGAGGCCGCCTCCGGCACGAGTTCCCTGACCATGCCCACGTAGTCCGATGACCGGAACCGCGGCATCAGCACCAGGCAGTTCACCTGGGCCAGGCGCAGGGCGTGGCGCAGCTCGCCGATCCGGTACGCCGGGTTGATGTTGACGAGGATTACCCCGATGCGGGCCGTGGCAAGCTGCATCAGCACCCACTCGAGGTTGTCGGTCGCCCAGATCCCGACGCGGTCGCCGGGGCCGACCCCCAGGCCGATCAGCCCGCGGGCCACCGCCTCCACCTCCCGGTCCAGCCGCTCGTAGCTCACCCGCTGGCCCTGCGGGATCGAGACCACCGCGTCGCGCTGCGGCCAGCGCCGGACAATCTCCCGCAGATGCTCGTCGATCGTCAGCCCGATCAGCGGCTCAGTCCCGCCAACATGCACGTAGGAACGACTGGTCGACATGTTCCAAGACCCTCCGAACAGGGTATGCGCGAGACGCTCGACCGGCCTTCGTTGCAGCGGGCCCCGGCGCGCCTGGCGCCGCTGCGACCGGGTTATGATCGCCGCCGCCGCCACCGGCGCCGCGACACCGGAGGACCCCATTGCCCCAGAGCCCGATCGCATCCATCGAGGCGCTCGGCCCTGCCCCTGGCCAGCGCATCGCCTGCCACCTCGACTCCACCTTCCGTGCGCTGGCCGGCAGGGCCGGAACGGCCACGCCGGCGTACTTCCGCCTGGTCACTGGCGAGCCCCACCCGTTCGGCAACCTCGCCGTGATCACCGATACCGGGGCAACGGCGCAGGCCATTGAGCCGCTGGCCGCCGGCGCAGCGCCCGCCGCGGCCGTGCTGCCCGGATGCGACATCGATGGCGCCGTCCATGCCACCCTCGCGGCCGCGGGCTTCGCAGCGCACCCGCCGATGCCCGCGATGGCCGTGGAGATCGACGCCCTCGCCCCGGCCCCCCTGCCCCCCGGCTGCCGGTTCACGCGGGTCGGCCCCGGCGCCGAGGAGGGTGAGCGCTGGGCCGACGCCTTCGCCATCGGGTACGAACTGCCCCCGGCGGTGGCGCGAATCTTCGCCCCCGGCCAGATCGAGGTCGACCCCGCCCCGGACGCCACCACCCAGTTCTTCGCGGTCGAGCGCGACGGGCGCACGGTCGCCACCTCCCTGCTGCACCTGTCCGGCGGCGTGGCGGGAATCTACTGCGTCGCCACCATCCCCCCCGAGCGCGGCAAGGGGCTCGGGGCCCACGCGACGGCCGAGCCGCTGCGCATCGCCCGCCATCTGGGCTATCGCGTCGGCGCGCTGCAGAGCAGCGAGGCGGGCCACTCCGTCTACCGGCGCCTCGGCTTCGCCGATCTGGGCGACGTCCCCCTGTACATCCGCATCCCCGGCGCGGCGGATGTGGCGCCCATGTGACGGCGCCGACCCGCCGCCCGGCGCCGGCTCAGACCACGCGCTCTGCCGCCGCGCACATCCCGGTCAGCCAGGCGATCCACCGGTCGAGCCCGGCGCCGGTCATCGCCGACAACTCGATCAGCGGCACATCCTCGCGCAGACTCCGAAGGTCGCGCAGGAACACCTCCCGATCGAAAGGAACGTGCTCGAGCAGGTCCATCTTGCCCAGCAGCAGCAGGTCCGCCTCCAGCACGATCCGCGGATGCTTGGCGGGTTTGTCCTCTCCCTCCGGCACGCTGAACATGCCGATGGTGGCGCGCTGGCCGAGATCGAAGCTCACCGGACAGATCAGGTTGCCGACGTTCTCGATGATCAGCAGGTCCAGCTCGTCGATCGGAAGCTGGCGCATGCCCTGCTTGACCTGGTTGGCGTCGAGGTGGCACGAGCCGCCGGTGTTGATCTGCGTCACGTGCGGGCAGTGCTTCGCGAGTCGCTGGGCGTCGCGCGTCGTCGCGATGTCCCCCGCCAGCAGCCCGACCGCCAGGTCTTGCGCCAGCGCCGGCAGCGTCCGCTCCAGCAGGGCCGTCTTGCCGCAGCCCGGCGAGCCGATCAGGTTGACGCACGCCACCCCCGCCTCGGCCAGGCGCTGCCGGTTCTCCGACGCGATCTCGTCATTGAGCTTCAGGACGTTCTCGACAACCGGGATATCCATGAGCAGGCTCCTCAGGAAGCTCCATGAGCAGGTGATGGCGGCTCCGGCTCATCAGCCTCAAGCCGCTTGAGCACGATACCCGTTCCGCGGAGGATCTCCGGCCGGGCGGCGCCGCAGCCGGGGCACACCAGCAGGGCGGGCTCTTCCGGCTCATAGGTGCGCCCGCACGCCGCGCACCGAACCTCGAGCGGGATCCGTTCCACGACCAGTTCGGCGCCGGCAAGAGCCGTCCCCTCCGTCAGCGCGACCCAGTGCCAGCGCAGCGGCTCGGCCTCGATGTGCTCCAACGCGCCGACCTCGATGCAGATGCGCTGCAGCGCCGCCCCCGGCGGCAGCCACCGGCCAACCTGCTCCACCAGCGCCTCGGCGATCGCTCCCTCGTGCATGACGCCGCTCCCGCCCGCCCCGGTTCAGCAGATCCGGGGCAACTCCTCCCCGTACGGCTTCTGGATGATCCGCCTGCCGCCTACATCCGTCACCAGTTCGCACACCCCCCACCGCTCGTTCTCGAAGGCGCCGATCCGGGCCGCCTGAGCCCCCAGCGGATCGGCACGCAGCGCCGCCAGCGCAGCATCGGCAGCCCCCGGCCGCACCACGACCACCGCCTTGCCCTCGTTGGCCACATCCAGCGGATCCAGCCCCAGCATCTCCGCGGCATAGAGCGTCTGCGGCCGCACCGGAATCGTCGCTTCGTCCACCACCAGCCGCCACCCGCTGCGCTCGGCCATGTCCGCCAGCACCCCGGCCAGACCGCCGCGGGTGGCGTCGCGCATGAACACCACCTGCCCGCCCAGGCGCTCCAGCGCCGCCCCGAGCATCCCGCCCAGCGGCGCCACATCGCTCGCCAGTTCGCTGCGCACGCTCGACTGACGCTCGCGCTGCAGCATCACGGCCAGCCCGTGATCCGCGATCGGGCCGGTCACGAGGACGACATCGCCCGGCTGAATGTGCTCAGCCCCCAGGCGCACGCCCTGGCGCATCCGACCGATCCCCGCGGTGTTGATGTACATCCCGTCGGCCTGCCCGCGCGCCACGACCTTGGTGTCCCCGGTGACGACGCGAACCTGCGCCTCCTCCGCCGCCCGGGCCGCCGAGTCGAGCACCCGGCGCAGCGTATCGATCCGCAGCCCCTCCTCCAGGATCAGCGCAAGGGACAGGAACTCCGGCCGCGCCCCGCACACGGCCAGGTCGTTGACCGTTCCGCACACCGCCAGCCGTCCGATGTCGCCGCCCGGGAATTCCAGCGGCTGGATCACGTAGCTGTCCGTCGTGAAGACAACCTCGCCCGGCCCCTCCGGCAACACCGCCGAATCGTCGAGCCGGTCCAGCCACGAATTGGCGAAGCGCGGCGCAATCAGGTCTCGGATCAGCTCGTCGGTCAACTGTCCGCCACCGCCGTGGGCCAGCACGATCTCCCGCCGCTGCGGATTGACCGCGGGCCGGTAGGTCGTCGGCTGCTGGTTGCCCCCCTGCGCGCTCATACCGCCGCGCCGGCCGGCGGACGCTTGTGCTCATTGCGCCGGTACTTGAACCACGCCTGGCATGACCCCTCGCTGCTGACCATGCACGGCCCGATCGGGTTCATCGGCGTGCAGATCGTCCCGAACAGCCGGCACTCGTGCGGCTTGGCCCGGCCCGTAATCACCTCGCCGCAGCGACACCCCGCCGGCTCCTGGTCGGCCCCGAGCCGGATGTCGAACCGCCTGTAGGCGTCCAGTGACGCAAACTCCTCGCGCAGCGCCAGCCCGCTGCCGTCGATCACGCCCAGAGCCCGCCAGACCGACGGCGACGGCTCGAAGACCCGCTCGATCAGTTGCTGCGCCCGCCGATTGCCGTCATCAGAGACCACGCTCGGGTAAAGATTCTCCAGGCGCGACTCGCCCCGCACCATCTGCCCTGTCAGGCGCACGATCCCCTCCATGATCTGCAGCGCCTCGAAGCCCGCGATCACGCACGGCATCCCGCGCTGCGCGATCGGCTCATAGGCTCGTGCGCCGATGATCACGCTGACGTGCCCCGGGCACAGGAAGCCGTCGATCCGGATGCTCGGATCGGCGATCAGCGCCTCCATCGCCGGGATGACCAGCTTATGGCACGTCAGGACGGAGAAGTTCTCCAGCTCCAGGTCGCGCGCCTTCAGCACCGCCGCCGCCGTCGCCGGCGTCGTCGTCTCGAAGCCCACCGCCGCCAGCACGACCTGCCGCGACGGCTCGGCCCGCGCGATCTCGATCGCCTCCATCGTCGACGTCACCACCCGCACATCGGCGCCGCGGCTGCGCGCCAGCTCCAGCGACCCGCCCGCCCCGGTCACCCGAAGCATGTCGCCGTAGGTCGCCAGCGTCACCTCCGGCCGCCCTCCGAGCGTGACCAGGGCGTCGATGTACCGCTGCGCCGTCACGCACACCGGACAGCCGGGACCGCTCACCAGGTTCACCTGCTCCGGCATCAGCGCATGGACGCCGCTGCGGCAGGCGTTGACCGTGTGCGTCCCGCACACCTCCATGAAGCACGCCGGCCGCCCGAGCTCCGCCGCCAGCGCATCGAGTTCGCGGCGCAGGGTGTCCATCTTCTGCCGGACCGTCATTGCCCCTCCTTCGCTTCCGCTGCCCCCAGCAACTCCCAGGTCTCGCGGGCGTACTGCTCGCTCACCGACTCGATCGCGAACCCGGCGTGCACCAGCACCCAGTCGCCCACTCCGGCCTCGGGCGTCAGGATGAGGTTCGTGCGCATGCGCACATCCCCGAGGATGATCCAACCCTCGTCGCCTTCCTTCTCAACGATCCTGGCTGGCAGCGCAAGGCACATGGCTCCTCCTTTCGCACTGCGCCATCCACGCGCTGGCGATCGCCGCCTGTCCGCAGGCGATACCACCATCATTGGGCGGTACCGACGCGTGCGTGAGAACCTCCAGCCCGGCCGCCTCCAGCCGCCCGGCCACCAGATCCGTCAGCAGTTCATTGCAGAACACCCCGCCGCTCAGCCCGACGGCGCCCACCCCATGACCCCGCGCAGCGCTGCGGGCCGCCTCCGCCAGCCCCGCGCCGATCGCATCGTGCAGCAGCCACGCCAGCCGCCCCGCCGGCTCGCCCGCCTCCAGCCCCGCCAGCAGCCGCTCCAGCAGCGGTGCGTGATCGAGTTCCAGCACCGCCGCGCCCGCGCGATCCACCGCCGGGCGAAGCGGCGTCAGCCCCTCCCCGGCCCCGGCGAGCCCGCCCGCCTCCCGCGCCAGCGCTTCCAGCGCCATCCCGCTCATTGCCTCGTACTCATTGCGCGCGCAGACGCCAAGCAGCGCGGCGCCCGCATCGAACAGCCGGCCCAGCCCGGAACTGATCGGGCAGTTCAGGTCCGCCCGCAGCGTCGCCACAGCGCCCTCCAGCGCGCCGGCGTCCGCGTCCAGCCGCTTGATCTGATCGCCCCGTCCGCAGTCATGCAACCACGACAGGGCGCAGCGCCACGTCTCCCGGGCCGCCCGATCACCCCCCGGCAGGCGCAGCGGACGCAGCCGCGCATGCCGCTGGAATCCGCCCAGATCCCCCACCAGCGTCTCGCACCCCCACGCCGTCGCGTCCTCCCCGTACCCGACGCCATCGCACACCAGGCACACCAGCGGCGCCGTCCGCCCATGCTCTGCCATCAGCGACCCCATGTGCGCATGGTGGTGCTGAATCTCGATCAGCCGCCAGCCGCGCTGCGCCGCCAGCCGGCGGGCCACCCGCCGCGACAGATACCGCGGATGCCGGTCGCAGGCGATCCACTGCGGCGCCACATCGAACAGGCGCACGAAGTCCTCGATCGTCTCCTCGAATCGCCGATGCGCCAGCGGATACTCCAGGTCGCCGACGTGCTGCGAGCAGATCGCCTCTGCGCCCCGCACGACCGCGATCACGCTCTTGAGGTCGGCCCCAAGGCACAGCCCCGCCGCCGGCGCCTCCACCGGAATCGCCAGCGGCGCCGGCGCGTAGCCCCGCGCCCGGCGCAGCAGAACCGGCCCGCGGGCCGAGTCGAGCACGACCGAATCATCCACCGCCCGCTCAATCGGCCGGTCGTGGAGCAAAACGGCGTCGAAGATCCCCGCCATTGCCAACACCCGCTCGTCATCGATCAGCAGCGGATCGTCCGAGTAGTTGGCGCTGGTCATCACCAGCGCCGCCTCGCGCAGCGCCGGCTCGTCGAACAGCAGATGCTGCACCGGCGTGTAGGGCAGCATGATCCCCAGCCGGTCCGAATCCGGCGCAACCGGTGCGCTGATCTGCCCACTGCCCTCGGCCCGGCGCGCCAGCACGATCGGCGCCGCCGGAGATTCCAGCAGGCGCATCCCCTCCGCGGAAAGGCTCACGATCCTCCGGGCCGCGGCCACATCCCGCGCCATGATCGCAAACGGCTTGCGATCGCGCCGCTTCCCACGCCGCAGGCGCACCACCGCCGCCTCGTTGCCGGCGTCCACCGCGAGGTGATACCCGCCCAGCCCCTTGATCGCGACGACCTTGCCCCCCGCCAGCAGCCCCGCTGCGCCCGCGATCGGCTCGCCCTCGATCGGTCGTCCGGCGCCATCGAGCAGCCGAAGCGCCGGGCCGCACTCGTGGCAGCAGACCGGCTGGGCGTGGAACCGCCGATCGCCCGGATCCTCGTACTCCGCCCGGCACCGCGCGCACATCGCAAAGGCCCGCATCGTCGTCCGCGGCCGGTCGTAGGGCATGTCCCGGATGATCGAGAATCTCGGGCCGCACTCCGTGCAGTTGATCAGCGGATGGCGATACCGCCGGTCGGCCGGGTCGCGCAGCTCGCCCAGGCACCTGCGGCAGACCGCCGAATCGACGGTGACGCGCCCGACCTGCCGCGCCGTCGTGTCGCTGGCCACGATCCGGAAGCCCGCCGGCCGCGCCTCCGGCGGTGTCTCAGGCGCGTGCTCGATGCGCCCCACCGAGGCCAGGGCCGGCGCCTCGGCGCCGAGCCGGCGCACGAACTCCTCGAGCTGCGCCGCGTCGCCCCAGGCCCGGATCACGACGCCGCCCGCATCGTTGCACACCCATCCCGCCAGTTGCAATTCGGTCGCCAGCCGATGCACAAAGGGCCGAAACCCGACGCCCTGCACCTGGCCTGTGATGCGCACGCGCCATGTCAGATCGCTCACGGCGGCCCTTCCGCAGGACAACTGGACTGGACATGTACCGTATTCGCACGGGCCGGCCGGCGCCAGCGATGCGCCCCCGCACAGGCCGGCGACGGCGCCGCTCGGCGGCCGCCGCGCCGGCGTTCCGAATACAATTGCAGCGACGTAGACTGGCGGCAGTGGGCGCCGGCGACGGGAGCGCCGGACCGGCGCAGGCGCCGCGGCAGGCCAGGGCGCAGACAGGCGGGAGACCATGACCGATAGCCTGGCTCGGATCGTGCGCGAGGCCTGCGAATCGTTCGAGCGCGATCGAACCCGCTTGCTCGACATCATCCGCGCGGTTCAGAGCGGCCTCGGCCACGTCCCGCCCGACGCCATCGACGCCATCGCCAAGTGGGTCGGCGTCCCTCGCGTCGAGGTCGAAGGCGTCGTGACCTTCTACGCCTTCTTCAGCAGCGCGCCGCAGGGGCGCATCGTGATTCGGCTCTGCGATGATGTCCTCGACCGCATGGCCGGCTACGACGAAGTCCGGGCGGGGTTCGAAGCGGCCCTCGGCGTCAGACTCGGCCAGACGACACCCGATGGCGCCATCACGCTCAAACGCACTTCCTGCATCGGCATGTGCGACCAGGCGCCCGCCGCCCTGATCAACGACGTCGTCGTCACCCGACTCACACGAGACGACACACGCCGCATCGTCACCGAGCTTCAAGAGCACGGCGAGCCCGCCCGTCTCGTCCGCCGCTTCGGCGACGGCAACAACGCCCATCCCCTCGTCCGGGCCATGGTCAACAACAACCTGCGCATCCCCGGCCCCATCATCTTCAGCCCCGAGGTCCGAGGCGAGGCCATCCGCAAGGCCCTGGCCATGTCCCCCGCCGAGGTCATCCGCGCCATCAAGACCGCCCGCCTCCGCGGCCGCGGCGGCGCCGGCTTTCCCACCGGCATCAAGTGGCAGTTCGCTCGGGCCGCCGATGGCGACCGCAAGTTCGTCATCTGCAACGCCGACGAGGGAGAGCCCGGAACCTTCAAGGACCGCGTCATCCTCACCGAGCGCCCCGACCGCGTCTTCGCCGGCCTGACCATCGCCGGGTACGCCATCGGCGCCCGCGAGGGAATCCTCTACCTCCGCGCTGAGTACGCCTACCTGCTCCCCTTCCTCGAGGATGTCCTGCAGCGCAGGCGCGCCGATGGCCTGCTCGGCAGGCGGATCAGCGGCAAGGAGGGCTTCGACTTCGACATCTCCATCCGCCTCGGCGCCGGCGCCTACATCTGCGGCGAGGAAACCGCGCTGATCAACTCCTGCGAGGGCCGGCGCGGCGAGCCGCGCAACCGCCCGCCCTTCCCCGCCCAGCACGGCTATCTCGGCTGCCCCACCGTGGTCAACAACGTCGAGACGCTCGCCTGCGTGACCAGGATCCTCGAGTCCGGGCCCGCCGCCTTCAGCGAGTGCGGCACGCCGGAGAGCTCCGGCGTCAAGTTGCTCTCCATCGCTGGCGACTGCACCAGGCCAGGCGTCTATGAGTTGCCGCTCGGCGTCTCCCTCGGCGCCGTGCTGGAGATGTGCGGGGGCGAAAACGCCGCCGCCGTGCAGGTCGGTGGCGCCAGCGGCGTCATGGTCGGCGCCGGCGAGTTCCATCGGCGCATCTGCTACGACGACCTCGCCACCGGCGGCGCCATCATGGTCTTCGGGCCCGAACGCAGCGTCCCCGAGATCGTCTCGCACTTCATGGCCTTCTTCGCCGAGGAAAGCTGCGGCTACTGCGCTCCCTGCCGCATCGGCAACGTGCTGCTCAAGGAGCGCCTCGAGCGCATCGTCCAGGGTCGCGGCGAACCCGACGATCTCGACGACCTCCGCCACCTCGGGCAGGTCGTCAAGGCGACCAGCCGCTGCGGCCTCGGCCAGACCTCGCCCAACCCCGTACTCTCGTCGCTGGCCAGCTTCCGACCCGACTACGAGGCCCTGCTCCGCCGCCCGCGCGACGGCGCCAGGCGCTCCTTCGATCTCTCCGGCGCCGTCCTCGACGCGGCCCTCTTCACCGGCCGGCCCGACCCGCACGCCGGACAGCAAGGAGGCGCTTCACCTTGACACCCAGCGTCAAGCTCACGATCGACGGCAGGTTCATCACCGCCTCCCGCGGCCAGACGATCCTCGAAGCCGCAGAGGCCGCGGGCATCTGGATCCCGCGCCTCTGCCACCGCCAGCAATTGGAGCCCTACGGCGGCTGCAGGGTCTGCACCGTGCGAGTCAACGGCCGCCCGGCCCCCGCCTGCGCCCAGCCCGTCGCCCCGGACCTCGTCGTTGAGAACGAAACCGAGGAGGTCATCGGCTGGCGCAGAGCCATCATCGAGATGCTCTTCGTCGAGGGCAATCACTTCTGCATGATGTGCGAGGCCAGCGGCGCCTGCGAACTGCAGGCCCTCGCCTACCGCCTTGGCGTCACCGGCCCGCGCTACCCGTTCCTCTGGCCCCGGCGCAGCGTCGACGCCTCCCACCCGGACGTCATGATCGACCGCAATCGCTGCATCCTCTGCGCCCGCTGCGAGCGCGCCAGCCGCGATGTCGATGGCAAGACCGTCTTCGGCTTCACCGGGCGCGGCCCCGACAAGCGCCTCGCCGTCAACGCCCCCGGCCCGCTCGCCGAGACCGATCTCGACGCCGCCGACAGCGCCGTGGACGCCTGCCCCGTCGGCGCCATCCTCCGAAAGGGCGCCGCCTACCAGACCCCCATCGGCCAGCGCAGGTACGACCGCGATCCCATCGGCTCGAAGCTCAAGCCCACCCCCGGCCGGCCCCCGGAGCAGTTGCCATGACCGCAAAGCCGCGCATCGCGACCTGCTCCCTCGCCGGATGTTTCGGCTGCCACATGTCCCTGCTGGACATCGACGAGCGCATCCTCGAACTCGCCGAGATCGTCGACTTCGACCGCAGCCCCTTCAACGACCTCAAGGAATTCCGCAGCCGCTGCCAGGTCGGCCTGGTCGAGGGCGGCTGCGCCAACGAGGAAAATGTCCGCGTGCTCCGCGACTTTCGCGCTCACTGTGACATACTCGTCAGCGTCGGCCAGTGCGCAACCATGGGCGGGGTCCCCGCGCTGCGCAATTTCGTGCCCGTTGACGAATGCCTGCGCGAGGCCTACCTCGATGGCCCCAGCGTCCACAATCCGGATCGCATCGTCCCGTCCGACAAGGAACTGCCGCTCCTGCTCGACAAGGTCCGCCCCTGCCATGAAGTCGTCAGGATCGACTACCTGCTGCCCGGCTGTCCTCCTTCGGCCGACGCCATCTGGGCCGCGCTCAAAGCCCTGCTCGCCGGAGAACCCATTGAACTGCCGTACCGGCTCATCAAGTACGAGTGAGGAGGACCGATGACGCAGGCCGGCACAACCAGACGAGTCGTCATCGAGCCCGTGACCCGCGTCGAAGGACACGGTCGCGTCACCATCCTGCTCGATGAGCAGTCGCGCGTCACCCAGGCCCGCCTGCACATCGTCGAGTTCCGCGGCTTCGAACGCTTCATACAGGGCAGGCCGTACTGGGAGATGCCCGTCGTCGTGCAGCGGCTCTGCGGCATCTGCCCCGTCAGCCATCACCTCTGCGCCTCCAAGGCCGTCGACCGCATCGTCGGCGCCGACCACCTTCCTCCCACCGCCGAGAAGGTGCGCCGCCTCATGCACTACGGCCAGATCTTCCAGAGCCACAGCCTGCACTTCTTCCATCTCGCCAGCCCCGACCTGCTCTTCGGCGCGAGCGCTGACCCCGACCAGCGCAATGTCTTCGGCGTCATCGCGCAGCGCCGCGACCTCGCCGTGCAGGCCATCCAGATGCGCAAGTTCGGCCAGGAGGTCATCCGCGCAACCGCCGGAAAGAAGGTGCACGGGATCGGCGCCATCCCCGGCGGCGTCAACAAGAACCTCTCGATACCAGAGCGCGACGCCCTGCTCGCCGCCGCCGACCAGATGCTCCAGTGGTCTCGCGATGGCCTCGCCCTGGCCCGCGCCTACACCACCGAGCACTTCGAGTCGCTCGCCGAGTTCGGCGCCTTCGAATCCAACCACCTCTCCATCGTCCGCAACGATGGCGCAATGGACCTCTACGACGGCGGCCTCCGGGCCGTCGCGCCCGATGGCGCCACCATCCTCGACCATGTTCCAGTCGAGCAGTATCTCGATGTCCTCGCCGAGGAGGTCCGCGACTGGTCCTACATGAAGTTCCCATTCATCCGAAGCCGCGGCCCCCAGACCGGCTGGTACCGCGTCGGGCCCCTGGCCCGCCTCAACACCTGCGACTTCATCGACACGCCCGAGGCCGAGGCCGCCCGGCGCGACTTCCGCGACTTCTTCGGTGAACGCCCCTGCCCCACCACCATGGCCTATCACTGGGCCCGCATGATCGAGACGCTGCACGCCATCGAGAAGATCATCGCCCTCCTCAACGACCCCGATCTCCAGGGATCCGAGCTGGGCGCCGCCGGCGAACGCCGCAGCGAGGGCGTCGGCGTGCTCGAGGCCCCCCGCGGCACGCTCTTTCACCACTACCGCGTCGGCGATGACGACCTCGTCACCATGTGCAACCTGATCGTCTCCACCACCAGCAACAACGAGGCCATGAACCGCTCCGTCCAGAAGGTCGCCGAGCAGTGCCTCAACGGGCGACCAGAGATCACCGAGGGCATGCTCAACAGCGTCGAGGTTGCCATCCGCGCCTACGACCCCTGCCTGAGCTGCGCCACCCACGCCGTCGGACGCATGCCCCTCACCGTCGAACTCGTCGGGCCCGATGGCGCACTGCTCGACCGGCGCGCCAGGAGCCCCGAGTGACCATCCCCTCCACCATCGTGATCGGCTTCGGCAACCCGGGCCGCCTCGACGATGGCCTCGGCCCTGCCCTCGCCGAGCGCATCGCCGCCGACGCACTCGACGGCGTCACCGCGACCACCGACTACCAACTCAACATCGAGCACGCCGCCGAGATCGCCGCCCACGACCGCGCGATCTTCGTCGACGCCTCCGCCGCCGGCGACCAGCCGTGCTTCCTGCGCCGCCTCCTGCCCCGACCCGGCGCCTCCTTCTCCACCCACGCCGTCGCCCCGGAAGCGATCATCGCACTCGCCGAACAGGCCCTCGGCTGGCGCGGCGAGGCCTATCTCCTCGGCGTCCGCGGCGTCGACTTCGACGGCTTCGGCGAACGCCTCAGCCCCCCCGCACGCGCCAACCTCGAGACCGCCGCGGCCGTCCTGCTCGACGCCCTCCGCCGCAGCCGCCTCGCCGACGCCACCACCGACGGCCCGATCTGCGACTCCCTCCTCCTGCGCAACAGTGAGCCATGCAACGCGACAAGCCCCTGATCCTCTATGTTGATGACGACCCCGACTATCGCCTCGCGGTGCGGCAGATGCTCGAGGCAGGCGGCATGGCCGTCCTCGAAGCCCGCGATGGGGAGGAGGGTCTCCGCCTCTACCGTCAGGCCGCGCCCGATCTCATCCTCCTGGACCTCATGATGGAGGAGGTCGACTCCGGCGTCAATCTGCTCCTCCAGCTTCGGGCCCTGGGCAACAAGGCGCCGGTCTATCTGATCAGTTCCGTGGGCGACAACATGGACCTGATGACCAATACCGCCGACCTCGGCTTCGCCGGCGTCTTCCAGAAGCCCGTCAATCGCGATCACATCCTGTCGGTTATTCGCTCGCGGGTCCACTGACGGCCCCCTGGCCGCCTCCCCGCCCGAGGTAGCCATCCCGCGGCGTCTCGAACCAGAACACGCTGCCCCGGCCCGGCGCGCTGGTCACGCCCACCCGCCCGCCGTGCGCCTCGACGATCCGACGCACGATGGACAGCCCCAGCCCCGTGCTTCCCGCCGGCCGCCCGCCCCCGCCCGTCGGCTCCAGCCGCACGAACTCCTGGAACAGCCGGCCCTGGTCCTCGGGGGCGATCCCCACGCCGCTGTCGCACACCTCCACCCGGACCGCCGCGGGCTCGGCGATCACACGGGCCACGATCCGCCCCCCCGGCGGCGTGTACCGGATCGCGTTGCTGATGTAGTTCGCGATCGCCTCGCGCAGCAGCCGGGGCACGCCCACCACCGGCGCCTCGTCGCACTGCCCCATCGTCAGCGACAGCCCGCCCGCCGCCGCGGCGTCGGCGTGCTCCGCGAGCACCTCCGCCACGAGGTCCTGCAGCCCGATCGCCTTGCTGTGCGCGCGCAGGTCGGCGCTCTCCAGTTCCCCCAGGATGCGGAGGTCGCGCAGCAGCGCGTCCAGCGCCCCCAGCTTCCCCAGCGTCCGCTCCACCTGCGACGTCTGGGCCTCCGTCAGCGGCCCGCACGCCCCGTCGCGCAGGTTCTCCAGCAGCATCGTGGCCGTACCGATCGGCGCGCCCACATCGTGAATCGCCACGTGCAGGAAGTCCCGGCGCATCGCGCTGAGCTTCTCCAGTTGCCGGGCCTTCCGGCGCGTGTTGCGCTCCGCCCACCGCAGCGCCTCGGCGATGGCCGTCTGCGACCACGCCACCAGCAGGAACAGCGCCGTGTACACCACCAGCACCGTCGCCAGGTAGCGCCCGTCCAGGGCGCCCCCCCCGGACGCCAGGCTCGCCGGGGTCCGCGCCGGGAGCAGGCCCGTGATCTCCACCACGCCCAGCCCCGCCAGCAGCGTCGAGGCCAGCAGCGCCGACGCCACCGCCGCCCGGCGCGACAGCAGGATCGACGCGATCACGATGTGGAACAGATACAGCGCCAGCAGCGGGCTCCGCACGCCGCCGACGCACCACAGGCACACCGTCAGCGCCGTGTAATCAAGCACGATCGACGCGTGCAGCAGCCGGCGCCGGTCGCCGAAGCGCCGCCGCGACTCCTGCTCATCACGGGCATCGCCGATGCCCCGCAGGATGCCGACGTTGTACAGCGCCAAGGCCCCGGCGACGCTGGTCAGGACCACCAGCTCCAGTCGCCCGATCTGTCCGACATACCGTCCGACGAGCGCCCCGGCCAGCACCAGCCCGGCAACCACGAACCGCGCGATCGCATGCACCCACAGACGCTGCCCCAGCAGCAACTCGTGCGACAGCAGCGCAGCGCCCCATGCGCCCGCCGCAATGTCTTCACGCTTCCCGCCGCTGAACATCATGCGAACCCGTCACCTGCCACCGGGCCCGCGAGGCCTCGGCGCGCAGCCATGCTAGTTCGCACCCCAAGGCGCCCGGCCGATCAACGCGCATCGATGAAACAGGAGCCCCAAGCCGCGCCCTGCCCCCGGCGGCCCGGCCAGCACTCACCACACCCCGAACACATCCCGAATGGGCAGGGCCAGACTTGAACTGGCGACACCCGCATTTTCAGTGCGGTGCTCTACCAACTGAGCTACCTGCCCGGCGGCCTCAAGCGTACGCCCGGGCCCCGGTGGGTCAAGCCGCTCCCGGCGCCCCCGCGCCTCACTCGGCCACCTCGCGCTGGCCCAGCAGCCGGTACACCCCCGCCGCCATCGCCGCGCCCCACACCGGCGCCACCCAGTAGACCCAGTGCATGTCCCAGTGCCCGTACAGCGCCGGCCCGAAGGTGCGGGCCGGATTCATCGAGGCGCCGGTCAGCGGCCCGGCGCTCAGGATCGCCACCGCCACGAAGCCCCCCATGCACAGCCCGCCCAGCCGCGGCGCCCGCCGGTCAACCACCGTCGCCAGATACACGTACATGAGGGCGAACGACAGCAGGAACTCGAATCCGAACACCGGCCAGAAGCGCCCCGCCTCCGTCAGCGACCCGACGGTCGCGCCCATCGCGGTCCCGCGCTGCGGGTTGTTGGCGCCATCCGCCCCCAGCAGGAGGATCAGCATGCCCGCAGCGCACGCCGCCGCGAACAACTGCGTCACGACATACATCCCCGCCTTGACCGCGGTCTGCCTGCCGAGGGCCATCAGCGCAATCGAGATCGCCGGGTTCAACTGCGCCCCGGAGATGTACACCGCGCCCGTCACGGCGACCGCCAGCATCAGGCCATGGGCCAGCGCGATCGCCACCAGCGACGCCGAATCCGCCCCCGCATAGGCTCCCGCGCTGGAGACCACGATCGAAGCGCACCCGAACAGCACGAAGCCGAACGTCCCGAGAAACTCGGCCGCCAGGCGCGGTGCGATGCGCCGGATTCTCTGCCGCACAGTCGCCATCGTCAGACAGTGTTGGCGCCGCCCGCACGCCCTGCAACTGGACTGTCGGATGCTCGGCGCCTGGCTCGCCGGCGCCGCCCTGCTCGGAGGCTGCGCCGGCGACGGCCTGGGCGGGCCCCGGCTCGAGCCGACCGAGGCCCGCATCGACGTCATCCCCGGTCGAACCCTCGTTGCCCCGGTCAGGGTCACCGGCGACCCGGCCCCGCTCGCCCCGGCGCAGATGGACGACGGGCGCATCGTCCCCGTCGCGCTGCACTGGCTCGAGGTCCGGCCGTCTCCCGGGCCCGCGCCGGCCTGGCTCGATGATCCCGGCGTCTGGCGCGCCCTCGAACCCGAGGATCCCGGCGCCGGCGCCGGCTTCTGGGTCATCACCGCCGAGATCCAGCCCGGCGCCGCCGGTCAGGGGCTCTGGCTCGAAGGCCGGCGCATCGCCCTGAACTGGCTGGGCGCCGAGCCCTCCGACCCGACCCCGGACGCCATCTTCGTGCCGCCCCCCTGGCCCGACATTTCCCTGCGCGCCGGGCGCAGGTCCCAGCTCACCTGGTTCGAGCCCGAGGCCCGCAGCCCGCTGACGCGCTGGCGCTTCCGCCTCATCAGCCGCGGCCTGGGCGGCAGCGCCGCCATGGCGCCCGCCGACACCTTCGCCGACGCGCCCGTCGAGGCGCTCGCACGGCAGTTCGAGGATCGATGGGCCATCGCGCTGGACCGCCTCCGCCTCGATGACCCCCAGCTCGCCGACCGCTTCGTGCGCCGCCTCGCCGCGGCGATCGACTTCGGCCCCGCCGTCGCCCCGGCCTTCGAGCCCGAGCGGGCCGACCTGACCCACCTCCTGGCCGACCTGCTGAACCCCCGCCTCGACGCCGACGACCGCGCCCTGCGCGTCGGACTCTGGCTCCAGACCCTCGACTCCGCCCGCGCCTGGGTCATCGATGATGTCGGCGCCGGCGCCAGCCCGAGCGGCCCGACCTTCGCCATCGTCGGGCTGGCGAGCCTGTCGCCCGACGAGCGCATCGGCTGGGCCGCCGATGCGCGCACCCCGGGCGCCTCCGATCCGATCGCCATCGCCCCGTTCAGCGCCGAGGCCGTTGCCGCGGTCGCCGTGGAAGAGCAGGCCCGCGCTGAGGGCGGCCTGCGAGAGCTGGAAGTCGTCATCGGCGAGCGGCGCGCCGTGGTGCGTGCGCAGGATGGCGCGCTGGCGGTGCGCCCGCCCGGCCTGCGCCTGGCCCCCATGCTGCACGACTGGACGCTGGCGAGCTGGCGCAGCGGCGCCCCCACCGCCGCCCCGTCCCGCGCCCCGGGCGCCACCGGCGCGCTGCTGCGACAGGTCCGCCGGGCCGATGGCCAGCGCATCTGGACGGTGTACCTCGAAGCCCGGGCCCCGGCCCGCGATGGCGGCGTGCGCGAGCAGGGGCGACTGTGGTTCGGCCCGCGCGGCGCCCCGCTCGCGGTCGTCGAGCTTGATCCGGTCGCCGGACGCATCCGCCTGCGCGAGGGCGGCGGCGCTGCGGCCGGCGCCATCACGCGCGAGGCGGAGCGCTGGGTCGCCGAGGTTGAGATCGATCCTGCATGGATCGAAGCGGATGGCCGCTTGCGTCTGGGATTCGAGCGCATCGATAGCGCCGGCCGGCGGGTCGCCTGGCCGCGTCCGATGCTGCCGTGGCAGACCGAGCCAGGGCGGGCGCTGATCGACCTGAAGGGCTGGGGTTCGCTGAGCGCCGGCGTGCGTTGAACCCGGTCAAGGGGCGCGAGGAAGAGCGCCGGTGCGATGGAGAAGGGCGGCGCACGAGGAGGGTGGCACAGGCGTCTCGCCTGCGCGCTCGGTGATGATGGAATGGGGCGTGCGCGGGCCCCCGTCGGGGGCATTGTTGAGAGTTTTGACGAGCCCTTCTTCAGGGTCGAGATGAAGTACGGGCGCCGTGGTCCGGGCCTGTCGCTCGCTGCGCTTCGCTCCAGACCCGGCTATTTTCGATGAGCCCTTCGGGCTCTCGTTGGGCGCGTGATGTTGCGTGTCGTTGCTGTTGGAATCGGGCGCCGGCTGTGCGGATGAGGCCTGGTAGGGGGAGGAGCCCCTCACCGACCTCGCTTCGCGAGGCCACCTCTCCCCGCTGGCGCGGGGCGAGGGTGGAAGAGTGGCGCCGTTGCCGGTGTCGGGCGGGGCGTGGCGGCGTGCAAGAGGAAGTGGAGGTAGGGGCGCAAAGTGGCGCGCATGCGTGGTCCATGCGCGCGGTGTTTGTGTGGATGGTCGGGTTTGTGCGCGCATGACGCTGCGCTCTTGGCGAAGAGATTGCGCTCACCTGCGCGAGGCCCAGACACTCAGGACCCACTCGATGACCGACAGACCAAGGGCCGCCAGCGCGAACCAGTGCCAGATCTCGCGCGAGCCGTCGCCGTTGATGGCGCTGTCGCCGGCGGCGCCGGGGGCGCGCGGCGCAACCGGGTCGGCGACTGCCAGCGTCGTTTCCGCCTCATCGAGCAGGTTCACGGCGGCGATCGATTCGTCGCCGGGCGCCGCCCCCTGCAGGCGGTACAGGCCCGCCTGCTCGAGCAGGCCGAAGTCGGCGAGGAAGCCGGCGCCATCGGGCACGGTGCGCCCGGCCACTTCCACCGGCCCGATCAGCGTCGGCGCCTCGCGCGGCCCCGACAGGCGCAGGCGAACCGGCTCGGCGGTCGTGAACATGCGCCCGGCTTCGGCCTCGCCGCGGAGGGTGATGAAGTCGAGCGCGTCGGCGATGAACACCGGGAAGCCGGCCTGCCGCGGCCAGCTCGAGTCGGCCGGGGCGAAGCCGACGATGATGCGGCGCAGGCCCTCGGGCTCGGCGCCGGCGATCAGCGGTCCGGCCCGTCCGATGGCAAGCTCGACGCCGCCGGCGCCATCTTCGGCGGGGCGCAGGGCGCCGGCGCCGACCTGCACGGTGTCGAGCGAAACGTCGCGCAGGGCGGGGTGGTCGCGCTGCCAGCGCAGCACGCGCGTGGATGGCGCTTCGGGATCGACGACCCAGCCGGCGCCGGGGACGGTGGCGCCGAAGCTCAGGCTTGGGGCAGGCGGCGCCGCCTGCGGCGTGACGCGGTCGAAGACGATGGCGTCCCAGGCGCCGAGCTGGCCGTCGCGGGCAAGCTGGGCGTACCGCGAGGCGCGCACGATGTCGAGCGCCCGCAGGTCCATGGCGCGCAGGACATCGGCGATAAGCCACACGGGACTGCGCCGGGCGTCGTCGACGACCTCGTCCTCGGGGACGACCAGCAGCACGCTGGCGCGGGGGGCGGGGCCGAGGCGCAGTGCGGCGCCGTTGTCGGCATCGAGGGCGTCTTCGATGTCGAGGGTGATGGCGACGGTCGCGGCGGCGGATGTGCGCACGGCGAACGTCGCCGGGGCGCTGCCGGCGCCAAGATCGATGATCTGCCGCTCGACGGACTCGCCATCGACGAGCAGGGCGGCGACGGCGCGCTGCGGGCCGGCGTCGCTGCGCGCGATGCGCGCGGAGATGCGCACCGGGGCGGGATCGCGGTAGTCGCGCCGGGCGGCGAGGGCCACGATCCCGGCGTTCTCGGGGGCTTCGTTCGGGCCCACGCGCCGCTCGCGGATGATGGCGCCGGGAACCGCCAGCGGCGCGCTGCCGGCAGCCCGCTGGCCATCGGTGATGAACGCGGCGCCGAGCAGGTCGGTCCGCTGTTCGTCGGTCACATCGGTCATGGCGCTGAGGAGGCGGGCGGCGCTGTCGAGGGCCGCGGGCTGGTCGGTCGGATCGATCGCGTCAATGGCCCGGCGCAGCGCCGAGCGGTCGGAGGTCATCGGTGTCAGCGGGCGGGCCTCGGCGCCGATCGCGACGATCATGAGCTGCGCGCCGGAGCGCAGGGCGTCGTTGACGATGTCGCGGGCCGCTAGCTTCGCTTCATCAAGCCGCGAGCGATCGCTGCGGGCGCCGGGGGCGCTCATCGAGGCGGACTGATCGATGATGATCACGACGCCCGAAGCGCCGCCGAAGCCGCCGCCGATCGCCGGGCGCCCGAAGGCCAGCGCCAGCAGCGCGATGATCAGCGCCTGGATCAGCAGCAGCAGCGTCGGGCGCAGCATGCGCAGCGGGACGTTGGCTTCCTGATCCTGCGCTGACGGCCGCCAGTACAGGATGGAGCTGATGCGCACGGGCCGCCGGCGCAGCTTCAGCAGATAGAACGCCAGAAGCGCTGCGCCACCGATGGCGCCGGCGATGACCGCGGCGATAGGCGCAAGCAGCGTCACGCGGGCTGCTCCGGCGATCCGTCAGCCGGCTCCGGCGCCCGCGCCGCCTTGAAGCCGCTGGCGACGATGTAGATCTCGCGCGAGACGCTGCGCGACGCGGCAGGCTTGAAGCCCTTGCACTGGGCGAACATCGCGCCGGTCCGTCGCACAAGCTCCGGGTACTGCTCGCCTTCGAACACCTTCATCGCCAGGGCGCCGCCCGGGCGGAGCAGGGCCGGCGCGAGCTCCAGCACCCGGTCGCACAGGCGGACCGACAGGAAGTGATCGCCGGCGCCGCTGGTCGCCGGCGCCATGTCGCTGAGCAGGACATCGAACCGCCCGCCGGCCATGGCGAGCAGCTCAGCCGGGTCGATCTGGTAGACATCGCCCTGAATGGCCCGGGCCGGCGCCGGCCGCCGGGCCGTGACGCGCTGGAGGTCCACCCCCACCACCACGCCGCGGGGCCCGACGGTCTCGGCGGCGACCTGGAGCCACGCCCCCGGCGCACAGCCCAGATCCAGCACGCGGTCGCCCCGGCGCATGAGCCGCTTCTTCTGCTGGATCTCCTTGAGCTTGTAGGCGGAGCGGGCCAGGTAGCCCTCGGCCTTGGCCCGGTTGAAGTACTCATCGTGCAGCTCGCGCCGGGCCATGGCGGGATGGTAACGAGGCAGGGCGCAGGGCCGGGAGGCGGCCCGGGTCGCCTAACATGCCCGCTGTCGCGCCGGCTGGTGGCCGGGCCCGGTACGCGGGTGGCCCGTGAACCTGGTCAGGGCTTGACCGCAGCAGCCATAAGCGGCCGTCATCCGGCGTTGCCGGTGTCCTGGCCACCAGCCGGCACGACCGCCCCTCGGGACGCAACGCAGCGCCTGCTTTGAATAACACCCCGTGGACCAGAGCGCTTTGGTTGCGTTCGCCGCGGATGCGCATATCTTGTCTGCAAGTGCATAATTTGCAGGCACTTATGCCCATAACCAGAGAGGGGTAGCGATGAGACGGATCGGACTTCATGCCGCGGCGGGGCTGCTGGCGACCGCCAGCGCAGCCAGCGCGGACTCCCTGACGATCAACCTGAACTTCGAGTTCTCGGGCGCCACCGCCCCCAGCGGCAGCGGGCCGTGGGCTCGGGCCGAGTTCTCAAGTACAACCGCCGGCCAGGTGGACCTCAAACTGACCAGCCTGCTCAACGGCGACGCTGAGAAGATCACGATGTGGACCTTCAACCTCGACGAGGCCCTCGACGCTGACGACCTCAGCATCAGCCACGTCTCGGGGCAGGGCGCCGACGCGATCCTCACGGGGACGAACGACTACAAGGCCGACGGCGACGGGTATTTCGACATCCGCTTCGACTTCCCCAACAGCGGGGACACCTTCGGCATGGGCGAGATGGCCGAGTTCAAGATCACCGGCCCGGGCATTACGGCGAGTTCGTTTGCCTTCCTGAGCGTCAACGGGCCTCCGAGCAAGAACGGGTTCATGAGCGCAGCGCACGTGCAGGGCATCGGCGCGGGGGGTGGGCTGAGCGGCTGGATCGCCCCGGGCGGGGAGACTCCGCCAGCGACGGTCCCGCTGCCGGCGCCGCTGGCGCTGGGGGCGGCCGGGCTGGGGCTGGCGGCCGGGGTGCGGGTGGTGACGCGGCGGAAGTAAGGCGACAGCCATCCGAATAAGTTACGAACGAGCCGCCTTCCTGAACCGGAGGGACGGCTTGTTCGCGCGCGATGGAGAATTTTTCATGATTTGGGCCCCCTGGGGCCTTGACAGCCCGGAATCAGGTTATACTGAGGGTGTTGAGGCCCGGTTTGGGGGCTTCGGAGCGCGTGGAAGAAGAGACCCGGGATGGGAACGGGGAAATGAGGAGTTTTGCGATGAAGAAGATGGGGATGGGCGCTGCTGCTGTGCTGCTGATGGGCGCGGGGGTGGCGAGTGCGGACGTGCTTGAGTTCAACCTGAATAGAGTGTTCTCCGGCACACAAGCTAGTGGCTACGTCAACGTCAAGCTGACCCAGGTCGGCAATGATGTCGAACTGGTTCTCACTAGCTTCCTTGCCGCAGGCGAGTTCGTCGATGGAACCACGCCGAGCCGACAAGGCAATCAAGGCGGCATTTTTCTCAACTTCAATCCGGCAAAAGATATCAGCAAATTGGCAATTAGTAGTGCTACGGTTGTAAGTGGCCAGTTCACGGCGAGCACGCATGCGATTTCGACGGACGCCTACCAAGCTGATGGTGACGGCCTGTACGACATCCGCATTGACTTTGGGAATCCCGCAGGGCAGCGATTCGACGGGTCTGACGTCGCGAAGTTCACCTTCACCTTTGGAACGGCTCTTGAGAGCATTGCCGCGGCTGATTTCAAATTCGACTCGAGCCCAGGCCCGGGTACGAGCAGCGGTCCCTTCTTGGCCGCGGGTCACATTCAGGGCATTGGTCCATCGGCGGATGACAGCGGCTTCCATTCGCCCACACTTGTTCCGCTGCCGCAGCCGGTGTGGTACGGCCTTGCTGGCCTCGGCCTCGCCGGCGCTGTGAGCATCATCAAGCGTCGCCGCTGAGCGAGCGTCGGAAACTGAACTTCTCAAGGAGGCCGCGTGCGGCCTCCTTTTTCGTTGCGGCGACGGGCGTCGGCGGCGCCTCGCTGGAGCGCCGGGCGGGGCAGCCCGCTGCCGGCCGGCGCGGGCAGGGAAGATCACCCGGAACGGCGCCGGGCGGCCCGCCGACGGGCTTGACCGGGCGCGCTGCGCGGTAGACTCAGAGCAGATGCGCCGGGGAGTCTTGCGCATCGTCGCACCGCGTCGGGGGACAGGAGCGGAAGAGTCATGAGAAGGCTGGCGATCGGCGCAGCAGCGCTCGTCGCGAGCGCGGCGTCTGCGCCGGCAGATGTCATCACGTTCAACCTCACCAGCGAGTTTTCGGGGGCGCAGCAGCCGGCTGGCTGGCTGCAGGCGGTCTTCGCCGACATCTCCGGCGGCGTGCAGCTCACGCTGACCAGCATGCTGGTCGGGACCGAGTTTGCCACGGAGTGGGTCTTCAATCTGAACCCAGTGCTCGATCCAACGAAGTTGATGTTCGCGAAGACCGGCTCGACCGGCGCATTCGCCAACCCGGGGATCACAACCGGCGTGGACAAGTTCAAGCCGGATGGTGACGGGAAATACGACATCCAGTTCTTGTTTGCAACGGATGGCACGGGTCGCTTCGGCGCCGGCGAGGAAGTGATCTACAAGATCACGTCGACGCAGACGATCGACGCCCATTCGTTTGACTTCCTCAGCACGCCGGCCGGGGGGCATGGGCCCTATCCGACCGCAGCGCACGTGCAAGGGATCGGCGGAGAGGGTGGCGGCTCGGGCTGGATCACCATCCCGCTGCCGCAGACGGCGTGGCTTGGGCTCGGCGGGCTGGCGCTGGCGGGCGCGGTGAGCGCGATCCGGCGCAGGGGTTGAGCGCAGGCGGCGCAGCCACAGGGGGAGCCGCAGGTGGGCTCCCCGCTTCTGCTGCGCTCAGGCGATGGCCTGGAAGGCCTCGATGGCGCGCTGGCGCGTGGCCTTGAGGTCGCAGATCGGATCGGGGTAGTCGAGGCGGGCGCGATCATCGGGCGAGGGGTCATGGGCTGAGGCGGGATCGAGCGATTCGAGTTCGGGCAGGAAGCGTTTGAGGTACTTCGCCTCGGGGTCGTGGCGCTGGCCCTGGGTGATGGGGTTGAAGATGCGGAAGTAGGGCGCGGCATCGGCCCCGGTGGAGGCGGACCACTGCCAGCCGCCGTTGTTGCTGGCGAGATCGCCATCGACGAGATGGCGCATGAAGTGGCGCTCGCCCTGGCGCCAGTGGATGAGCAGGTTCTTGGTCAGGAACATGGCGGTGATCATGCGGACGCGGTTGTGCATCCAGCCGGTCTGGGCGAGTTGGCGCATCCCGGCATCGACGATGGGGACGCCGGTGCGCCCCTCCTTCCACGCGGCGAGATCGTCATCGCTCTCGCGCCACTTCAGCTTGCGGGTCTCGATCTTCATGGGCTGATTGCGGCTGAGGCGCGGCATGCCGAACATGAGGTGTTTGTAGAACTCGCGCCAGATGAGTTCGCTGATCCAGACCGCGGGGCCGGAGCGGTCTTTGGGGCCGGGAAGGGCGCCGCCGGCGGCGTCGGCTGCCGCGGCGAGGCACTGGCGCGGGGAGATGACGCCGAGGGTGAGGTAGGGGGAGATGGTGCTCGTGCCGTTGATGGCGGGCGAGTCGCGGTCTTCGTGGTAGCGGGCGATGCGGCGGTCGATGAAGGCGTCGAGGCGGCTGGCGGCGTGGTCTTCGCCGGCGGGCCAGAGGTCAGGGCGGCCGCGGGAGAGGTCGAAGCCGTCGATGGAGTCGGGGATGGGATCGGGGGTGATGTCGAGATGGGCCTGGCGGGTGGGCGTGGGCACGGGGTCGGCGCCGCCGGAGTCTTCGAGGGTGGTGAGCCAAGCCTTCTTGAAGGGGGTGAAGACGCTGTAGACGCCATCCTGCTGGGTGCGGACGCGGCCGGGGGCGATGATGGTCTGGTCGTCGAAGGCGTGGACTGCGCGGCCGCGGGCGCGGAGGGCCTGCTCGACGGCTTCGTCGCGGGCGCGCTCGTTGACCTCGTACTCGCGGTTGAAGAAGAGGGCGTCGCAGGCGTGCTGCTCGCAGATGGCGCAGATGACATCCGCGGCGCCATCAAAGCGCGGGACCTCGCGGATCAGCAGCGGGATGTTGAGGCGGGCGAGGCCTTCGGAGAGGTCGCGCAGATTGCGGAGGAGGAACTCGACCTTGATGTCGGCCCAGTCGTGCTGGCGCCACTGGTCGGGGCTGATGAGGAAGCAGGCGATGGCGCCGCGGTCAGCGCGGGCGCAGGCGCGGGCGAGGGCGAGGTTGTCGCGCCGGCGGAGGTCGGTGCGGAACCAGATGAGGGGGCGCATGGGGGGTGGTTCGCTGAAGGGAAGGCAGTGGATTCCAGCGACTCACATATCATATCAGTGATCGCTGTCGCTCCTTCTTCCGGTCACGAAGCCTGCTTGGACGACTTTGCGGCGTCTCTACGGATCACTCGATCCGGGTATCGTCGCTCGATCTCACGAAGGTGCTCGGCGAGCCGGTCCAGATCACCATCGAATCGCTCGATGAGTTGCCTGCGCATCTCGCGGACCTCATCGATGAGCGGGTCCGGCTTTGCGTGTGATTGGGCAGCGTCATTCATCATGGTGATTCCCAGAGCAGATCGGGGGTCACGATCATCGGCGGAAGCAGGCCTAGTCGCATGGTGACCGCCCGAAGATGGTCGAGCTTGTTCAGGTTGGCGAGATGTCGAACGTTCCAACTGACGATGAAATCCGTGCCATGAACAGTCGCGATTGCAACGTGCATGCTGTCGCCCCGATCGATCGGGCCGGGCATGACGCGCTCACGCACAAGGACCTGTGCAAGACCCAGCGCATCGGCGTCCGCGGCGAGCAGGCCGAGTGGCTCAATCATGGCGAGCGCGGCGTCCCGGCCTCGGAAGCCCGGATTATCTAACTCCGCGAGCACCTCGGTTGACACGACCAGTTCATGGCGAGGTCCCTGTTTCTCCCACCACTCCAGGCTGGTTTCGCGCCGGTAGACGCTGGCGGCGTCTTCGCGATCGGTCACGCAGGCGCTGATGAAGCTGGTTTCGAGGTACACCCGGGCCATGGGGGATGATACGGGCGCCGGGGCGGGCGCCGACGCTCCGCTGGAAACGTGGGCGGCGCTGCGCGGGGGCGCCTGCGAGCGACAGGGCCCCCGAGCTTGCGCTCGGGGCTCTTTTGGGCCGTAGAATGGCGGCCATGGCGTACACCGTGCTGGCTCGCAGGTATCGCTCCACCGACTTCGACGAGGTTGTCGGGCAGGAGCCGATTGCGCGGACGCTGCGGGCGGCGATCGAGGCCAATCGCGTGGCCCACGCGTACCTGTTCTGCGGCACGCGGGGGGTGGGCAAGACCTCGATGGCCCGGATCTTCGCCAAGGCCCTGAATGGCAACCCCGGGGCGGGGCCGGACGATCCGGTCAACAAGGCCATCATGACCGGGCAGGACACCGATGTCATTGAGATCGACGGGGCGAGCAACAACTCGGTCGAGCAGGCCCGCGAGTTGATCGCCAACGCCGGCTACCGGCCGATGCGGGGCAAGTACAAGATCTACATCATCGACGAAGTGCACATGCTGTCGACGGCGGCGTTCAACGCGCTGCTGAAGACGATGGAGGAGCCGCCGGAGCACGTCAAGTTCATTCTGTGCACCACCGAGGCGCACAAGGTGCCAGCGACGATTCAGAGCCGGTGCCAGCGGTTCGACTTCCGCAACATCCCGGCGATGCGCATCGCCGAGCACCTGCGGGCGGTGATCGAGCGCGAGGGGCTGGCGGCGGATGAGGACCTGGTGTTCGAGGTGGCGCGGCTTGGCGCCGGGTCGATGCGCGACGCCCTGAGCGTGCTGGACCGGCTGATGGCCTCCGGCGAGCAGCGGCTGACGCTGGCGCTGCTGGAGGAACTGCTGGGGCTGCCGGCGCGGGATCTGGTGTCCGGGCTGATCGACGCGTTTGCGGCCGGCGACGCCGGGGCGGCGCTGGCCCAGGCCGGAGCGCTGATGGAGCGGTCGGTGGCGCCGGATCAGCTTCTGGAGACGCTGGCGGAGCGACTGCGGGACCTGATGGTGCTCGGCGCCTGCGGCGGCGACACCGACCTGGTGGAGATCGGCGAGCAGGCCCGGGCCGAGGAAACGCAGCGTGCAGAGGCGTTCGACGCGGCCGGCCTCTCGCACATGATTGCGCTGTGCGACGGGGCCCAGCGGTCGCTGAAGGCGAGCCCGGCGCCGCGGGCGCTGCTGGACGCGGTGATCGTGCGCCTGGCGCTGGCGGAGAAGATCGCGGATGTGACGGGTCTGGTGCGCGAGCTTCGGGAAGGGAACGGCGCGGCCGGGCGCGCGGTCCCCGAGAGGAGCGCCGGGTCAAAAAAACGCTGACGCCGGCCCCGCGGGCTGCCGCGGCGGAGCCGGCGCCCCCTGCCGCCGAGCCAACGCCAAGGGCCTCAGAGCCGGCGCGAGCAGCCCCCGCCGCGTCTGAGCCGCGCGTGACGGCGGCCCCGGCGCCGGTAGGCCCGGATCTGGACGGGCCGGGATTGTGGCGCCGGGCAATCGAGCTATCCGAGAGCCGGCAGCTACGGGCCCTGCTGGGGCAGGCGGAGCCGGAGTCGGTGGCCGGGGCGGTGGCCTTGGTGCGGGCCGGGCCGAACGTTGCGCCAATGATCGAGGCGAAGCGGGCGGCGGTGGAGTCGCTGCTGTCGCAGGCCGCGGGCCGGAGCATGCGGCTGGAGCTGGCAGCGCTGGAGGCGGCGGGCTCGGCTTCGGGCGCGGAGGCGCCGGCCCAGCAGGGGCGTCCGGCGGGGCCGGCGCCAGGCGAGGAGCACCCGCTGGTGCGCCGGGCGGCGGAACTGTTCGGGGCGAAGATCGTGCATGTCGAGCCGCTGGCGCGGCCGCAGTAAAGGGAGCTTTCAATGGCGCAGCAGGGCAAGGGCGGCCTGATCCGGATCGTGGTGCTGGTGGCGGTGCTGGCGGCGGCGGCGGGCGGGTTCTTCTTCATGCAGCAGCAGAAGACGAACCTGAACTCGGTGGAGAAGATCGAGGCGTTCGTCAATGGCGGCGGGCTGCTGCGCAAGACGCTCGATGAGGCGAAGGCGACGCTGGGCCACAACAACCCGGTTGCGAAGGCCGGCGAGCAGGATGTCTATGTCTTCGACATGCGCGAGAAGGACCCGGAACTCGCCGTGCTGGTGGAGGTGGTCATGCGTGGTGGCGTGGTTGCGGCCCACCGGACCTATGACGCCGAAGGCGTGCAGACCGGGAGCTGAGGTTTGCTTGATTTCAAGACGATGGGCGCGCTGGCGGGGCTGCTGAAGAACCGCGAGAAGCTGGAGGCCGTCGGCCGGCGCATCAGGGATGAACTGGCGGCGACGGAAGTGGTCGGCGAGGCGGGCGGCGGGGCCGCGCGGGTGACGGTCGGCGGCGACCTGAAGGTGCGCGCGGTGGCGCTGGAGCCGGCGGTGGCGCAGGGGCTGGGCGCCGACGAGCAGTCGCGGCAGATGGCCCAGCAACTGATCGCGGAGGCGACCAACGACGGGCTGGCGCTGGCCCAGCGGGCAGCTCGGGAGATCGTGCAGCGGGAAGCGGCGGCACTTGGCCTGCCGGATCTGGCGGGGCAACTCGGCGGGCTGGGCGGCCTGCTGCCGTGACCGGCGGGGGGGCGCGGGTCGAGCGCAGCGCGTTTGCCGCGGCGCGAGACCTGACGATCACGGTGGAGGCTGGCGATGCGCCGCCGATGCGGCCGGATGAGCAGCGGCGCTGGGAGGCGCTGCGGGGCGCCAACCCGGCCCTGTTCGACGGCGCCATCTATTCGGTGACATCGCTGGACAGCGCGGCGGGCGTCATGCGGTGCCGGCGCGGGCGGTATCGAGAGATCGTGCTGCGCCGGCCCGGGGACGATGTGCGGCTGCTGTCGGTGACGGGGCTGCTGGTGCACGAGGGCTCGCGCGTGCTGCTTGGTCAGCGCGGGGCGAAGCTGCGCAGCTACCCGGGGATGTGGGAGATCGGGCCGGCGGGCGGGGTGGAGCCGGCCGAGGGGGAAGGGCAGGTCTCGATTGAGCGGATCCGCGCAGCGCTGGCGGCCGAGATCGTCGAGGAGATCGGGGTGGCGATCGACACCGGCGGCGCGCAGTGCGTCGGTGTGTGCAGCGATGACGCGGCGCGAAGCCTGGACATCGTGCTGCGGATCGACCTGGAGGGGACAGCGCCGGCGCCACGCCACGGCGACGGGTGGGAGTATGAGGACGCCGCGTGGGTAGCGATCGGCGATCTTCCGCGGTTCACAGCGCAGCGGGCGACGATCGCGCCGTCGCGGGCGATCATGCAGGCGCTGGGCTGGATCTGATCAGCCCCCGCCGCCGTCTTTGCCGCCGGTCTGCTGGCCGCCGGCGTCGCCGGACGGGGGGGACTGGGCCGGCTTGTCCTTCGGCTTGCTGTAGTCGCCGAAGATGTCGCGGATCATCTTGTCGGGCCGGAGCAGGCGGCTGCCGACGTTTTCGACGAAGAGGGCCGGCGCCGGGAGCGTGGTGGTGTTGCCGAACTTGCCGCTGGTGCGCCAGGGCACCATGGTGAGGCGCTCGAACTCGGGGACCGCGCGCCCGAGGAAGCTGCCGAGGCCGGTGTTGAACATGCCGGCGGCCTCGTCGGTGAGGGCGCCGATGGGGATCCACGTGACGACGTCGAGGCTCCGGTTGGGCAGGTCGATCGTGCCGGAGGTCTGCATGTTGAACTCACCGAGCGGGATGGTGTAGCGGTCGTAGGTGATGACACCGTTGGTCATCGTGAGGGTGAGGGGACCGAGGCGACGGCCGACGGAGCCCCGATCCTGGAGTTCGACGGTCTTGAGGACCTTGGAGAATGCGCTGCTGGTCTGGAAGCGGGCGGCGCCGAGCGTGATGGTGACCTGGCCGTTGAGCCTGGAGACGTCGCCATCGACGGGGAACTGGAAGTTGCTGTGGGTGACGTAGGCCTCTCCGTCCTCGGGCCGCTTCTCGAAGCGGGCGATCTGCGGCAGACCCGGGGCGAGCAGGTCGCCAAGCTCGGGCGTGATCTGATGGAGCGTGACGAGGCGCTCGGGGCCTGTGACGATGAAGGCGCTGTCGTCGCTGACACGTCCTTCGATGGCGAGCCTGGCAAGCGGCGACTCGGCGCTGACGGCGGCGGTACCGCCGGTTGCCGAGAGCTGCTCGACGTTGGCTTCGAAGGCCATGGTCTGGCCCATCATGGCGTGCACGAGCCCGCCCTGGCGCAGGATCGAGTCCACGACAGCGCTGCGCAGCGCGGGCGCCTTGGCGTGAAGGGTGAGGGTTGCCTGGTCAAAGGCGGGCGCTCCGCGCTGATCGGCGAGGGAGGTGATCCTGCCGGTGACGGCGATCTGACCGGCGGTGTCGACGCCGCGCTGCTGGGCACTGAGATCCCAGGTTACCGAGCCGGGCTGGTCGCCGCGAGCGACCTGGAGGCGCAGGTCGGTCAGGCTGACATCGTCTCCGCCGGCGGTCATCGCGGCGATGCGGTCAGAGGCGACGCGGGCCTGCAGGGCGAAGGCGCCGGGCGCCAGCCATGCGCCCGGCGGGCCGAGGGAAAGCTTGTCGATGTCGATGACCAGGTCGGTGGGCGCGGAGAAGCGGGCCCGGTAGTCCGGGGTCCTGGCCGGGTCGTCGGCGACCTGGAGCACGAAGCGGTTGGTCCATCCGGGGACGGCGCGCCAGTGGACCTCGGTCGGGGCTTCGAGGACCAGGGCGCCGCCCTGGCGGTCGAGGCGAACGGGCTCTGTCGTGCGAAGACGGGGCGACGCGACGCTGACGGTGAGGCGCTGCAGATCGACGGGGCGCTCATCGCCGCGCAGGCGCACGTCGGCCTCCAGGCTGATGGCGTCGATGCGATCGCCGGTTGCGCCGCTGACGAGCAGGTCATGGCCGGCAAGCTGATCGCAGAAGATGGCATCGAGATCGCGCAGCACGATGTCGATGCGCGGGTCGCCGGTGAACTGCCCCTGGCTGGTCTGTGCCGCTGCGCCGAGCACAGCGCGGGCGACGACGTGATCGTCGCTGGTGATGACGTCGGTCTCGACGCGCAGCGTCACATCGCCGGAGGCCAGCAGTGCCGCGGCGCCGGTGGTGACCTCGGCCGTGAGGCCGCGGACTCCGATGGGGGGAAGCGCCCGGTCCGCGGCGCCCTCGGGGCCGGGGATGGTGAAGTCGGTGATGAGCAACTGTCCGGTCGTCCCGGCCGAAACCTTCAGTTCGCCGGCGCTGGCGAGATCCACGGCGCCGGCGGGTGAGAGGGCGACCTCGACGGGCGCTGCAGTCAACCGGATCGGGGCCGCCTTGGTGATGGCGGCGCGATTCTCGGGCAGGAGCTGCGCAATCAGGCCCTGCTCGAGCCGCAGGTCGGCGGTCGCCGACCCGAGACGGAGCGAGCGGGCGCCGACCGCGCCCTCGACGGCGACGCTGGTGGAGCCGCCGTCGGCGGCGCAGTTGACATTGACGACATCGCCGGCGGGCGCCAGGGCGAGGCGCACGGTCGCGGGCGCCTCGGTGAACTGTTCGATGAGTTCGGAGACGTCGAATCGCGCTGCGCCGTTGCTTGCGGTGTCGGCGGGAGGCGGCGCCGGGAGGAAGGCCTCGATCAGCGACGGCGGGATGTTGGCGATGGTCAGCTCGCCATCGGGAGCCATGGCGACGACCGCCTCGGCCCAGGAGCCAGCGTTCCCGAGCAGCGGCGAGCGCAGGTCGAACCCGCCGGAGACGGTCAGCGGGTGGGGACCGTGGCGCAGTTCGCCGCCCAGTTCGAGGCGGGCTGCGGCGGGATCCTGGCCGGCGTAGCGGACCTCCATCACGGACAGGGCAACCTCGCCCTCGCCGGGAGGCGTGGCCCGGAGGTTCTCGGCGCGCAGCACCGCGGCGGCGCTGATGGCCTCGGGCTTGAAGCCGCCGGCGACCGGCACGGTGAACTGGGCAAGCTCGATGCGGACGGTACCGCCCGGGGCCACAGTCAGCGGCGCCGTGGCAGGCGCCAGGCGGCCAAGCGTCGAGCCGACATCGCGCAGCGTGATCCGGACAGGGACCTCGGCGGAGCGCACGGCGGCGCCATCCCAGAGCGCTGCGGCGTCGACACCGAGTTTGCGGGCCTGAGCGTTCAGCTCCAGCCCGAGGGCGCCGGCCTGCGGCGCCGCGGAGAAAGTGAGATCGAGGCGCGGACCGACATCTTCGGCAAGTGTGATTCCGGCGGGCTCGGCCCAGCGCTGCGCAAGCGCTGTGGAGATCTCCTTCCAGGAGCCGCTTGCGCGCAGCGTCTGCGGCAGCGTCAGGCGCAGCCGGCCGTCGGCGTCCAGCAGATCGCCGGCGGAGGCGTTGAGCTGGAGGCGGCCGGCGTTGTGCCCGTCGAGGCGCCCGGCGGCCTGGAGGACAAGTTCCACGGTTCCGGCGACATCGTCAGCGCGGATGGTGGCGGCGATCGGGCC
>JBICIE010000012.1:0-31240 GCA_043101635.1 Phycisphaerales bacterium JB039 | reverse complement strand
GCCTGCTCCAGATCGCCGCCGAGCAGGCCGCCGGTCCCGCCCGCGCCCCCGGTCGCGATCCCAGCGCCGTGGTGGAGGAGGGGGCGCAGGTCGCGCCGTCGGCGCACATCGGTCCGCAGTGCGTGGTGCGCGCGGGCGCCTCGATCGGCGAAGGCGCACTGCTGATCGCCCAGGTCTACATCGGGCGCGACGCCCGCATCGGCGCCGGCGCCACGCTCCACCCCGGCGTGCGCGTGCTGGACCGCTGCGAGGTCGGCCAGCGCTCCATCATCCACGCCAACACCGTCATCGGCGCCGACGGCTTCGGCTACCTGCCGGCGCCGGGCGGCGCCGGACTGATCAAGATCCCGCACGTCGGCTCGGTGCGCATCGGCAGCGATGTCGAGATCGGCGCCTGCTCCTGCGTGGACCGCGGCAAGCTCGGGCCGACCATCATCGCAGACGGCGCCAAGATCGACAACCTGGTGCAGATCGCGCACAACTGCGAGATCGGCCGCTCCGTCGTCATCTGCGGCCAGTCGGGCCTGAGCGGATCGGTCCGCATCGGCGACGGCGCGACGCTCGGCGGCAACGTCGGCGTCAGCGATAATCTCACCATCGGCGCCGGGGCCCGCATCGGGGCACGCTCGGGCGTGATGAACAACGTGCCGCCGGGCGAGTCGTGGATCGGCGCCCCCGCCATGAACATGCGCGAGCAGTTGCCGAACATGGCCGCCCTGCGCAAACTCGCCAGCACGCTGCGCGACCTGCGCAGGGCGATCAAGCGCCTGGAAGAGCAGTCGTGACCGCGCGCCGCACGCTCGGCGCCGAGGCGCTCATCGAGGGCGCGGGGCTGTTCACCGGCGCCGCGTGCCGCGCCGCCATCCGGCCCGGCGCCGGCGGAATCGCGCTGCAGCGCGATGGTGTCCGGATCCCGGCGCAGGTCGCCTCGCTGTCGATGCAGCCGGCCCACGCCGCCTTCGCCCGCCTCCCCGCCCGCAGCACCAACCTGGAAGCCCGCGGCGCCCGGGCCCTGACCGTCGAGCACATCCTCTCGGCCCTGGCCGGCCTGGGCGTCACCGACGCCCTGGTCGTCCTGACCGGCGATGAGATCCCGATCCTCGATGGATCGAGCGACGGCTTTGTGCGCGCCATCCAGCAGGCCGGCGTCGTCGACGCCCCCGGCGCCATCGAGCCCATCGTCGTGGCCGAGCCCGTAACGGTCGAGCAGGACACCGCCTCGATCACCGCCCTGCCGCGGCAGGCGCCGGGATGGTCGGTGCGCTACGAGCTTGATTACGGCGCCGGCGCGCCGATCGCGCCGCAGCAGGCGTCGTGGGATGGCGCCGCCGACTCCTACGAGCGCGACATCGCCCCCGCCCGCACCTTCTGCACCGACCGCGAGGCGATGGCGATGCGCGGCCTCGGCCTGTTCGGGCATCTCTCAGCAAAGGAGATGCTGGTGATCGGCCCGGATGGCCCGGTCGACAACACCATGCGCTTCGACAACGAGCCGGCCCGCCACAAGCTGCTGGATGTCATCGGCGATCTGGCCCTGGCCGGCCGCCCGATACAGGCCGACATCGTCGCCCGGCGCAGCGGCCACGCGCTCAATCACGAACTGGCCCGGCGCCTGGCGCAAGTGGCAGGCCAGCCAGCCCCCTGAATGCCGCGCCGGGGCGGGCGTAGGGGCGCGGCCGCTGCGGGCGCCGGCTCGCTGACGAACGGCGCGCAGGGCTCAATGCTCGCCCTCAAGTACTTTAATGATTCGGGTACCTACACCGGAGACTGGTACAGGACGTTCAAACACAACGGGCCGTTCACCGGCGGAAGCCAGCCGGACCATGAGGGCCGCGCAGTCGTCGTTGCACCTGTCGACGCCGGCAGTGGCGCCCCGAGTGTCTTCGTCACGGGCGTGTCGAGCGTGAGCGGGGCCGGGCGCCAGTTCACGACTTGGCGATACAAGGAAGAGTGAACCAACGCCGGGTCGCCTCATGGGTGGCTCGGCGAATTCTGGAACAGGAACCTCCACTTGAGGCCATGCGAACCGTCTGGCAGCGCATGAAGCGACCTTCGATGACAGCTTGGGTCATTAGCGCTATTACAGGGGGCAGTTGCCCACTCCCGCTGTCCGGCCAGACTGAGCCCGTCTGGAGTGGCCTGAATCGCGGCGCCGACTGGGAGGTCCGTGCGCTAGTGACCTTCGATGAGGATGGCGCCGGGCCCTTGCCTCCCGCCCTGTTCGTCGGCGGCGGATTCGGCACACTCGGCGGGGCCGATACGTTCATCATCGCGCGCTGGGATGGGTGGCAGGCGTCGCCGGTTGGCAGCGGTCTCGAGGCGGACACCCGCGGCGTGCAATCGATGATTCCGCTGCACGACGGCGCCGGGCTGCTGCCTCCAGGCTTGTATGTTGGCGGCGAGATCGACGCCGCCGGAGGGGCGCCGGTCAACAACCTCGCCCGGTGGTGGGCGCCGGAGTGGCAAGATGTCGGCGGCGGGTTGACATCCCCGTTGGCCGTGCACGTATTTGCGCAGGCGGTCTTCGACGAAGATGGCCCCAGCCCCTTGCCGCCAGCGCTGTTCGTCGGCGGATTCTTCCAGCAGGCGGGCGGAACGCCGGCCGCGGGGATCGCCAAATGGGACGGGCGCGAGTGGAGCGCACTGGGCGATGGCCTGAGCACACGACTGCCGGGACGGACGTTCCCGGCGGTGTACGCACTCGCGGTCTACGACGATGGGCGCGGGCCTGCGCTCTATGTCGGTGGCAGCTTCGACTATGCGGCGGGGAAGGGAGTGTGGAACATCGCCCGCTGGGATGGCAGTTCGTGGGAAGGCGTCGGGAGCGGGCTCAGCGCCAGTGTTGACGTACTGCACGTCTTCGATGAAGACGGCGCCGGGCCGCAGCCGCCTAAGTTGTTCGCCGGCGGGAGTTTCACGAGGACCATCGCAGGACCCGTCGGCAGCCTCTATCACATCGGGCGGTGGGATGGCGCCGATTGGACCGATGTCGGCGGCTGGCTGAGTGACGGTGTCATCTCAGCCATGCAGGTGTGGGACGAGGACGGGCCAGGCCCGAAGGAGAACAGCCTGTACATCGGAGGAACGTTCAACGCGCTACCCGACCTCACTCCCGTGAACAAGGTGGCCCGCTGGGACGGGCGAGACTGGCATCGTGTCGGTGAAGGCGTTTCTGGCTTCGGGATGGGCACCAGCGTCAGCGCGATGGCGGTGTTCGATGAGGACGGCCCCGGCCCCAATCCCGGCGGTTTGTACGTCGGCGGCCTGTTCTACTACGCCGGCGCGGTGGAGACCCGCCACATCGCCCGCTGGGGCAGTCCGCTCGGACCGCGACCGTGCGCGGCCGATTGCGACGGCGATGGCGAACTCACCTTCTTCGACTTCCTCTGCTTCCAGAACCTGTTCGCATTCGGCGACACGCGGGCCGACTGCGATCGCGACGCATCGCTGACGTTCTTCGACTTCCTCTGCTTCCAGAACGCCTTCGCCGCGGGATGCCCATGACCATGCTGCCATGCGACCGCGGCTCGCAGCGCTGCCCCCGCTTGCCAGCTCGTCACGGCCGCCGGCGCGCGCCTGCCGAAGACCGAATGGTCCCGGCCGAGCGCCAGGCTCCGGCAGGCTCGGCGCAGGTCAAGCCCGCCCCCACCAGCCCGCGCCCGTGACTACAGCGATTCCTTCAGCGCCGGCGCCGGGCGGAAGCCGCAGGTCTTGGACGCCGCGATCGGCATCGGCTCCTTGGTGGTCGGGTTGACCCCCATCCGGGCCTTGCGCTCCTTGCAGACGAAGGTGCCGAATCCGGCGATGGTGACCTTCTGCTCGTCGCGCACGCCGCGGGCAATGGCCTCGATCACCGCCTCGACCGCCCTGCTGGCGTCCGACTTGGTGCTCTCGAGCTGGGTCGCGACGCGGTCGATCAGATCCGTCTTGTTCATCGCTTGGCTTCCACTGTTCCCGGCGGCGCCTGCGCCATCCCCGGGCGAGGTTGAGTCGCGCCTGTATCGTCCCGGATCGGGCGGTTTCACCAGAAATCGGGCCTGCGGAAGCCTGCCGCCATCCTGTCGGAAGCTGTGGATATCGTTGCCGCCGGGGGCTGACCGCTCGTGCGGGGCGCGTACGATTGGGCCATGCCGACCGCGACCGAGACCCGCACGGACCAGCAGACCCGCGTCGACCGACTGACCCCATGGAACGTCGTGCTGCTCAACGACGATGACCACACCTACGAGTACGTGATCCGGATGCTGGGAGACCTGTTCGGCGCCCCGAGGCCCCAGGCCTTCAAGCTGGCCCGCACGGTCGACAGTCAGGGTCGGGCCATCGTCGCCACGACCCACCGCGAACTGGCCGAACTCAAGCGCGACCAGATCCACGGCTACGGGCGCGACCCGCTGCTCGCCGAGTCGGCCGGCTCGATGACCGCGACCATCGAACCGGCCGAGGGCGGCTGAGGCCAACGTGGCGCGCCCCGATCGACCCCTGGTGATCCAGACCGAGGACCTCGATCCGCAGGCCGCCGCGTGGCTCGCCGAGCGGGCCACCCTCGAAGTCATCGCCCATGACGATCCCGCCTTCCGGGCCCGCCTCCCCGAGGCCGAGGGCCTGGTCGTGCGCACCTACACGCAGGTCGACGCCCCGCTGCTGGCCCAGGCGCCGCGCCTCAAGGTCGTCGGACGCGCCGGCGTGGCCCTGGAGAACATCGACCTCGACGCCTGCCGCCAGCGCGCGGTCGCGGTGGTGCACACCCCCGGGGCCAACACCCGCGCGGTAGTCGAACTCGTCACCCTCGTCATGCTCGACGCCCTCCGCCCGCGCCTGGCGCTGGATGGCCCGGTCGAGCCGGCACGCTGGCACGAACTGCGGCGCGAGCTGACCGCGCCCCGCCAGGTGAGCGACCTGACCCTGGGCATCCTGGGCCTCGGCAAGATCGGGACCGGCATGGCGCGCGTAGCCCAGGCGCTCGACATGCGCGCCCTGTATCACGACATCCGCACGATCCCCGCCGACGCCCGCCACGGCGCCGAGGAAGTTGACTTCGACACGCTCCTGGCCGAGAGCGACATCTTCACGATTCACATCGACGCCCGCCCGGGCAACGCGAAGTTGATCAACGAGAAGCGCCTTGCGCAGCTCAAGGAAGACGCCCTGCTCATCAACACCGCCCGGGGCTTCGTGATGGATCCGGACGCCCTCGCCGCGTGGCTGCGCCACCGCCCGCGCGCCCGCGCCATCATCGATGTCCACGATCCGCACGAGCCGGTCGGCGCCGCCTACCCACTGCTGGGGCTGCCCAACGTCAGGCTGATGCCCCACCTGGGCGCCTGCACTGCGCGCGCAAAGCTCAACATGAGTTGGGTCGTGCGCGACGTCTGGCGCGTCCTCTGCGGCGAGGCCCCCGAGTTCCCTGCGAAGTTCGCCGAATAGGCCTACGGGCAACCGGCCGCAAACTCGTTCTGGAACGCCAGGAAGTCAAAGAAATCCAGCACGCCAGTGCAGTCGAAGTCGGCCCGCCGGTCATCGGCGGCGAACAGGTTCTGGAACTCGAGGAAGTCGAAGAAGTCCAGCGCCCCATCCAGCGTCAGGTCCGCCGGGCAGCCCCACGGCTCGATGCGGATCGACACGCCGCCGATGTTGTCGCCACAGAGGCTGTCACCCACGTAGAACTCGACGACCCCCGGCGCGCAGATCCGCATCTGCTGGCGCGGCGCCGCCGCGAGGGCCTGCTCCGCCGTGGCCCAGAAGTCGCTTCCCATCAAGTGCACCAGGTCGCCCGCGGCGTCCACGCCCACGTGCCGGTAGTACCACCCCGTGGCGCAGCTTGCGCCCGAAGGGTCGCAGCCGGAGACCCCGCCGCCGAACGGATTCCACGCCGTGAAAGCGCCCTCCGGCGGCCCAACCGGCGTGACCACATAGACCCCAGCCTCGAGCGTCACAGGCACGCTCCCGCCCGAGCCACTGACCTTGCAGTGCAGCCGCGCGTCGATGTTCACGACGATCGGCTGGGCAGCGGCGCCCGAAGCCGCGGCGAGCGTCAGGATTGCCATGCGCATGATCCACTCCTTCCCCAGATTGCCGGCCCGAGCCTGGCGCACGGGCCACGACTCGCCGATCGCCCCAGCGTACTGCCATGCGGGCTGTGCGCCAAGGGCCGAGCAAGGTCTGTCAGCCGCCGCCCGCCTGCTGCCGCAGCCGCCACTGCGTCACGGCGTCCGGCTCCCGGGCGTAGATGGGCGCCAGGGCCGCCGGGTCGTTCGCCGGCTGAAGCGCCCCGATCCGGCACACCGACTCGGCGGCGAACTCGGGCTCGACGATCCGGGCCCCGATGCGCTGCGCCGCGCTTCGCATGGACTGGGGCAGGTAGGCGTCGGCGATCACCGCCCGCGGGCGCAGCCGCTCGATCGCCCCGGCGTCGAGCAGGCCGAGCGGCGTGGCCGCGTCGATCCACGCGTGACGCTCGATGCGCTGCTCCAGCGCGCTCATGGCGCGGGCGCCAAGCCGCTCGGTGAGTGCGCCGGCCCGGGCGCGCACGTACTCGCCGTCCGGCAGCAGCGTGCCGTGCGCCGCCTCCTTCTTGGACGCCAGGCACACGATCGCCGGCGCCAGCTCCGGCGAGAGCCGCCACGCGCCGACGCATGCGCTGGGAACCGCCGTCACTTCGCAGCCGGTCGCTTCGGCGATCATCTTGGCAGTGGTGATCGCGATGCGCAGCGCGGTGTAGCCGCCGGGCCCCGCGCTGACCGCGATGCGCCACAAGTCCTTCGGCGCAGCGCCGGCCCGCGCGCATAGGCGCTCGATCGCCGGCATCAGGGCGTCATCATGGCGCGAGCCCTCGCGCAGCGGCTCGGCGCCCAGGATCGAACCGGCGCCATCGGCCACGACCATCAGCGCCACGCCCGGGCCGAGCAGAACGCCATCGACCTCGCCGCGCGGCCCGGCCGTCGGGTTGCTCGTCTCGATCCCCAGCAGCAGCCGTCTCACGAGCCCGGCTCCGGCGGCGGGCGACGGCGCTTCTTGATCTCGCCGCGCTGCTTCTTCTCCTTGATCCGCCGCTCCACCGCCCCGCGCGACGGACGCGTCGGCTTACGCGGCTTGGGCAGGGCCCGGGCCCGCACGATCAGCTCCCGCAGGCGCAGCAGGCAGATCTCCCGATTCTGACGCTGCGAGCGCTTCTCGTCGCACCCGATGATCAACTCCCCCGCCTCAGTCAGACGCGAGCCGGCAAGAACCTCCAGCCGGCCCCGGGCCCGCTGGCTCAGCCCCAGATCGTCCACCAGCACCCGCAGTTCGGCCCGGGTGGCCCGCCGGTTGACGTTCTGCCCCCCCGGGCCGCGGCTGGTCGTGTAGCTGAAGCGCAGGGCCGCCTCCGCCACGCGCACCCCGGGCGCCACCTCGACTGGCGAGGCCATCTCGGCGGGCTCATCTGGCCGCGGGTCATTCACCGGGTATCGTTCGCCCCATGCGCCGGCGACGTCTGGTCAGCCTGATGCTGCTGTGGCCCGGCGTCGCCGGCGCCGGCCAGCCCGGCGCGCTCCCGCCTGCCGAGACCGAGGCGCCCTGGACCTTCTCGGCGGACCTGAGCCTCTGGTACGCCGCGCCGGGCGGACGCTTCTTCCTGCCGGGAGAGGTGCGCGGCGGGCGCGACATCGACGTCGAGCAGCTCAACCTCGACAGCCCCCGCATCAGCCCTTACGCGGGCCTGCGGGCCCAGCGCGCCGAGTGGTCGATCGCCATCTCCGCAGCGCACTTCTCCAGCGAGCGCGAGACGATCTCGCCCGTCTCCCGCCCCATCGGCGACATCGACATCACCACCGGCGACACGCTGCGCACCGACATGCGCTACACCACGCTCGATGCGCTGGTCGGCTACACCTTCTTTGCGCGCGATCTGTATGCGCCGGCGGATCCAGGGCCCCGCGTCCGCCTCGAACTGGAGGGACGATTCGGCGCCCGACTCGACGCCCTCGACATCGAACTGGAGAACCTCGAAGGCGGCGCCGCCAGCGCCGATGAGATCTTCCCCAGCGCGCTGCTGGGGCTCGAAGCGCGCCTCGACCTGCCCGGGCAGACCTCCCTGGGCCTCGCGCTGGAGTTCGGTGGCAACCCCGGGCTGGGCGACCAGACCGCCCTGGTGACCGACCTTCAGGCCGTCGGCGCCTGGCGCCCCACGCCGAACCTGGAACTGCATGCCGGCTACCGCCTCAGCGTTCTCGATCTCACCGCCGGCGCCGGGATCGGAGAGTTCAAATACGAGGGGTCCTACGCGGGGTTGCTGGCGGGCCTGACGCTGCGATTCTGAGCCGCCCGACGCCGCCTTTCAGGCGCATCCGGCCACAACCGACCGGCTGGGCAGGCGGTGGACAAAATGTGGACAGAGTTTCCGCAACTATCGCATTGACCGCGACTTGCGGGCCGGGCATACTGTGGACCGGGGGTGGGGAATCTCCCGCCCGCCTTCACTGGAGAAGGGGAGGGTCCGTGGCGATCCAGCGGCAGCCAGAGGCAGGCGCCCGCCCGGTCGTCCGGCACCATGGGCGGCGCCAGGAGGGCGCCGGAGGGTCCCGCATGTCGAATGTCACCAAGAAGCACCTGATCGATTCGATCGCGTCCGAGACCGGGATCAAGCGAACGGACGTGAAGCGGGTGGTGCAGGGGCTGCTCGATCAGATCGTCGTGGAGCTCGGCAACGGCAACCGTCTGGAGCTGCGCGACTTCGGAGTGTTCGAAATCAAGGAGCGCCAGGCCCGTCTGGCACAGAATCCCAAGACGCTGGAGCGCGACACCGTGCCCCCCAAGCGGGCCGTCAAGTTCAAGGTCGGACGGAAGATGCGCGAGGCGCTCGAGACGCCCGAAGCCCCGACCGTCGAGGTCCGCGCCGTCGCGCCCGCCAAGAAGCAGGCCGCCGTCGGCGTGTAGCTCGGCGCCTCAGTGACTTCTGCCGGCGCATCCCCGCCGGGACCGGGCTGGCTCAGGCCGCGGCCGCCGCGGCCGCCTTCTCGAAGCTCAGGGCGACCAACTGCCGGTCGTGGCCCGACTCGATGACCCGAACCACGCGCGCAGGCGCCATCGACTCAGCCCGCACCACGGCCTGGCCGGTCCAACTGATCAGCAGGTCCACCGGATCGCCCGGGCTCAGCGGGCGGCTGGGGCCCACCTCCAGCAGCGCGCCGCCATCGGAGACGTTGCGGGTTGTCCCCGGCGCGTACCGCAGGGCGTCCTTGAGAAAAACCTTGCACGGACGCGAGAGATCGCGACGGTCGTGGGCGCGGCGTTCGAACCTGGTGCTGGACATCCGTGTCTTCTCCGCTGCGGGCCGATGGCCCATGTGGACGAATGTCTGTATCGGGCGTTGGCGGACGAGTCTGACGTTTTTCGGGACGCCGGCGCGATTTCGCGCTGCACAGCGGGCGGAGCGCAACTTTGATAACCCGGCCGGACGTCTCCATCCTCATTCCCACCCACGGACGCACGCGCAAACTGTGCGCCTGCCTGCGCGCCCTTGCGCACCAGAGCGTCAATCCTGCGCAGATGCAGATTCTCATCGGATTCGACGGACCCGACGCCACCGGCGCCCGCGCCGCCCGCGACGCATGGGCCAGCGCCGGCGCCGGCCCGGGGCTCGAACTCATCCAGTGCCCGCGCGCCGGCTACAACGCCGCACGCAATCACCTCCTCGAAAGGGCCGCCGGACACATCTGCCTGAGTCTCAACGACGATGTCCTTCCGGCCCCGGGCTTCGTCGACGCCCACATCCAGGCCCAGCGCCAGGCCGCCGACCGGCTCGGACTGCCCGGCGCCGTGATCGTCGGACGCAGCCGGTGGGTCATCCCCCACGATGACACGCTCTTCGACCGCCTGGTCCGCTCCACGCCGATGATCTTCTTCTACGACGTCATGGACGCCGCGGCGCACGATCCGGACGCCTGCTGGCGCAACTGGGGCTTCCGCCACGCCTGGGGCCTGAACATGTCGGCGCCGCTGGAACTGGTGCGCCAGGCTGGCGGCTTCACCGACTTCCCCATGGCCTACGGCCACGACGACATCGAGCTTGCCTGGCGCCTGGGTCGCAACTTCGACCTGCCCGTGCTGTATCGCCCGGAAGCGGAAGCCGCGCACGACCACCGCTACTCGGCCGTGGATGTGCTGGACCGGGAGCGCAAGCTTGGCGAAAGCGCATGGCTGTTTGCCGGCCGCAATCCGCACTTCGGGCGCGATGTCTTCGGGCGCGACATCACCAGCGACGCCGAGATCGCCTACGCCCACGCGTTCGTCCAGCGCGAAGCGAAGGACGCCGAACGCCTGCGCACGCGGTTCCTGTCACTGGAGGAGATCCCCGCCGACGCGATCGGCGCCGAGTACGCCCCGGCCCTGCTCGATGCGCTGTATCAGCAGCACATCCTGCTGAAGCGGTACGAGTGGCGCACGGGCCTCCTGCGCGCTGCAACGGATGCGTCCGATCGCGCCGGTGGCACAGGCGTCTCGCCTGTGCGTCGTGAGGCCCACGCAGCCGGCTGAAGCGCCTTGCCCGCCTGAAGACCGCGCATCGGCGTCGGCAGACTCAGCCCGGCTTGCGGGCGCTGATCTCCAGGCTGGTGACGCAGTCGGCGATCCCGGCGCCGGCGGGCATCTCCGCGCCGAGCTTCTGGTACAGCGGATCCTGGCCCGCCGTCATCGACTCGATGTACGCGCCCTTCGAGGTCAGTTCGATCCGCTCCAGCCCCGCCGCCGCGGCCATCGCCCGGATGTCCTCCACCAGCGACGCGCCCGCGACGCAGCCCACCAGGGCCTCGACATCGTTGCGCACGGCTTCGGGGAGCGGGCGCAGCAGGGCCAAGTCGCTGATGGCGACGCGACCGCCGGGCTTGAGCACGCGGGCGATCTCGCGCCACACCTGCTGTTTGTCCGGCGAGAGATTGATCACGCAGTTGGAGATGACGACATCCACCGAGTTGTCGGCCACCGGCAGATGCTCGATCTCGCCGAGGCGGAACTCGACGTTGCCCAGCCCGCTGCGCGCTTCATACGTGGCCAGATGCTCGCGGGCACGGCTGAGCATGTCAGGCGTCATGTCCACGCCGATCACCCGCCCGCTCGCGCCGACCTTCGGCCCGGCGATGAAGCAGTCCACCCCCGCGCCGCTGCCGAGGTCGAGCACCGTCTCGCCCGGCTTCAGCGAGGCCAGCGCCGTCGGGTTGCCGCAGGAGAGCCCGAGGTTGGCGCCCTCGGGGATCGCCGCGAGATCCTCAGAGGCGTAGCCGACGGCGCTTGCAACCTGATCGGCCGTGAGCGACGCCGGGCCGCAGCAGCCTCCGCCGCCGCAGCAGCCCGAATCCTGACCCTGCCGCCGGGGCGACTGGCCGGCCCGGGCGATCTTGCCGTATCCCTCGCGGACGGTGTTGCGGATGGTGTCGGGGGAGGTCATGGTTGATTCCTTTCTGCCCGCACGGGCAATCACACTACTGCTGCGCTGCGCCTGCAGCGCGCGGGTCGGCGCCGTACAGGCGCCGCCCCAGCCAGAACGAGACACTGACGAGCCCGATGAGCACCGGCACTTCCACCAGCGGCCCCACCACCGTGGCGAAGGCGACGCCGGAACCGATGCCGAACACCGCGATCGCCACCGCGATGGCAAGTTCGAAGTTATTGCCCGAGGCGGTGAAGGCGAGCGTCGCCGCCCGCTCGTAGCCCGCCCCCACCTTGCGCGCCATCACGAAGCTCACCAGGAACATGATGATGAAGTACAGCGTCAGCGGGATGGCGATCCGCAGGATGTCCAGCGGCAGCGCCACGATGCGCTCGCCCTTCATGCTGAACATCACGACGATCGTGAACAGCAGCGCGATCAGCGTGATCGGTGCGATCGTCGGGATGAAGCGTTGCGCGTACCACTCGTCGCCCTTGATCGGGCGCAGGATGAAACGCGTCAGCATGCCGGCGAAGAACGGCATGCCGAGGTAGATCAGCACGCTCTGAAAGACCTCGCCGACGCTCACATCAACGATGGCGCCCTCCAGCCCCAGCAGCGGCGGCAGCCATGTGATGAAGATCCAGGCGTACACCCCGAAGAAGAGCACCTGGAAGATGCTGTTGAGGGCGACCAGCCCGGCCGCGTAGTCGCTGCTGCCCCGGGCAAGGTCGTTCCACACCAGCACCATCGCGATGCAGCGGGCCAGCCCGACCAGAATCAGCCCGATCATGTACTCCGGATGATCCTGCAGGAACAGCACCGCCAGCCCGAACATGAGCGCCGGCCCGACGATCCAGTTCTGGATCAGCGAGAGGGCGAGGATCTTCCAGTCGCGAAAGACCTCCGGCAGCTTCTCGTATCGCACCTTCGCCAGCGGCGGGTACATCATCAGGATCAGGCCGATGGCGATGGGGATGTTGGTCGTGCCGACCGAGACGCGGTCGAGCGCCTCGGCCGCGCCCGGCACGAACCGTCCGAGCAGCACCCCGAGCGCCATGGCCGCGAAGATCCACAGCGTCAGGAAGCGGTCGAGGAATCCGAGCCGCCTTGGGCGGGCCGCGGGACATGCGGGGGCGTCAATCGCGGCAGTGGTCACGGGCGGGCCTCCGGCGCTGCAGCGGGCGCCGCAACAAGCTGCGGCAACATCTCGATGAAGGCGCGAATCTCATCCCGCACGCGCCGGTAGTGGGGCAGCGCATCGTCGTCGCTCGCAGCGCCGGCGGCGAGCCTTGGCGGGTCGTCAAAGCCCCGATGCATCAGGCGCGCCCCGCCGCGGAACGTCGGGCACGCCTCGGCCGCGCTGTCGCACACCGTGATCACAAGATCCAGCGTCTCGGGATCGCAGGCGTCGATCGTCTTGCTCGTATGCCGCGAGATGTCCACGCCCGCCTCGGCCATGGCCTGCACCGCCAGCGGATTCAGCCCGTGCGGATCCGTGCCGGCGCTGCACGCGTCGATGTGTGGGTGCAGGGCCCGGGCCCAGCCCTCCGCCATCTGGCTGCGGCAGGAGTTGCCGGTGCACAGAAAGCACACGCGATGACGCCGCTCAGCAGTCACACGCTTCCCCACTGTCCGGGGCGCAACAAGCCCCGCTGGCCGCGCACTGGTCCAGCGCGTCGGCGAGTTGGCGCAGATGCGCTGTCAGGTCGGCCGTGCGGGGCGCGTACCAGACGGTCCGGCCCTGCTTGTCCGCCGCCAGCACCCCCGCCCGCGCCAGCAGCGTCAGGTGCCGCGCGACGACGGAGAAGTCCACCGAGCAGCACTCGGCCACCTCGCTCACCGAGCACGGCCGGGCGCACTTCACCAGGCACGCCAGCAGCCGCACCCGCGTCGGATCCGCCAGGGCCTTGAACAACTCCGGATCCAGCAGCCGGTCAACCGGGGCCCGGCGCCGCGCGGCGTGCCGGGGGGAGGCCGGGGGTTGTTTGGATACTTGCGTCATCGTGCAAGTATATCTTCGGTTCCGGCCTGGTCAAGTTTCACTCCGCTTCTGCCGGATTCGGCGCCGCCGAGGCGGAGGCCCGCCGTGAATTGGGGCGCCCCGGCCCGAAGGGCCACGCGGACGTGGAAGCAGGCGTTCTCGCATCGATGCCCCAGCGGGGCAAACGCAGTTGCCCTTGCCCCGCCGCCGGCCCCGGGCACGTGTCCGCGCACGCAAAAGCGGCCGGCGCCGCGGGAGGGCGCCGGCCGCCACGGATAATCACGGGCGCGCCGTCGTCGGGGTCACGGGCAGCCCATGCCGAACTCGTTCTGGAAGCAGAGGAAATCGAAGAAGTCCAGGGCGCCGGTCCCGTCGCAATCCGCGTAGGGATCGCCGGTCGCAAACGCGTTCTGGAAGCACAGGAAGTCAAAGAAGTCCAGCGTGCCGGTTCCGTCGCAGTCGGCGTAGCAGATGCCGAGCACCGCATCGATGGCGTCGAGATCGGCCTGATTCACGATCAGGTCGCCGGTGACATCGCACGAGAGGTCGAACCCGACCGCCTCGGCGGTGTCGTCCCAGTTGGCCTCGCCATCGGTGACCAGCGGATTGCCGATGAACTGTGCCGCGATGTAATCGCGATCGGCCAGATCGATGATCCCGTCGGCGCCGAAGGGCACGAAGCCGGGCGTGACACAGCCGGAACCGGCGACATCGAAGCGGCTGTCGCCGTTGGTGTAGGTCCCGCCGCCGGAGATCGTCGTCCCGAAGAAGTTCCCGCCGAAGGCGTCATCCACCGCGGTGAACCCCGCTACCCGGTCCAGCGCCCCGCCCACCATCGCCAGGCCGTCGGCCCAGTAGCGGACATCGATGGCGTCGAAGTTGCCGTCGCCGCTGAAGTCACCGAGGATTTCGATGACCGCGTCACCGCCGGGGGCGCCGGCGATCGGGCCCGAGCCGGAAGGGGCGCTCCACGCCGGGCCGCCGTTGCGGTCCTGCCAGGCCTTGATCATCTCCGCGGCGTCGTCGATGTCGCGGGCGCCATCCCCGGTGAAGTCGCCGCTGATGCGGTTGCGGCTGGTCAGGTCGTCGCCGTAGGCGACGATGTCGCCCGCCTGGCTGCGGTAGTTCTGGCCGTTGATGACGCCGTCGGTATAGGTCACGCCGCTGGCGCGGGTCGGAACCTTGCCATCGCGCGTCACCGTGCCGAAGGCCGCGTAGGCCGGGTCACCCAGCACGCTGCGCGGACGGGTGAAGTCCTGCAGGAACTGGTTGGTGTTGTTCTTGACGAACTTCAGCGGATCGGTCAGGTCCTGCGAGAAGTCGGTCGCCGCCGTCAGGGCGAAGTTGAAGGCAAGGAACTCGCCCGGGCTGAACACCGTCGGGTCGGCGCCGGGATCGCTGGCGAACAGGTCAACGCTCCGCGTGATGTTGTTGATGTATGCCGCAGCCTGCTCGTTGCACATCGCCGCGTTCAGCTCCGACGCCCCCGGGCGCACCTCGCCATCAGCCCAGCCGACGCCGCCGAGATCGGCCGGCGCCGACCGCGGATCGCCGATCGTCGCCAGCACCGCCGGCCCGCCGATGATGTAGCCGTTGGCGTCGTTGTCCAGCACATCGTCGATCGTCGGGCGGCTGAACTGGGTCGGGGCGCCCCACTCGGGCGGGCCCTCGGCGATGTCGTTGCGCACCGCGATGATCTCGATGCGCCCGCCGGTGAGCCAGCCGCTGTTGACGCCGCGCTCGGCGCCGGTGTAGCCGACGGCGAGCCGGTGGTTCTGCACCGTGCCCTCCAGACGGCTCGAGCCGCCCTTGCTGGACGGCACCCAGTCCGGCCCGAGCCGGTCCCAGGCGCTGATGGCCGACAGCGGGCCCATGTTGTCGCCGACGCCCCAGCTTGGGTCGAGTCCGATCGAGTTGTTGAAGCCGTTGCGCGTCCCCGAGCCCGAGTCGCGGGTCACCGCGACCAGGTTCTCGCCACTGGGCAGACGACCGGTCGCGAACAGGTGGCGCACCTCGCTCATCTCGAGCTGCTCGACGCCCGTGCCGAGGTTGGTGATGCAGGCGATCGGCGCAAAGGCGATCGAGGTGTCGAAGATGATGTCCGTCGCCGACGGCTCGGGGGGCAGCGCCGGGTCGAACAGCCGCAGCGCGCCGAGGTCCGCCAGCAGGTGATCGATGCCGGGCTCGCAGGCGCCGCCGCTGGCCAGCGGACGGGTATCAACGGTGCTGCGCGGGTTCTGCCCGTAGCCGGGCTGGCCCGGGTTCTTGTCGAAGCTCGGGGTGTCGCCGCCGAGCTGCGAGGCCCAGCGGGCCGGCACATCCAGCGGGGCGATGTCGACCCGGATGCCGCCGGCCGAAGGCGTCCCGGGCGAGGCGTAGGTGGCCTGCAGCGTGTCGAAATCAGCCCGGACCGGCGCGCCGCCGGGATTCTCCGCGTTGAAGATCGCGCTGGATGGCAGCCCCGCGCTGATGTAGGCGGCCCGGTTGTTGAACGCGCCGTCGGCGGCCGTGCCGCTGGAGATCTCGACCATGTCGGCGCCGACCGCGAATCCGAGCGGATCCGAGCAGGCAAAGCCGCCGCCGCCCCAGTCAATGAGTTCCTGGAAGCCGTTGACCGAGCCGACCACGCGGTACTGGGTGATCCACCACTGGCTTGTCCCGCCGAAGCTCGGGGGCAGGCCGAAGGGGGCGAGCTGGTCGAGCGCCGGCGTCGGGCTGGTGCGGCTGACACCATCGGCGTCGGCGTCGATGAAGTCGTTGGTCGCCGCGGGCGCGTTGATGAAGTTCTGCAGCAGCGTGGCGCCGCTGATGTTGATCACGTACGGACTGTTCTGGGCGCTTGCGGCGCCGCAGAGACCGGCGGCCAGGCCGCAGGCCGCGAAGATGGTCGCGGGACGGCTGTTTCGATTCGCACTCATGGATGTGCACTCCTCACTCTTGCGTCGCGGTGTTGACAGACCGATCGCGCAGCGCACCCGGTGCGCGCTGGCCCCTGTGCTGTCCTGGATGCTGGTCCTCCACTTCTCGCGAGCCGGTCGGACCCCGGCCGGCGCGCCATCAGTCTCTCTCGATCACCACTCCTGTCTCGTGTCCACCCTGGTGTTGCCGGTGAGGCTGTGGAACCGGTCGCCCCACAACTGCTGCTCGATCGTCTCGACGACCGTCAGCGTCTCGACGTGGCCGTCGACGAACACGTAGTTGGCCGTTCCGCCGTAGACCTGGTCACCGCCCGGGTGATGCCGCCCGACGGCGTTCAGCGTGCTGAGGGCGTCGTCGATCATGCCGGCGCCCAACTGATCCCTGCGCAGGATCTGGCTGCGGTCCGGGTAGAAGAAGCGCGGCGTCGAGCCCGAATCCGGCTCGGTGTAGATGCCCGTGCCCGATGACCCGCCGACGAACGGCGTCACGGGGCGGTGGCTCTTGACGACATCGTCATCGGTCGCGATCGACCGCCACTGCTGCACATCAAGGAACTCGGTGGCCAGGATGGTCTTGGCGCCGCCCTTCTCGCCCGTCTCGACCGCGGCGGGGTTCACGAGCTTGTTCTTGCGAGCCGTGCCGATGTTGAACTTGTTGCGCGGAAAGATCGCCGCGTTGCCGGTGTAGGCCATGCGCTTGGCCTGGCGGTCCAGCGGGGTGCGGGCGCCCGGGCCCTGGCCGAGGTCGTTGCGCTGCCACGGCTCCCAGTCGTTCTCATCGGCGCCGGGATTGGTGCGCGGCGCCCCGTCATTCGTCAGCCCGGGGCACGTAAAGGCTTCCTCGGCGATGCCGCCGGCCTCCGCCTCGCCGCCGAACAGGGCCCACGACCAGTGGACGTAGCCGTTGGCCGGCGTGGGGTTCTTCTCGAGCTGGTCCTCGACATCCCAGCCGCCGCCATCCTTGTCGTTGCCGTAGACGTAGGCCGGCGGGAAGTAGCGGTTGCCGACGGTGTACAGCGTGACCGCCTGGCCGACGTTGCGCAGGTTGGCGCCGCAGCGCAGCGCCCGGGCGGCTTGGCGGGCCTTGCCCAGCGTCGGCAGCAGAATGCCGATGAGCACGGCGATGATGGCGATGACGACGAGCAGTTCGATGAGCGTGAAGGCGCGCGTGCGCGGCGGGCGTGTCATGGTTCGCTGGTCCTTGCGTTGAGGGCGCCCGGTGGGAGGCCGGGCTCGATCTCCCCGACGATGTTGGGCAGACCTTACCCGGCGCCTCCGCCGGGAATGCAAAGGCGGGGCGCAATCGGCGCTATGGATGCGCGAAGGCTGCGCATAGGGCGCCGGGCGCGTTGTGTCGCAAGCACTTGCGCACAGCGCGGCGCTGGTGACAGACGCGGATGATGCCGGAACTTAGCGCAAGCTGTCCACAAGCGATGGTGGATCGGCGGTGGAGAAGCGGCGCGAGCGCGGTGACGCTGGCCTTTCGCCGGACTGCCGCCTGGCGCCCGTCATGCACACGAATCTGCTTGCCTCGGCGCGACAATCGCGCCGATGACCGTGCGCATGTGCCGCCGGCGCGCGCAGTGCCGCGCCCCTCCACCCGCGCCGCCCTGCAGATCTCCGCCGCGTCCCCACCACGCCCGCCCCACCCACCGCACCGCGTCCGACATCAGCAGTCGTGCGACTTGTCCACCTCCGCCCGGCGCCGGCGGGGCGGGGCGCCCGACGAGGTCGACGGGAGGCGCTTGCCGGTGGGGGGTGTCGACCAGCCCTTCGGGCAGATGGCGCTGCTGGCTGACTTGTATGGTGCGTCGTCGCGTCGTCGCGTCGTCGCGTCGTCGTGTCGTCGCGTCGTTGCGTCGTTGCTTCATCGCCTCGTCACTTTCGTCACTCTGCCTCTCGCATACGCTAGACGATGCGATTCGTCTTCCTTGGCACCGGGACCAGTTCGGGCGTGCCGGCGATCGGGTGCGACTGTGCGGTGTGCACATCGGGCGATCCGCGGGACCGGCGATTGCGCACCAGCGCAGCGCTGATCTTCGATGATCCGCAGGGGGTCGAGCGGGTGGTGCTGCTGGATTGCGGGCCGGACTTCCGGGAGCAGGCGCTGCGGGCGCGGCTGCCGCGGCTGGACGCGATTCTGCTGACGCACAATCATGTCGATCACACGTGGGGCCTCGATGAGGTGCGGCGCTTCAACGCGGTGATGGGCCAGCCGATCGATCTGTTCGGCGACGAGCGGACGCTCGGGTTCGTGCGCCGGGTCTATGCCCACATCTTCGATCAGAAGCGCAACGTGAACGAGAGCTTCGTGGCATCGCTGATCGCGCGGCGCATGGAGGCGATGGCGCCGCTGGAACTGTTCGGGCTGCGCATCACGCCGATTCCGCTGCTGCACGGACGGCTGCCGGTGCTGGGGTTCCGCATCGAGGACCCGCGCGGGGGGCGCGGGCCGCTGCCACTGGCGTATCTGACGGATGTGTCGGCGATCCCGCCGGAATCCTGGGGGGTGCTGACCGGGCTGCGGACGCTGGTGCTCGACGGGCTGCGCCACCGGCGGCATCCGACGCATTTCACGGTCGGGCAGGCGGTGTCGGTGGCCGCGGAGATTGCCGCGGAGAGGACGTGGCTGGTGCACATGTCGCACGATCTGGGCCACGAGACGACGGACCGGGAGCTGCCGGAGGGCGTGCGCCTGGCGTACGACGGGCTGGAATTGCCCCGGGAAGGCGCCAGATCGGGCTGAAACTGGGGGAAAAAAGGCGGCCACGCTTTCGCGCAGCCGCCTGGAGGGAGAAAGAGAGAGAGTCCTGCATCCGCGCCGAAGCGCGGGGATTGTCGTCTCTTCCGCGGCCGGGTTTTGCCCGGCCGAGCGCTTGTGTCGGCTACCCGAGGATGTCCCCTACAGAATTCAGGTGCTCGGGCAGCTTGTCGCGGAGGCTGGAGAGCTTGTCGCCGCTCATGCCCAGCTCCGACAGAACGTCGGGATCGATCTCCAGGGAGGGCAGATCGAGGCGGTAGGCCCCATCAAGTTCGCCGACGAGGCGGTCGGCGAGATAGACCATGCTGGCGAGGGTGCGACGCTCGCGGTCGAGTTCCAGGGGGCGGTGGTGGTATCCGGTGACGGCGATGAAGTTGCTGGGGAATTTCCACTTCTCGCAGAGACCTGCGCCGAAGTGCTGGTGATTTGCGCCGAAAATCTCTTCTTCGACCTCGAGCATGCTCCGAGCCGGGATGCCGCTGCTGTCCGGGGCGACGATCTGGATCACCTCGATGAGCTTGTTGCGGTCGAACTGCATCTCGACCATCTGGCCGATGTTGTGGACGAGTCCGGCGAGGAAGGCCTCGTCGCCGAGGCCCATCTTGAGCGAGTCGCTGATGAGCTTGGTGGTGGCGGCGGTCTGGACGCTGTGCTCCCACAGGTCGCGGGCGCTGAAGGCGGGGGTGAGGTCGCCGCCGCGGAAGAGCTTGGTGAGGCTGGCGGCGATGGCGATGTTCTTGACGGCGTTGAGGCCGAGCATGACGATGGCGCGGTTGATCGAGCCGATCTGCCCGGGCAGTCCGTAGAAGGAGCTGTTGACGACCTTGAGGATGCGGCTGCACAGGGCGGGATCGTTGTTGATGACCTCGTGCAGATCCTGGGCGGTGCTCTTGGGATCCTCGACGAGTTCGACGATCTTCAGCGTGATCTCAGGCAGCGTGGCGATGTGGCTGATCTCGCCGATCGCGGCGCTGACGATCTGCTGACGCTCCTGCGTACTGGCGCTCATGGCTGCTCCTCTTGCCCCGGATATGGGAACTGAGAGAGCATCGGTCCGAATCGTGCGCGCTTTTACCGCTCCGGTGGAAATTCGGGCCCGGCGCTGCGGGGCGGCGCGTTATCGGGTCTCGGTCAGGGTCAGTCGGCGCACAGCTTGGTGAGCAGGGCCGCGCTGTGGGGATCGACCTGCGCCAGCAGGGCGCTGGCGCGCTCGGCGGCGTGGCCGTCGCCGTAGAGCCCTGCGGGCCCGGGCTCGGCGCGCCGGGCGGCGCTGATGGCCGCAACGATGGCGCTGCGCTGCTCCGCGGCGCTGATAACGCTCTGGGGACGCTGGCGCCCCTGCTGGCGGGCGCCGACATCGACGACGCGCAGGCCGAGGGCGGGCGCCTCGATCAGGCCGGCGGAGCTGTTGCCGACGAGCACGCCGCCCGCCGCGACCATGCGCTTGAGCAGGCCGACGAAGCGGGCCCGTTCGAGGTGCTCGACGGCGGGCGCGCCGCTGGCCTCGATGGCGCGCAGCACGCCGCGACGGCCGGGGTCGGTGTTGGGATGCAGGGCGAGGATGCGCCCGCCGGCGTCGCACATCGCGCCCAGCGCCTCGGCGGCCGCGTGCTCCTCCTGCTCATCGCTGCGCCCGATCGGGTGCATGAGCAGCAGCAGGTCGGGGGCGCCGAGGGCGTCGAAGGCGTCATCGTCGAGCGGCGGGATCGGCTCGAGGGTGTCGATCGCGGGGGAGCCGACGACGTGGACGCGATCGGGGGTCTCGCCCATGCGGATGATGCGCTGCGCCGATTCGTCGGTGGCGGCCAGGTGCAGGTGCGCGAGCTTGGTGATGGCGTGGCGCATCTGCTCGTCGGCGACGCCGGGGGCGCGATCGCCGCCGTGGATGTGCGCCAGGGCCCAGCCGCCGATGGCGGCGGCGCTGGCCGCGGCGAAGGCCTCGATGCGATCGCCGAGCACGACGACCCAGTCGGGCTGGAGGCCCGCAAATGAGCGCGCAAAGCGGGCGATGCCCTTGCCGACGGCCTCGGCGTCGTCGAAGCGGGTGTGTCGCCCGGCGGTCTGCATCGGCACGCTGTCGGCGACCGGGAAGAGGGCCTTGACATCGCGGAAGGTGGTCGCGGGCGGGATGAGGTGGGCGCCGGCGGCAATCACCAGCAGTTCAAGCTCGGGGCGCTCGTCGATGGCGCGCATGACGGGGGTCAGCAGGCCGAAGTCGGCGCGGGAGCCGGTGACGACGGCGACGCGGCACAGGCGGGAGGGTGTGGCGCGCGCGGGGGCGCCGCGGTCATCTGCCCAGCCGGGGCCGATCAAAGGTGGTCTCCGGCGGAGAACACCGATGTCGCAGAGCCGACATCGGTGGCACGGGGTTCGAGCTTCGCATCATCTTCGTACACGCTCTAGCCTACGCGAGATCTTCCGGAGCCAGCGGCGCATCGGTCTCGATCGCTCGGGCTGCGCGCCGGCCGAGGACTTCGCCGAGCCGCCACGGCGCCAGGCCGGTTCCGGGACGCTTGAAGGTGAGATCCCGGCGCTGGATGACTTCTCCCGGCGCGATGGGCCGCGTCGTCGTGATCGACTGGCGCGAGACCGCACGGACATCCCGCTCGCAGGGCAGCACTTGCTTTCGGCCGCTTGGCGCCGGCGGCGCCGGGCGCATCGCGCGGGCGAGGCGCACGTATTCGGCGAACTGCGCCGGCTCGAGGGAGGCGGCGTGATCGGGGCCGGCTGCCGCGCGGTCGTAGGTCAGGTGTTTCTCGAGGATCACCGCGCCGGCGGCGATGGCGCCGGCCGCGCTGCCGGTTCCGGCGTTGTGGTCGCTGTAGCCGACCGGTCCGTCGAAGATGGCGCCCAGGGCGCCGATACCGTCGAAGGCGGGCTCGGGGGCGGGGTAGGCGCTGACGCACTGGAGCAGGGCGAGCCGGTCGCGGGCGGGCGCGAGCCATTCCAGGGCGCGGGCGACTTCCTCCAGTTCGCTGGCGCCGGTGCTGACGATCAGGGGGCGCTCGTCGGCGGCGAGGGCGCTCAGCAGCGGCCGGTGGATGATGTCCGGTGAGGCCGTCTTGAAGGCGTCCCAGGGCAGCTCGCGGGCGCCGGCGACCAGCTCGAGGCTGAAGATGGTGACGATGGCGTGCAGGCCGCGCTGGCGGGCTTGCTGGCAGATGCGGGCGAGGTCGTCGAGGCCCAGTTCGAGGCGGCGGAGCATGGCGAGAGGGTCAGTCTCGCCTGCCGCGGCCTGGTAGGCGGCGAGCCGGGCAGCGCCGCTCATGAGCAGGTCGGTCTGGAAGTACTGGAGCTTCACCGCGTCAGCGCCGGCGCCGGCCGCGGCGTCGACGAGTTCCAGGGCGCAGCGCGGATCGCCATCGTGATTGACGCCGATCTCGGCGATGATGTAGGGGGGTTGGGCCGCGCCGATGAGGCGGTTGTCGATGCGCATCACACGTGGGCCTGGCGGGCGCGCAGGGTGGCGTCGGCGACGAGCAGATCGATGGGCGTGTCGATGTCGATCACCTCGCCGGGCTCGGTGATCACAGCGCGCCGGTCGCGTCCGAGGAAGGCGTGCGGGCCGGGGGCGACGTCGTCGATCTCAAGGCGGAGCGCGCGGCGCGTGACGGCGATCACACCACCATCGGGCACGTAGGCGGGGGGAAGCTGCTGGCGGCGGTAGACGCCGGCGAAGAGTTGCCGGCCCTCCCATGGGGCCAGCCGGCCATCGGGGCCGACCCGGGCGGTCCACCAGGGGTGGAACTTGCCGACCGGCGCGAAGCTCTGCACGCTGTCGGCGCCGGTTTCGGTGAGCAGCGCCAGCGCGCGGTCGATCAGGTCGGGCGGGCGCACGGGGACGTTGGCGTACAGCAGGACGATGGGGTAGTCCGGCGCCAGGGGGCTGTCCTCTTCGGCGCAGGTCAGGGCGTGCCGGGCGGCGTCGTCGATGGTGGCGGTGTCGCTGGCGAGCGGCGCGGGGCGCGGCCAGATGTCGACGCCGGCGGCGGCGCCGAGGTCCTGCAGGGCCGGATCGTCGGTGGAGACGCCGATGCGTCCGACGGATCCGGCTTCCAGCGCCGCGTCGATGGTCCACAGGGCGCAGGGACGTCCGGCGACTGCGGCGGTGTTCTTGCCGGGCAGGCCCTTGCTGCCAGCGCGGCCCAGGATGATCGCGAGGGCGTCCATCAGACGAGGGCGGCGGCGGGCCGCGGCGTGCGCCGGTTGCGCCACAGTTCGGCGAGGCGGTGGCTGGAGAGGTTGCCCATCGCCTTGGCATTGCCAGGCGAGTAGGCAACACCGGTGCTGAGCACGAGCAGGTGCTCGCGCGTGAAACGGCGCTGCGTTGCCGGAGGCAGGGCGAGCGGCGCGATCCGCTGCTCGGGCAGCGGACGCGGCAACGGATCGATGACGGCGGCGCCGGCGCGCAGCAGCCAATGGTCGTAGAACGGCTCGATCTGCTGGTAGACGGCGTCGCAGCGGGTGATGCGCGGGACGATCCAGGGATGCGGGACGCCGCCGGCGCGGCTGCGGGCCTCCAGCAGGCGCTCGATGTTCTCCAGCACGCGCCCGTAGGCGTCGATCCCCTGCAGCCTGCGGTAGGTTGCGGCGTCGGTCGCGAGCAGGTCGACGCTGATGATGTCGGCGCCGCTGGCGAGCAGGGCATCGAGCCGTTCGGGGCTGCACAGCAGGTCGGTGCGCACGTGTGCGGCCAGGCCGCAGCCCTTGGCGACGGCGACGGCGTCGAGGAGCGCCGGGCTCTGGAGCGGGTCGCCTGCGCCGGCGAAGGTGACGGCGCCTGCCGGGGAGAGTTCGGCGAGCTGCTCGATGATGCGCGCGGCGAGTTCGAGCGACATCGCGGGGCGCTCGGGCGGCTCGTGATCGCTGGACCACAGCCAGCGCTCGCCGCTGGTGAGCCGGCCGGCGCACAGTTCGAGGGTGAGGCGGCGCGGCGGCAGGTCGCGCAGCGGGCGGGCGGAGATCGCGCTGGCGATCGCGTCGGCGCCCGACTCTGCGCAGCCATGGTGCAGCAGCCGTTCGAGCAGCCGGCGGTCGGGCAGGGAGTCGGCGACGAGTCGCAGGCCGAGATCGCGCACGGCCGGGGCGCAGGCGACGCACATGCCGGTGGCGATGGGATCCGGGCGCGGCGCGGTCGGTAGATACCCCAGCAGGGCGCCGACACTGGCGAAGGGGCCGGCGGTCGGGACGCTGCGGGCCAGGTCGCTGACGATCTGGCGCGTGACGAGCAGGGCGCCGAGGCCTGGCGGCGCCTGGCTGAAGACGAGGGCGCGGCGGTGCTCATCCTCGCGCCGGCGGCGGATGATGTCGTCGATGATGGCGGGATCGACCAGCGGCCAGTCGGCGCCGACGATGACGGCCTCGTCCAGGTCGAGCTCATCCATGGCGGCGAATGCGAGGGCGGGGTCGAGGACCTCATCCCAGATGGTCAGCGCCGCAAGTCCGCCGCGCCAGCTTGCGGGCGTGTAGCGCCGGGCGGCGCCGATGGCGCGCTGGCGGGCAGCGCGATCATGATCAGGCTCGTCCAGTTCGATATGCTCGATGCGCAGCGAGCCGGGAGGCAGGCCGGCGATGTCGCGGGTTCGCGCGGGATCCTGCGAGGCGATGATGACGCGGTCGACGAGCCTGCATCGGGCGATGCGGCGCTGGGTCCACTGCAGCGGCGAGGCGCCGGCGAGCGGCTCGGCGAGATCGCGCCGGCTGCCGAGCCCGCCGGTGGCCAGGTCCGCCAGGATCAGGACCGGCGCCGGGCGGAGCGTCTCGCCGGCGGTCGCCGCGGCGACGGCGCTGTCGAGCGCATGGTCGACGGCGTCCTGGCGCGGCTCGGCGGCGCCCTCGAGCCTGGCCGCGGCCCGCTCGATCATGCCGGCGAGTTCGTCGGCGGCGTCGGCGGTCCACTGGACGTTGGTGATGTCGCGCTCGATCTGGCGCTGCTGGCGGGCTCTCGGATCGAGGGCGTCGGCCTGGATGGCGCGGTCGGCCTGCACGCGCTTGAGCGAGCCGGTCTGATTGAGCAGTTGCACGAGGCGGAAGGCCGGGTTGATGGCCTTGGCCTCGGCGCCGGCAGCGCGGGCCTGTTCGATGAGATCGTTGAGGCGGCGCCGGTCGGCCTCGCCGAGCATCTGGCGCAGCAGGTCGAGCGTGCGATTGCTGAGCTGCGCGACGGTTCGCGTGTCGGCGGCGATCCGGGCGCAGCGGGCCGCAGCGCGATGGCGCAGTTGCGGATCGGGCGCCGCGGCGGCAGCGGGCGGCAGGTCGAGCGGGCCGGCGCCGGTGGCCTGAATCGCCTCGGCGAGCGTCATGATCTCGGTATGGGCCTTGCGCACGCCGCCCTCGGTGGCGTCGATCACGCGCAGGCCGCGCTCGGCGTCGGCGGCGAAGTCTCGCTCGAACTGCAGGCGGTAGGTCTCCATCTGCTCATCGGTCCAGACGGGGCGGCCGAGCGTGTCGGTGGCGGGCCGGAGCATCTGGCGGGCCCGGACGATCCGTTCGTGCTCGCACATCTCCAGCGTGCGCAGCGGGCTCAGCTCGCTGGACCAGACGTTGTGGATGGCGGCGCCGGAGGCGTAGTACTGCCCGTCGGTGAAGCCGAGGTCCTGGCCGATGAGGATGACCGGGTCGCAGCCGAGATGGCGGGCCAGGTAATACGCCAGGTGCGCCACGGTGGCGCCGGGGCGCAGCTCGCCGTGATCGCCGGCAAGTTCGACGCCGAGCAGTTCATCGAGGAAGCTGGAGCGAGCCATACGCAGCGCCCCCGGCCAGGCCTCCGGAATGGCGCAGGAGGCCTTCGGTTCGATGACGAGCGTTGCGCCCTCGACATCGGACGGCTTGAGCCCCTCGTAGAAGCGGGCGCTGATGGCGGAGTAGTCCAGGGCGGTGACGAAGTGGGGGCGCACGCCCGCGGCCAGCAGCGGCTTGAGGGCCGTCTGCACGGCGATGATCAGGAAGCGATCACGCACGCCCTCGCGGGCCAGCAGATGGATGTTGCGCTGCAGGCTCGGCCCGGCGCTGACGACGATGGCGGGGCGGCCGGCCAGCGAGCCGGCGAGTTCGGCCACGCCGCAGCTCGTGACGTAGGCGCCGAGGTTATCCAGCTCGTTGGCGAGCGTGCGCTGTGACTGCACCAGCGTGGTGACCAGCGTGGTGCGCACCGAGCGGGCGACGCCGGTGAACATCTCAAGGAAGCGGGCCGAGTCGGCGCCGAGGCGCTCGCGGCTGGGCGGATGCTCGACGATCTGCACGCCGAGGGCGAGCAGGGCCTCGGCGCCGGCGAGCCGGCTGGTGAGGGCGGCGGTGTCATCGGCCTCGGTGACGAGGATGATGTTGGCCTTCTCCAGGACGGTGGCGACGTCGATGCGCTCCAGCGCGGCGCGCAGGAGGGAGACATCGGGCTCGAAGCAGATGATCAGCCCAGCGGTCCCGATGCGCTCTGCCAGCTTCACGATGTGGTAGCCGGCGCCGAAGCCGGTGACGACGACGATGCCGACTTTCGCAGGCTCGACCGTCTCGGCCAGGCGCTGCGCCTCGACCAGCGGGCGCCTGCGGCTGGTGAGCCACTTGCCGGCCAGGGCCAGGGCGGGAACCTCGTCGTCGGTGGGCTCGAAGAGGATCTGCGGCGGCGCGGTCGCGCTGCGGATCCGTTCGACAGCGCGCGGCGACGTGCGCGCCAGGGCGCGCAGATTGCGCATCAGGATGGCGTCGCCGGGTTCGGGCATGGTCGAGCGCTCTGTGTGCTGAGCGGCGCCGGCGCCGGTACGGTTCCAACATTGGAGGCGCAGATGGCCGCACAGCTTACTCAGCAGGAACCTCCGCCGTCTCTGCCGACGGCGCCGCTGGCGGATCGCCTGCTGCTGGACAATCCGGTCCCGGCGGTGCTGGCGCTGCTGGCGGCGGGGCTGATCGGGCTGTGGCTGCTGCGCCGGGCCGGCCGGGGGCGGCTGGGGCTGGCGGCGGGGGGCGCCGGCGTGGCGCTGGCGATCGCGGCCTATGTGGCTGCCACGGTGATCGAGACGCCGCGGGAGGCGCTCAAGGGCAGGACGCGGGCCCTGATCGGGGCGGTGGCCGAGGTGGACACGCGGGCCCTGGACGACCTGCTGGACGGGTCGGTGCAGGTCCGTCTGACGGGCGCCGGCATCCGGCTCGACGCCCTCGGCAAGGGCGAGATCATCGGGCGGGCCGAGGAGTACATGACCGGCGCCTACGCGGTGGACGAGTGGAGCGTCACCAGCCTGCAGGCGGTCGCCGACGGGCCGGAGGTGGGGCGGACGCAGGTGCGGGTGCGGGTGATCCCGGAGGCGACGCGCTTCCCGACCTCCTCGTGGTGGGCGGTGGACTGGGAACTGATCGGCGGGGCGTGGCGGGCGGTGGAGATAGAACTGCTGCAGGTTCAGCGGTTTTGAGGGGAGATGGGGGAGACTGGCCTGCCGCGGCGTGGCCGGCGGCCGACGCTTCGAGATGCGGCGCTTCGGTGGATCAGTACACCACAGGCCCGAGGCGGCCACCCTTGGCCGGCTGAGCCTGTGCTGCCGAGCGCGCGCTGTCTGGAACGGCTCTTGCATTGGAGGTGACGGGCGCGACCTCCCTCTCGGCGGCGCTCACAAGGAACCTGAGCTATGCGCAGCAGTCGATCACCCGTCCGTCCCTCACGTCTTCTGTTGATCCCGAGCCCAACCACCTGTCGTCTGGCCGGCGCCGTGGCCGGCGCCGTTGTCATCACAGCCGCCGGGGCGGCTCAGCCCGATCCGGCGTGGGTGCGCCACTATGACGGGCCGGCCAGTCGCTCCGACGCCGCGACGACGATCGCGCTGGGGCCGGGCGGCACGGTGAGCGTGGTGGGCGTCTCGGACGATGCCGCGGGCGTGTCGGACATCGTGACGATCCGCTACGACGCCACCGGCAACGAACTGTGGACGCAGCGGTACGACAACGCGCTCGAGTGGATCGACGAGCCGCGGGGCGTCGGCGTCGACAGCGCGGGCAACACCTACGTGGTCGGCGTCACCTGGGGCGGGTCGCGCCACAGCGGGGGCTCGGACTGGGACTACCTCACGATCAAGTACGGGCCGGACGGGTCGCAGTTGTGGACCCGCCAGTACAACGGACACGGCAACTGGAGCGACATCCCCGAGTCGATGACGGTCGACAGCGCCGGCAACACCTACATCGCGGGTTTCTCGCTGAAGGAGCCCGACTCGCTGGGCCGCTACGCCACGCACTTCCACGTGCTGAAGTACGACACCGACGGCAACATGGCGTGGGAGTACCTGTTCGACTTCCCGCAGCACCTCGGCGCCGGGGCGCGTGATGTGCGCCTGGATGGCGCCGGCAATGTCCTGGCCACCGGCATCGCCCAGGCGGGCGACCTGTCGGGCGCGCAGGATGACATCTACACCGTGAAGCTTGCCCCGGACGGAAGCGTGCTGTGGGAGGCGCAGTACGACAGCGGGGGCGCCAACCCCGGGCTGGACGACTCCTTCCACGTGCGCGCGGACGCCGCCGGGAATGTGTACGTCATCGGCCACGTGTTCACCAGCGAGGACAACCGCAACTTCGACACGCTGCTGCTCAAGTACTCCCCGGCGGGCCAGTTGCAGTGGGAGGCAAAGATGGACTTCGTCCGGGCCGATGGCGCCGGGGAACTCGTCTTTGATGACGAAGGGAACATCTACATGTCCGGCGGGTGGGACAACGAGATGGATGTCGACGGCTACATCGTCTCGTTCCGCGCCGATGGCGTCGAGCGCTGGCGGCATGTGTACGACGGGCCGAGCCCGTGGGACTTCCAGGAGGCGCTGTCGATCATGCTGGGGCCCGATGGCGACCTGTACGTCGGGCTTGACTGGCAGTACGACGATGACGCCGGGTATGACTTCACGATTGCCCGCCACGACACGGACGGCGCGATGAAGGAGCAGTGGCGCTTCGACACCGGCACGCACACCGATTCGTTCACGAGTCTGGGCGGCTTTGCGATGGATGGCGCCGGCGCCATCTACATCGCGGGCTATTCGTGGCGGGACGCGACGCTGGCGGACTTCACCACGATGAAGATCCCCGGCGACGGCGCCTGCTACGCCGACTGTGATGGAAGCGGGGCACTGGACCTGTTCGACTTCCTGTGCTTCCAGAATCAGTTCGCCGCGGGCGACCCGCAGGCGGACTGCGACGGGAGCGGCCGGCTCGACTTCTTCGACTTCCTGTGTTTCCAGAACGCATTTGCCGCGATGTGCCGGTGACCTCATTCCCCCACGCGCGGGGTCGGAGCGATCCGGCCCTGCGCATTCAGTAGAGCTGGCCCGACCAGGACAGGGATCAGCCGCCTGGCGGAGTCCACAGCGCGGCGCCTGATGAGGCTGCTGGATGGCCGGTTCGCGGCGATGATCCGGTGGTTCGAATAGAATCCTGTCGGGCCTTCCGAGCCGGCAGGCCGACCTTGGAGGCGGACATGAGCAGGTCTCTGGTATGTTCTGTTGTGGCGGCGGGCTGCGTGGGCGCCTCGTCGGCTCCCGCCCAGGTCATCACCGTCGACATCATCGATGACATCATCGACATCGATCCGGCGACGGCGACCATGGCGGATCTGCCGGGGCCGGATGGCCACATCTCGCTCTCAGAGGCGCTGATCGCCTCCAACAACACGCCGGGGCATCAGACGATCGGCTTCGCCATCCCCGAGAGCCAGTGGACGTATCTGCCCTGGCTGTACCCCGGGAGGGCAGTGCTGCACACGGTCGTGGGCTTCTACTGGCGGTCCTACGACGAGGTCACGATCGACGGCACGACGCAGACCGCGTTCACCGGCGACACCAACCCGGACGGATGGGAGATCGTCCTGCGCGGGCCGACGCTGTACCTCAACGCCGACAACTGCGTGGTCAGGGGCCTTGACAACAGCGTCGTCTCGCTGACGCGATCCAACGGACGCGTCGAGGACAACACGCAGATGGGCATCGAGGTCTTCGGGGGATCGGGCAGCCTGATCAGGAACAACACCGCCGGGTACATCCAGATCGACCGCTCCAGCGACAATGTCGTGCTCGGCAACACCGTCAGCCGGCTGCGGGTACTCGGCTGGGTCGGCGGGGGCCAGCCGGCCAGCAACAACCGCATCGGCGGCCCGGCGCCTGATGACCGCAACTACATCGTCGGCCTGGGCACGTACGACAGCGAGGGCTACCCGAGCGGCTTCGCCGTGCAGTTGTTCGACACCATCGGAACCGTGATCGAGAACAACCGGATCGGCACGACTCCCGATGGCATGCAGCAGGGCCACCAGGCGACGACGGCCGGCATCCTCTTTGAGGGCGAGAACAACGACACGCTCATCCGTAACAACCAGATCGCGGGCATCCTCGGGCGCGGCGTCGGCCCGCACTTCTTCGGCAGACTCGGCGACGCCATCAGCGTCTACGGGACGGGAAGCGGCGTCACCATCACGGGCAACGCGATCGGGCTGGACGCCACCGGCGCCGCAACGCTTGGAAGTGTGACCGGGATCAGCACGCGCAACTACTACCTCGGACCGGTCGAGCAGGTGCGCATCGGCGGGCCCGGTGCGCTGGATGGCAACGAGATCGCCGGGCACCTGCAGGCCGGCGTCAGCGTTGCGAACACCTACCGCGGCGTGCAGATCACGGGCAACTCGATCCATGACAACGGCGGCCTGGGGATCGACCTGATCACCGATCGCTTCGAGACCGGCGTGACGCCGAACGATCCGCTCGATCCCGACACCGGCGGCAACGGCCTGCAGAACTTCCCCGTGCTGGAAGCGGCGACGGCGAGCCCGGCAGGGACGCTGATCACCGGGACATTCAACAGCCTGCCGGGTGAGCAGTTCCGGCTGGAGTTCTTCGCGAGCGAACGCTGCGATCCGGCGGGCCACGGCGAGGGAGCAGACTTCCTCGGCGCCGGGATGGTGACGACGGATGGCGCGGGCAACGCCCCGGTGTCGGTGGCGCTGGATGTCGCGGCGCCGGCCGGCGCGCTGGTGACCGCGACGGCAACGCATGTGCCGACGGGAAGCACATCCGAGTTCTCCGCCTGTGTCGCGGTCGAGGGATCCGGCTTCGCCGACTGCGACGGCGATGGCGAACTGACCTTCTTCGACTTCCTCTGCTTCCAGAACCTGTTCGCCGCGGGCGATCCGGGCGCTGACTGCGATGGCGATGGCTCGC